>CANRIN010000107.1 GCA_947630675.1 uncultured Clostridia bacterium | reverse complement strand
TAAGGGAGAGGGCGGAGCCCTCTCCCTTAAGCGCGTTTTTGATTACTTTTTGCGCGAGCAAAAAGTAATGCAGGGGCACGGGGCGGCACAGCCCCGCGAAGGTAGTGATGAGGCTCAGCCTCACTTAGGGACGCGGGGGTCGCCCCGCAAATACTTGCGGGGCTTCCCCGCTAGATGGTACGTGGCTTTTCAGAATCTCAGCCAACCTTGATTTACACAGCGGCTCGCGTCGTCGCATTGCGCGTCGAGCCCGTCCGCGATGACCTTCCACGTCCAATAGAACCACCCCATCGCGTCGCGCATACTGTTTTGGAAACCGTCCGCGACGGTAGTATAGAGACGGTCTTTCTCGGCCTTTGTCATTTCCGCAAGACCGTCCGCGTGGTTCTGCGCGTTCCACTCTCCCACTATCAGCGGCACACGCCGCGCGGCGGCGTTCACGCGCTCGCCAAGCTCCCGCAGATACTCCGCGTAGACCTCCGCGTTCCGCTCGCGGAAAAGGGTCATGTCCGGCGTCATGAGATAGTTGTGTGTATCCAGCACCGCACTCTCCAGCGAGCCCATAAACTCATCCCATATATCGAGCTCGAACGCGTCCGAGAACACGACGTACTTCTCCGGCCCTGCGTGGCGGCGGATGGCGGTGTAGGCGTCGAGGTAGAAGCGCTTGAGGAAGTCGAGCGTATAGCTCTCGTTCTTCTTCGCAAGCTCCGTATCGACAGGCTTGTAGAACTCCACGAGGCTGTTGATGTTAAGGAGCTTTCCAGCCTCGGTGTCGCTGCACATCGGCTCGTTCAGGACTTCGATGCCCCACAGCGCCTCGCGCTTTCCGTAGCGCTCCGCTATCCGTTCGAGGACGTCCACCGTGTAGCGGACGTACTCCGAATTTGTCGACCATGTGCAGATGCCGCAGATACCCGAGTTGTCGGTTCCGTTATGGCCGCCGGGAGCGGTGTGAAGGTCGACCAGTATCTTCAGTCCGAACTTCTCCGCCCAGTCGAAAGCGCGGTCAAGATACTCATAGCAGTGTATGTACGGCCCCACATCCTCAAACAGGAAGAACGGCACCGGAATGCGGACGGCGTTGAAGCCCTTCGCCGCTATTTCCTCAAAGTCCCGCTCGGATATGAACTCGTCGCGGTGGACCTTGAGGCGCTCCGCCGCGCGCTCGCGGCCGAGCTCCATACACAGATACGTCTCATCTTCCGCGTTCGTTCCCGAGAACAGCTCCTCCGTCATCCACTTTTCAAGCACCAGCCAGTTTCCCAAGTTGACCCCGCGCAGCTTTTCCATACCGATCCTTCCTTTCCGTTTCTCTTTAAGTTCAGTATAAACGCTGCAAGAAATTGTGTCAACGACAAATCGCCCGCTTTTTGTCCCGTTAATGCCGGCATACGCAAGCCGGTCTCGCATACTTTCCCGTCGGTAGGCGTGTGCCAATCTCTGACTGTTGCACTTATTTTTATCCCCAGAAACTCACCCGGTCGGATGACAAATTTGTTGGAAACAGAGTGTCGTCTGGTTATGTGGGTTGCGGTTGTGTGTCTGTATTGGGAGAGGGTTTATTAAGGGAGAGGGCATAGTCCTCACCCCTGACTTAAGACCCACAAACAGAACTGCCAGCACAGGACGAACCCTCTACACCGACAACATCGAACGATTCCTGCGTAGTAGAGTCAAAAAGTCCGGTTCAACGCTCCGGCTATAGGCGTAATGCAGAAAGTATCCCAAAAAAGCGGGACTTTTGGTTCTATGTAGAAAGTATAAGCGGGGAAGCTGATACCAGCTTCCCCGCTTTTTGCAGCGTGGTAGAGACTTGATATGTAGAAAGAGGGGTACATAGGGGAGAAAACTTGGTTTTCTCCCCTATGTGTGTTTTTGGCTACTTTTTGCACAAGCAAAAAGCAGCGCAGGGCGCGGGGATGCAATCCCCGCAAAGTGCTGGTGAGGCTCTGCCTCACTCAGGGACGCGGGGTCTCGCCCCGCAAATGCTTGCGGGGCTTCCCCGCTATACGGGTGCGGGGCTTGTCCCGTGAAGCGGCTGCGAGCTGTGCCCGCATTATATCGCGAAGTCTCCGTCCCGGAAGATGTCCACTTCCCTGCCGTCCTCGGTGGTGCCGACGATGTGCATATCCGGGGTGCCTATCATAAAGTCGACGTGTATCGTGCTGTCGTTGAAGAGGTGCTCGCTGCCCTTCGGGCCGGAGCCGAGGCCGCGCCCGAGCGCGAGGTGGCAGCTTGCATTTTCATCTATCAGCGTGGTGTAGTACACAAGGCCGCTCATGCTTATCGGGGAGTGGTACTCGACAAGTGCCGCCTCGCCGAGGTATCCGGCGTTCTCGTCAGTGTGGATCAGATCCTCGAGCATCTCCTTGCCCTCGTTCGCGAGGACCTCGACGACCTTGCCGTCCTTGAAGCGGAATCCGAAGTTCTCTATCTTCTTGCCGCCGAGCACGAGCGGACGGGAAGCGTAGACCACGCCGTTCGTCTCGAACTTGTTCGGGGTCGTGCATATCTCCTCAGAGGGCATATTCGCGTGGAACGGTATGAAGTCCTTCGGACGCTCGCGCTTGCCGAAGCCGAAGTGCGACCACGGCGTGAGGCCGACGGTGAGGTCGGTGCCGTTCGATGCTGTGTAATGCAGCTTCGTCAGCTTCAGCTCGTCGACGGCGTTGCCGCGCTCGGACGTGCGGCGGCTCTTCTCCTCCCACGCGGCGACGGGGTCGTTGTCCTCGGTGATGTAGCAGAGACGCAGAACGGTCTCCCACAGCTCGTCAAGCGCTTCCTCGCCGGTCTTGCCGAGGATGTACTCCGCCCACTCGATCGTGGGGATCATCGCTATGAGCCACTGGCAGTGCTTCTCGCGGCTCGCCTTGCGCATGATGTTGCGGACCGCGTCCACATGCGCGAAGATAGCGCTCGAGTTCTTCTCCGAGACGCCCTCCATGAGCTTCGGGTTCACGCCCTCTAGGCGGACGTAGCACGCGCCGTTATCAAGATACCCCTGGTGCATGGCGACCTCCCAGTCCTCCACGCGGCGGATGTCCTCATCCGAGCGGTACTGCGCTGCGACCTTCATGTTGGGCAGGTCGAGATAATGCACGACGACGTTCCCCGCGCCGAGCTTGTAGCACTCCTCCGCGAAGATGCTCGTGAACTGCCAGCCCTCTATCGCGGCCTCGACGAGCACGGTCTGCCCCTTCTGGACGTTCAGTCCTACGCGGGCAAGAGTGTACGCATACTTATGCTTCATTTTTTCGAGATCCATACCGAATCCTCCCTGTGTCTGCGGCGCACGGACGCGCCGGAAATTCTTTGCAACTTTATCCAATGATACCACAGAAACGGAAAATTGTAAACCGTTTTGAGGCAAAACAGCGGGCGTAGCCCACACCTATCCAGCGGGGCTGTGCCGCCCCACTCCTATCTAGCGGGGAAGACCCGCAGGAATCTGCGGGGCGGGCCCCGCGTCCCTGAGTGAGGCTGAGCCTCACCGGTACCTTCGCGGGGCTGTGCCCCCACACCTATCTAGCGGGGAAGCCCCGCAGGAATCTGCGGGGCGACCCCCGCGTCCCTAAGTGAGGCTGAGCCTCACCGGTACCTTGCGGGGATTGCATCCCCGCACCCATCTAGCGGGGCAGACCCCGCGGGCACCCGCGGGGGCGACCCCCCCGCGTCCTTGGTAGAGCGGAGCTCTACCAACACCTTTGCGGGGCTGTGCCGCCCCACTCCTATCTAGCGGGGAAGCCCCGCAGGGATCTGCGGGGTGACCCCCGCGTCCCTAGTAGAGCGGAGCTCTACCGACACTTTGCGGGGATTGCATCCTCGCACCCT
>CANRIN010000106.1 GCA_947630675.1 uncultured Clostridia bacterium | reverse complement strand
CGGGGCGGAAAAGGACACGCTTCACGACGTGGACCTCACGCTCCGACCCGGCGAGAAGCTCGCGATAGTCGGACTCAACGGTGCGGGCAAGACGACGCTTGTGAAGCTGCTCTGCGGCTTCCTCGACCCGACGGAGGGGCGCGTCCTCATGGACGGCGAGGATATCCGCGAGTTTGACAGGCGTGAGTACTATTCGCTTTTCAGCGCGGTCTTTCAGGAGTTTTCGGTGCTCGATGTCACCGTCGCGGATAACGTCGCGCAGTCGGTGGACGGCGTCGACACGGAGCGCGTGCGCGAATGTATCGAAAAGGCGGGACTTTCTGAGCTCGTCGAAAAGCTCCCGAATGGGCTCGACACACACGTCGGGCGGGACGTGTACCTCGACGGCGTGCAGTTCTCCGGCGGCGAGACGCAGCGGCTGATGCTTGCCCGAGCGCTCTACCGCGGCGGGGACGTGCTCGTCCTCGACGAGCCGACGGCGGCGCTCGACCCGATCGCCGAAAACGACATCTATATGAAGTACAACGAGATGACCGAGGGGAAGACCTCCGTCTTCATCTCGCACCGCCTCGCCTCCACGCGCTTCTGCGACCGGGTGATATTCCTCGCGGACGGCAGGATAGCCGAGGAGGGGACGCACGACGAGCTTCTGCGCCTCGGCGGCGGCTACGCGGAGCTCTTTGAGATACAGAGCCGGTACTACAGAGAGGGGAGTGAGTTCTGAAGAAGACAGGTCTCAGAGAATCGCTTCGGATGAGCCTTCGGGCAGTCCGGCTGGTGCGGAAATACTGTCCCGGGCTGCTGCTCTCGCAGACGCTCGCCTCGGTATTCGAGGCGGTGACGCCGTATGCGGCGGTGTTCTTCTCGGCGAGGATAATTGACGAGCTCGCCGGACTGCGGCGCGCGGACGTGCTTTGGCGGCTCGTGATACTCACCGTCGCCGTCACCGGCGCGCTCACGCTCGCGGGATACCTCCTCGCGCGCTGGCGCGACACAAAGAGCGGCTGGGCCGAGGTGTTTTACAAGGGATATGCGCGCATCTTCGAGGACAAACAGCTCGAGATGGACTATGAGGACATAGAGAGCCGCGAGGTGCGCGACCTCTACTCCCAGGTAAGGGAGAACATGAACTGGGGCGGTCACGGGATAACGGCGGTGCCGCGCATGGTACAGGAGGGAGTGCGCGGCATAGTCGGAGTTGCGGGGGCTGTGGCGCTCGTCGCGGGGCTGTTTCTCTCGCGGGTGCCCGCAAGCGCCGGAGCGCTCACCGCGCTTGACAGCCCGCTCGCGCTGCTTGCGCTAGCGGCGGCGCTCGTCATACCCACGGCGCTCTCACCGCTTATTGAGGGAGCGGCCGGAAGAATGACCCAGACGGCGGCGATGGCGGAAAACGCCCGCTTCGGCAACCGCGCGTTCATGTACTTCGGCTTTGTGCCGATGGAAAGCAACCGCGCGCTCGACGTCCGGCTCTACCGTCAGTGCCGCATCGTGAACAAATACTCCGACTACGTTGAAAAATATGCGGGATTTGCATCCTTTAATAAGTTGGCAAAGGGAAAACAGGGCGTGCTCTTCGCCGTGTCGGCGTGTATGCCGGTGCTCCTCACCGGCGCGGTGTACGTCTACGTCTGCCTCAAGGCGTGGGCGGGCGCGTTCGGCGTCGGCATGGTGACACAGTATGTAAGCGCCGTGACGGCGCTCGCTACCTCGGCGATGCTCGTGCTCCGGCAGGCGGCGGAGATACGGACGAACGCGCCCTTCCTGAAGCTCGCCTTTGACTACCTCGACCGCGAGCGGAGGATGTACCGCGGGAGCCTCACGACCGAGAAACGCTCCGACCGTCAGTACGAGGTGGAGTTCCGCGACGTGTCGTTCAGATACCCAAACACCGAGCGGTGGGCGCTCCGCCACGTCTCGGTGAAGTTCCGGGTCGGGACGCGCCTCGCGATAGTCGGCGAGAACGGCAGCGGAAAGAGCACATTCGTGAAGCTGCTCTGCCGCCTCTACGACCCGCAGGAGGGCGAGATACTTCTGAACGGGATAGACATCCGCAAGTATGACTACGACGACTACATGGCGGTGTTCAGCATGGTGTTCCAGGACTTCACGCTGCTAAGCCGCCCGCTCGGTGAGAACGTGGCGGGCGGACTGCGCTATGACCGCGCCCGCGTCATAAAGAGCCTTGAGGATTCTGGGTTTGGTGAGAGGCTCGCGGAGCTGCCGCAGGGACTTGACACGATGCTCTACCGCGACTTCGGGGAGGAGGGAGTCGAGCCCTCCGGCGGAGAGGCGCAGAAGATAGCGATAGCGCGGGCGCTCTATAAGGACGCGCCGTTCCTCGTTCTCGACGAGCCGACGGCGGCGCTCGACCCGATAGCCGAGGCGGAGATATACCGGCAGTTTGACAGCATATCGGGCGACAGGACGGCGATATATATCAGCCACCGCCTCTCGAGCTGCCGGTTCTGCGACGAGATACTCGTCTTTGACGACAGCGGCATAGCGGAGCGCGGCACGCACGACGTATTGCTCGCGCGCGGAGGGAAGTACGCGGAGCTGTGGAACGCACAGGCGCAATATTACGAGTGATCGTCGGCAGAGCCCACACCCATCCAGCGGGGAAGCCCCCGCGGGTATCCGCGGGGCGGGCCCCGCGACCAAGCGGACAAAGCCCACACCCGTATAGCGGGGAAGCCCCGCGGGCATACGCGGGGCGGCCCCCGCGTCCCTAAGTGAGGCTGAGCCTCACGGGCACTTTGCGGGGGCTGCGCCCCCACACCCCCATGCGGGGCATGCCGCCCCGCACCCTGCGCTACTTTTTGCTTGTGCAAAAAGTAGCCAAAAACACACATAGGGGA
>CANRIN010000105.1 GCA_947630675.1 uncultured Clostridia bacterium | reverse complement strand
TCCGGCGCGACGCGCGGCGCGGCGATAGGCCACGTCAGCCCGGAGGCCGCCGCGGGCGGCAACATCGCGCTCGTTGAGGAGGGCGACATCATCGCGATAGACATACGCGGCTTCTCGATCTCGGTCGAGGTGTCGGACGAGGAACTCAAGGCCCGCCGCGCCCGCTGGACGCCGCCGGAGCCTAAGGTGAAGACAGGGTATCTCGCGAGATACGCGAAGCTCGTCTCCTCCGCCGACAAGGGCGCCATTCTTACGGTATAGCTTGAGGTGATTACGATGGATAAGGTAAAGATTTTCGATACGACTCTGCGGGACGGAGAGCAGTCGCCGGGCTGCAGCATGAACCTCAGCGAGAAGATAGAGGTCGCCCGCGCGCTCGAGAAGCTGCGCGTGGACGTCATAGAGGCGGGCTTTGCCATCTCGTCACCAGGCGACTTCGAGTCGGTGAAGACGATAGCGGAGACGGTGAAGGACTGCACAGTCGCGTCCCTCGCGCGGGCGACCGTCGGGGACATTGATGCGGCGTGGGAGGCGGTGAAGGGCGCGGCCGACCCGCGCATACATACCTTCATCGCGACGAGCCCGCTGCACATGGAGTACAAGCTCCGCATGACGCCGGACGAGGTGTACGAGACGGTGCAGAAGATGGTCTCCTACGCCGCGAAGTACTGCAAAAACGTCGAGTTCTCGGCGGAGGACGCCACCCGCAGCGACTGGGACTTCCTTCGCAAGGTAGTCAACGCCGCCATAAAGTGCGGCGCGACCGTGATAAACCTTCCGGACACCGTCGGCTACACCACGCCGGCGGAGATGCGCGCGCTCATCGAGTACGTCATGGCCGGGGTGGAGCATCCCGACGGCGTGGAGTTTTCGGTCCACTGCCACAACGACCTCGGCATGGCGACGGCAAACTCGCTTGCGGGCGTCCTCGGCGGCGCGAGGCAGGTGGAGTGCACGATAAACGGCCTCGGCGAGCGCGCCGGCAATTCCGCGCTCGAGGAGATAGTCATGGCGCTGCACACCCGCCCGGATATCTACCGTGCGAACACCCGCCTCGACACCACGCAGATATACCGCGCAAGCAAGCTCGTCTACAACATCATCGGGCAGACCGCGCCGATAAACAAGCCGATAGTCGGCAAGAACGCGTTCGCGCACGAGGCGGGGATACATCAGCACGGTGTCCTCGCGAACCGCATGACCTACGAGATACTCACCCCGGAGGCCGTCGGCATACACGCGAACTCGATAGTCCTCGGCAAGCACTCCGGCAAACACGCCTTCGAGAGCCGCCTGCACGAGCTCGGCTACAACCTCAGCCAGGAGGAGCTCGTCAGCTGCTTTGAGGAGTTCAAGGTGCTCTGCGACAAGAAGAAGTCGATAAACGACGCGGACATAGAGGCGATAGTCATGCACCGCTCCCGCACCGACGAGAGCGTATCCGGCTACGAGCTCGACTGGTTCGCGGCGCACACGAGCAACTTCACCACCTCCACGAGCACCGTCTGCCTGAAGCTCGACGGAGAGAAGTTCGAGGGCGTCGCGCTCGGAGACGGGCCGATAGACGCCTCTTTCAAGGCGATAGACGAGATAGTAAAGCCGGGCGAACACACCTTCGACATCTACTCGATAAACTCGATATCGGAGGGCAAGGACACCCTCGGAGACGTCACGGTGAAGCTCTCCGCCGGCGGCAGGAGCTATTCCGGCAAGGGACTTTCGACCGATATAATCGAGGCGAGCATCACCGCCTACCTCACGGCGCTCAACAAGATGCGCGCCGCGGGCATGACGGCGGAGCCCGCAAAGGAGGAATAAGCGTATGGGAATGACAATGACGCAGAAGATCCTCGCAGCCCACGCCGGACTTCCGAGCGTGAAAGCGGGGGATCTGATAGAGGCAAAGCTCGACATAGTCCTCGGCAACGACGTCACGACCCCGGTGGCGATAAACGTCTTCGACGAGGCGGGCTTTGACAAGGTTTTCGACAAGGATAAGATAGTAATAGTCCTCGACCACTACACGCCCTGCAAGGACATAAAGTCCGCGGAGCTCTGCGCCTCGGCGCGCGAATTCGCGCACCGCTTCGGGATAACGCACTTCTACGACGTGGGGACGGTCGGCATCGAGCACGCGCTGCTCCCCGAACAGGGGCTCGTCGGTCCCGGCGACTGCGTCGTCGGCGCGGACTCGCACACCTGCACCTACGGCGCTCTCGGGGCTTTCTCGACCGGCATCGGCTCGACCGATATGGCGGCGGGAATGGCCTCCGGCGAGAACTGGTTCAAGGTCCCGTCCGCGATAAAGGTGAACCTCGTGGGAACGCTGCCGAAGTACGTCGGCGGCAAGGACGTCATACTTCACCTGATAGGCCTCATCGGCGTGGACGGCGCGCTCTACAAGTCAATAGAGTTCGCGGGTCCCGGCGTCGCGTCGCTCTCGATGGACGACCGCTTCACAATATCCAATATGGCTATAGAGGCGGGCGGCAAGAACGGCATCTTCCCGGTCGACGAGAAGACGCTTGAGTATGTGAAGGGACGCTTTGACCGTCCTATAAAGGTCTACGAGGCGGACGAGGACGCGGAGTACGAGCGTGAGGTGACTATAGACCTCTCGACGCTGAAGCCCACTGTCTCCATGCCGCACCTCCCCTCGAACACGAAGACCGTGGATGAGGTGAAGGGGCTGCACATAGACCAGGTCGTCATAGGCTCCTGCACGAACGGACGCATCTCCGACCTGCGCATGGCGGCGGGGATACTGAAGGGCAGGAAGGTCGCCCCGGGCGTCCGCTGCATCGTCATACCCGCGACGCAGGAGGTATATCTTCAGTGCCTTACCGAGGGACTTGCGGAGATATTCATAAAGAGCGGATGCGCTCTCTCCACCCCGACCTGCGGACCCTGCCTCGGCGGACACATGGGCGTCATGAGCGCGGGCGAGCGCGCAGTCACTACCACGAACCGCAACTTCGTCGGCAGAATGGGACATACGAAGAGCGAAGTCATACTTGCGAGCCCGGCCGTTGCGGCGGCAAGCGCCGTCGCGGGCTGCGTGGCGTCGCCATACGAGCTTGAGGAGGCGCAGAAATGATCAAGGGAACGGTTTTTAAGTACGGGGACAACGTGGATACCGACGTCATAATCCCCGCCCGCTATCTGAACTCGCCCTC
>CANRIN010000104.1 GCA_947630675.1 uncultured Clostridia bacterium | reverse complement strand
GCGCATCGGGAGAAGGCTCCGCGCTCGGCTCTCCGGTCGGTCCATCGGTCGGCGCATCCTCACCCGGCGAGGGTTCCTCCGAAACGACGGCCGAAGTGCCCGGCTCGGATGGCTCGGACGACGGCTCGCTCTCCCCCGCGCAGGCCGCAAGCGACAGCACCATCGCAAACGTCAAAAGTATTGCAGCAAGCTTCTTCATCATGTCCTCCGTATCATTTGGCGCGCCGTGCGCGCCCGAATTTCTACTATGATTCTACCACAAAACCCGCCGTTTGCAAATACGCTTTCTCGTCGGCAAAATTTTATTATTTCCCTACTCCCCTAAACTGTTTTTATGTGGTATAATAGTCGCAAGAGCCGTCGCGGCAAATCGCGCTCGCTTCGCTACGCAATTCCCACGTGGTCAGCGACCGCGTGGGAGCCCTTCCGATTGAATGCTCGGCGGAACTGAATTCCGCCTGCGCGAAGTTGGCGGCTTCGCCGCCAACTTCAACCGCGCGAACAGGCGCGGAACGCCGCTAAAGGCGGCGCAGGCAGTCGGCCGCAGTATAGGCATTCTTCGATTAGCAGAAAGTCGGGACGTCGGCGCTTTGCGCCGAGGTCTGATGCGCAATTCCCAAACGGTCGGTAGACCGTTTGGGAACCCTTCCGATTGAAATGCTCGGCGGAACTGAATTCCGCCTGCGCGAAGTTGGCGGCTTCGCCGCCAACTTCAACCGCGCGAACAGGCGCGGAATGCGAGGGCACGAACCAATTCCTTATCCGACATTTTACAGCCCTCGCTCGCAATATTCGCTTTGCGAATATTGCCCGACATTGAGCTAATTAAAAGGCGGCGCAGACGGTCGGATGCGGTATGGGTTCTAGGGCGCATTGCCATTGGAAAACAAATCAGAATTTTTACGCCTCCGGCACGGCGGCGAAAGGAAGGTTTTTGTGATGTTTGGACGCGATATAGGTATGGACCTCGGCACCGCAAGTGTGCTGATATTCGTAAAAGGCAAGGGCATCGTGCTCCGCGAGCCGTCGGTCGTGGCGCTCGACAAGAACACCGGCCGGCTGCTGAAGGTCGGCGACGAGGCGCAGAAAATGCTCGGCAGAACTCCGGGCAACATCGTCGCGATACGTCCTCTGCGCGAGGGCGTCATAAGCGACTACGACATGACCGAGCGGATGATCCGCGAGTTTCTCAAGAAGCTCACCGGCTTCCGCCTCTTCAAGCCGAGGCTCATTATCTGCGTGCCCTCCGGCATCACCGAGGTCGAGGAGCGCGCCGTCATAGACGCCGGCATACAGGCGGGCGCTCGCCGTGTCTACCTCATTGAGGAACCGGTCGCGGCGGCGATAGGCGCGGGCATCGATATCGCCAAGCCGGACGGACACATGGTCGTCGACATCGGCGGCGGCACTAGCGACATAGCGGTCATCTCACTCAGCGGCATAGTCGAGAGCGCCTCGATAAAGGTCGCGGGCGACCTGTTTGACGAGTCGGTCGTCAAGTATATACGCCGCAAGCACAACGTCCTCATAGGCGACCGCACCGCAGAGGAGCTGAAGATACGCATCGGCTGCGTCTATCCGCGTGAGGAGGAGCTGGAAGCCGAGGTCAAGGGCCGCGACCTCATGACCGGCCTTCCGCGCGTGTTCAAGGTGTCCTCCTCCGAAATGATAGAGGCGTTTGAGGAGGTCTCGAGCCGCATAGTCGAGGCGATACACTCCGTCCTTGAGCGCACGCCGCCCGAGCTCGTCGCGGACATCTCCACGAACGGCATTACCATGACCGGCGGCGGCAGCCTGGTCTACGGATTCGACAAGCTTATTCAGGAGAAGACCGGCATCGAGACCCACGTCGCGGACGACGCGATAAGCTGCGTCGCCTACGGCACCGGCAAGAGCCTCGACTGGATAGCGGACATGCAGGACGGCACGATGAACCTCTCGCGCCGCAAGCAGATGAACTAAGCTCGGCGCGAAATGTCGAAAGCTGATGCGCCCGGTAGAAAGTTGCGATGCGTAACAAGTGAAAGGGCGCATGCTCTGCGAGGCTGGCGCGGGAAATCACGCGGGCGGAGCCCGCGACTGTGATTCACCGCGAAGTCTCACATCGGCGCGGGGAAGCTTCCCTGCGCCGCGTTTTTTGGAGGACATTATGCAGATCCCCGATCTGAACATATTCATGGCGGCGCAGAGGCCGGATATGAGCGCGTCCGCGCCGCTGCCGGAAGGGTACTTCTTCCGAACCCTGCGGCCGGACGAGCTCGAGTTCTGGATGACGATGCCGATAGACGATCCTGCGGGACGGCCGGCGTTCCTCGAGTATATGCGCGCCTACTTCCGGCGCGTGTACGCACCGAGGGAGGAACTGTTCTTCGAGCGCTGCACCGTCGTGTGCTTGGCGGACGGCCGCGTTTTGGGGACCTGTATGCTCTGGCCGGCGTACAACGGCGCGATAGACACCGTCCACTGGTTCAAGGTGCTGCCGGAGGCGGAGGGCCGCGGACTCGGGCGAGCCCTGCTCGGGGCGATACTTCGCGGCGCGGCGGGACCGGTGTACCTGCATACCCAGCCGTCCAGCTTCCGCGCGATAAAGCTCTACAGTGATTTCGGGTTCAGGATAGTGCGGAGCGGTGCCGTCGGCTCGCGGAAAAACGAGTACGCCGAGGCGCTGCCGTACCTCCGCGAGAGTATGGGCGGATACTTCGAGCGCATCGGATTTATCGATGCGGACACGGCTCTGCTCGACGCGGCGGCATCCTCGCCCGAGCCGGAGTTCTGACGCACACGCCCCGCTCCGCGCGGACTCGGCCCCGTGGCCGCGCAGACGTAGAACGTACAAACGTCGGCTACGACGGCGCAGAAGCGGCTGGTCGAACTGCGCGGGCAAGCGCAAATTTTTCTTTTTCACCCCTTGACAGAGCACTGTTTGTATAGTAGAATAATTAAGCACGCGTACGGAGTGCATCCCATGGGGGTATAGCTCAGCTGGGAGAGCGCATGACTGGCAGTCATGAGGTCAGGGGTTCGATTCCCCTTATCTCCACCAAGTCGAGCCGCCGAATCGGCGGCTCGACTCGATAAGCGCGAGTGGTGGAATTGGTAGACTCGCTAGATTCAGGTTCTAGTGTTCATTCGGACGTGCGGGTTCAAGTCCCGCCTCGCGCACCAAGCAATTTTTTGGATTTTCGCTCATGCAGCGGAAATCCAAAATTTTTTGTCTGAAATCGTAAATGCGACAAATCCGATTTCTAACGTTTTTTCTAACACGCCGCAAGAATGCTTCCTCATTTTCTAGTTACTTCCCACCTGCGCACAAAAGCTGATCGCTCCACACCTATCTAGCGGGGCAAACCCGCAAGCATTTGCGGGTCGGACCCCTCGTCCTGCCTGCGGGCGGAGCCCGCAACCTCTTTACTTATACGAAGTAAAACTTCGAGGTTTTATTCGGAACCTAGCGGTTCCGAGACCTTTGTGGGGCTGTGCCGCCCCGCG
>CANRIN010000103.1 GCA_947630675.1 uncultured Clostridia bacterium | reverse complement strand
GGTGAAGTGCTGACGCTCACGCCGTACTTCGTGTGGCTCAGTCCGCGCACCCCGGACGAGGCGACGGGAGGAAAGGGGCAGGTGCGGCTTGCAAAGCCGCCCTCCGCCGTGGCGGAGCTCACGGATGAGGAAAAGACCGCGCTTGCCGCCGCGGGCGGCGCGGAAAGGACCGAGTTCGATTTTCCCCGGCCGCGCCTCCGAGTCCTGCCTGCGGAGGGGGACGGCGTGTTCTGCGGGAGCCGTGAAATAACCGCCGGGGACAGCGCGTTTTTCGATGCGTATATCGAAGCGGAGAACAGATCGGGTACCGTGCCCGATACCGCGATATACCTCTGCTTGCCGGAGACGGTCACCCCGGAGGACGTGGAACTGCGGGAACGTCTCACCGGCGCGGACGGCGTTTCGGAGGAGCATGAGATAATGCGGGACGACTTCAGCATCCGACGCCGGACGGAGGAGGGATATTCGGTGTATAAGCTGGAGTTTTCCGGCCTTTGCGGCCTCGTCGGCGATCGCGGCGGCGGAAGGCGCTCGCTGAGGCTTTCCTTCCGGCTCGCGACCTCGCCGGATATGCCGGAGACCCTGCTCTGTGCGCACGATTTCCTGCTCGTGGACGGAGACGCCCTCCCGGACGCAGAGCCGGACGAATACCTGACGACGGATGTCCGCGACGTGGACCGCGACGGAGAGACCGGGTACCTCTTCACCGCCGCGGACACGGAGGGCAGCCGGCTGAGGATATGCGAGGCCACGCATCTGCTCGAAGCCGAGCTGCGTGCAAGGACCGGCAGAGAGGCTGCGGAGGACCCGGAAGCGCCGTACTACGACAGCTCGCTCCCGGATGGCGCACGCGGAAACCTCGAGGCGGACGGGAGGACTATGTACCTCGCCGCCGACGGAGATGCGGTCGAGCTGCGATTTACCGCGGAAAACGACACCGGCAGGACGCTGGTTTTCGGGCGGGAGGACGCCTGCTGTTATTATATTCCAATTCCCGGAGGATGGGACTATGCCGCCGGCGAGTTCGGGACGATCCGGGATGAGCTGTCCTTCGAGCTCACCCGGGCGGTCGTACTCTCCTGCGCGGGAGCGTCCGGCGAGGCCGTGGAGCCGCCGTTTGAAGTGCTCTACGGAGTCGCAGAGGAACGCAGCGGCGGGGAAGACGCCGCGGAGCTGCGCTTTCTCCCGGAGGGCGAGTTGGAGCCGGAGGAGCGGGCGGCCGTGCGCATGGTGATGCTTCGGTCGTCGGCAGGCGGGGCAATACCGCCCGGCGCGCGGCTCACGGCGGACCTAGGGCTTGTTCTCCGCCTCTCGGAGGAGAACGTGACGGGAGATGTCTCCGAGTGGTATGCGCGCGGCGAAGCGACGTCGCGGTCGGGAAACAGCGAAGAGCTCTTTACGCAGACGGTGCGTACCGAACTCGCCGCGCCCGCCGCAGAGCCGAGCACGGAACCGTTGCCCGGGCCGAGCTCCGAGCCACCCGTCGAGCCGAGCGATGAACCGTCGAGCACACCAAGCACCGAGCCGTCACCCGAGCCGAGTGATGGACAGTCAAGCATACCAAGTGTCGGACCGTCGACCGAACCGAGCGGAGAGCTGTCGGAAGAGCCGCCCGCTGAGCCGAGCGGAGAACCGTTACCATGGCCGAGCGGCGAAGCGTCGATGGAGCCGAGCGGGGAGCCGCCGGTCGAACCGAGCGTGGAGCTGCCCACCGAGCCGGGCACTGAGCCGCCGGTCGAACCGAGCGCGGAGCCGGTGCCGAAGACGGGCGACGGGAGCGGGACGTGGGTTGCGCTTCTGGCGGCGTCGCTTGCGGTGCTTGCGGCGTTTGTCATCGGTGACCTGCGGAGGAAGTGCTGAAGATGCCACGCTGCGTCTCGGGCACCGAAGGGAGGCGGCCGGATGTCCGGCCGCCTCCCGCACTGCGCAAATTTGAGGGCCCGTATTGATAATTTTGCGGCAATAGTGTATAATGTTTTGGAATAAAGCTCCAAATAACAGAAGGTCCCGCACAGTGCGCGGAGCCTTGAAAGGAAGATAAAAATGAAATTCGGCACAGACTGTCTCCATGCGGGCTACCGTCCCGCAAACGGGGAACCGAGAAACATTCCGATAATCCAATCGACCACCTTCCGCTACGAGACGAGCGCGGAGATGGGCATGCTCTTCGACCTCGAGAAGGAGGGCTACTTCTACACCCGTCTGCAAAATCCCACGAGCGACGCGGTAGCGGCGCGCATCTGCGCGCTCGAGGGCGGCAGCGCGGCGATGCTGCTCTCCTCCGGCCAGGCGGCGAGCTTCTTTTCGGTGTTCAACATTGCGTCGGCGGGGGACCATGTGGTGGCGTCGTCGGCGATATACGGAGGGACATACAACCTCTTCGCCGTTACGATGAAGAGGATGGGGATCGACTTCACCTTTGTCGACCCCGACTGCTCGGAGGAGGAGCTTGCAGCGGCGTTCCGTCCGAACACCAAGGCGCTCTTCGGAGAGACGATAGCAAATCCCGCGCTCACCGTCCTCGACATAGAGAAGTTTGCCAAGGCCGCGCACGCGCACGGCGTTCCGCTTATCGTCGACAACACGTTTGCGACGCCGTATCTCTGCCGCCCGTTCGAGTGGGGCGCGGACATAGTCACACACTCCACCACTAAGTATCTTGACGGCCACGCCGCCACGGTCGGCGGAGCGATAGTCGACTCCGGCAATTTCGACTGGGAGAAGTATGCGGATAAGTACCCCGGGCTCACCACACCGGACGACAGCTATCACGGCATCACCTATACGAAGAAGTTCGGCAGGGGAGGGGCGTACATCACGAAGGCCGTCGCTCAGCTCATGCGCGACTTCGGCTCCACGCCCGCGCCGATGAACGCGTTCCTGCTCGGCCTCGGCATAGAGACGCTTCCGCTCCGCATGGAAAAGCACTGCTCGAACGCCCTCGCGATAGCGGAGCACCTTGAGAAGCATCCGAAGGTGACGTGGGTGCGTTACGCCGGCCTTCCGGGGGACAAGTACCACGCCCTCGCGGAGAAATATCTGCCGAAGGGAGCCTGCGGCGTTGTGTCCTTCGGCGTGAAGGGCGGGCGCTCCGCCGCCGAGCAGTTCATGAACGGGCTGAAGATAGCGTCGGTCGCGACGCACGTTGCGGATGCCAAGACCTGCGTGCTTCATCCGGCGTCGGCAACGCACCGCCAGATGAACGACGAGGAGCTTGCGGCCGCGGGCGTCTCGCCCGACCTTGTGCGCTTCTCGGTCGGCCTTGAGGACGTGGAAGACCTCATTGCGGACATAGACCAGGCGCTCGAAAGAGTGTAAAACGTGCGGATGAGCAATCGCAGAGCGCACCGGCGTACTTGCATGGTATGCGCCGGACAGCGCCCGCGATTCACTGCGACACCCGAGACAGAGGAGCGGACGCCGAAAGGCATCCGCTCCTCTGCGTTATAGCTCGGTGCTGCGACCGTTACTTAAGACCGTTTTCGTAGGCCTCGATCATCTTCTTGACCATCTGGCCGCCGATGGAGCCGGCCTGACGGGCGGTGATGTCGCCGTTGTAGCCGTCCTTGAGGTTGAC
>CANRIN010000102.1 GCA_947630675.1 uncultured Clostridia bacterium | reverse complement strand
CTCAGCGGTGCGATAGAGCAGATAGATCACTGGATAGCGTTTGTGCTCCTTGCGATAATAGGAATAAACATGATCCGTGAGTCGCGCGGGGAAGCGGAGAAGCTTGACCGCTCGTTCTCGCCGAAGGCCATGCTGCCGCTCGCCGTCGCGACGAGTATCGACGCGCTCGCCGTCGGCGTCACGTTCGCGTTCCTGAAGGTGAGCATAGTCCCGTCGGCGGCGCTTATCGGAGTCACCACCTTTGCATTCAGCGCGGCGGGAGTGAAGATAGGAAACATCTTCGGTGCGCGGTACAAGTCCAAGGCGGAGCTCGTCGGCGGCATAGTCCTCATTCTCATGGGAGTGAAGATACTGCTCGAGCATCTGGGCGTGCTCGGATAACATACATAGAAGAAATAGGGAGGTTTTATGAAGATATGCGAGGTGTGTTTACTCACAAACGATGTGCTGAGACTTGCGGCCTTTTATAAGCAGCTGCTGGCATTGAAAACGGCAGCGAGGATGAGATACATCAGTTCCTTATCACCGAAGAGACCGCGCTGACAGTATACAACGACGGTTCGATAAAGAACAACAGGAAAATGTTATCTCATCTTCGATATTCCGGGAAAACAAAAGAGAATTACAGCAGATAGTGCAAGTATTCGCCCCGCCGAAAGGCGGGGCGAATACTTCTTACCTTTACAATACAGGTGCCGACACCGGAAAAAGCGCGTGCTCGTTTTCTGCGTCTCACGGGAAACAGGGGAGAGCCCGCGCGGTCATACGCAAAGGCGCGGGTCAGATGTCCTTCCAGAACAGCTCGTCCACATAAGGAAAGCGCGCGCGGCAGAAGCGCGCGTATTCGCTCTCCGGGTCGACGGGCTTCTCCGGGTCGGTGAACTCCCGCAGTATCATCCGCTGTATGCCCGCAAGCTTCTTCTCGCTGAGGGTCTCATAGCGGTGAATGTGCAGACGTCTCGCCGCCTCCGCTTTGAGAAGCGCCGCGCGCAGGTCGGGGACGTATTCGCAGGACGAGACCTTCACCGGCGCTTCCGAGAGGTAAACCCAAGTCATCCGGTCGAGGCGCGGCAGCTCCTCAGACACCTCGCAGGCGTATATGTATCCGCTGCGGCCGGTGAATATATCGTCGAATGCGCCCGGATAATATTCATCGTAGTGCAGTTCTCCGTCCGGCGTGACATAGTAGGGGAAGTATCCGTCCGGCGGGGTGAGGGGGTTGCATGCGTAGATGAGCGCAAGCGTCTCTATGTCGGTGAGGTAGACGAGCGGCCGCCCGTGGCTCGAGACGCGGGGGAGAAGAGTCTCTATTCCCGGCACGGCGCTGCCGTGGTACAGCTTCATATAATGCCTCCTTATTATAATATGAGTCGAAGCCGGCTTTGCACCTACTATTATACCGGCATATACCGGAAATAACAGTCTTGAGATCCGCCGCATATTCTGTTATAATATAAACACGGAAAGAAAGAGCGGGCCCGGAGCATTGCGCTTGCGGGCTCGCTTATTGTATAAGTATAAATATATATGCGCATACGCCCCGGGTATCATAGGAAGAAACGCCAAAAAGGCTCCGCGGCGCGCAAAGCCTTTTGTAGCATTGCTACAACTTTTGCAAGTTTATTGATTTTTCTGAAAAAAGCTGTTGACAAAGCCTTATAGGAGTGCTAGTATATGTATGTTTATTAACGGCGTATGAATAAACATTCTAAAAGAATGAAAGATTCAAGCCGTAAAAATGAAAGGCGAAGGTGAGAACCAAATGGCAAAGACCCTGACTCATTCCAAGAAGCTTGTGGCTCTGCTGCTTGCGGTCGCCCTCATGCTGTCGGTATGCGTTGTTCCGAACGCGGCCGCGGCCAATGAGACCACCACGGCTGCACCGGCAAAGACCGGAAGCTTCACCAATACCTCCGACGACGGTAATGACTGGATAAGCCTTACCACCGAGAGGACATTCAAGGTCTCCATCCCGGTAGACATGACCGCGGAGGAGGCGGAGGCGATAGCGGACGACGTCGTCTGGACCCTCGACTATGACGAGGACGCCGGCTATCTCGACACCACGCTCTATCCCCACCACACCGAGGGCGGCGAGATAAGCAGCTGGCTCAATGAGAACGACGAGCCGCTCTTCAAGGACATCGACACCAAGGTCGAGACCGCCGAGGACGGCACCGTGAACATCGTCCTCACGTTCTCGAACAGCATCTACTTCTGGGGGTATGACTGGTATACCCAAGAGATTTTTGAGGATGCCAGCGCCCCGCACGCCAACGGCGGCTACTACCTCGACATCTGCGGCTGGTACTATGTTACCGCCTCGGTCGACGGCGAGGACCTCGGCTCTGCGTACACCAAGATAAACCCGTACGACAACTTCCACACCATGAAGGAGATCTACGCGGACATCGACGCCATAGTCGACTACGCCAAGGAGAACACCAACATCTATGTTGAGAAACGCTCGATGGGCATGAGCGCCGGCAAGAACGGCCTTGCGTCTCTCGACATGCCGTACCTCATAATCGCGAAGGACAAGGCCGCCACCGAGAAGTGGCTGAAGATCGCCGAGCAGGCCGAGACTGACCCGCAGTCCCTTATCGACGACATCAAGGACGGCTCGATAGGCGACTATCAGGTGCCCGTGCTCTACTCGAACGTCCACTCCAACGAGGTCGCCGCTTCCGACGGTGTTCTCGGGTTCGCGTGGATGCTCGTAAAGAATGCCGCAGTTGATACCCCGATAGATTACAAGATGCTCACCGGCTTCACCTCCAAGGGCGAAGCGGAGCTTGCAAATCAGCTCGGCCAGGTAGGCGAAGCGGGCAGCGTCGCTATTCCGGAGCTTATCAAGGACAAGGCCACATACCTTGGATATATCCGCGCTGAGAAGGACGGCTACTCCGAGAAGGTTGACCTCGAGAAGTATTACACCGTCGAGGATAAGAACGTCAGCACCAAGGAACTGCTTGAGGACGTGTTCTTCATCATCGTCCCCGAGGAGAACGTCGAAGGCCGTACATATGTTACCCGTACCTCTTCGGGCGGATACGACCTCAACCGCGACAACTCCTTCCAGACCCAGGCCGAGACTCAGAACATGACCCAGATGATAGCGACGTGGAACCCCGTCAGCTTTGCCGAGTTCCACGGACGTATCGAGCAGTTCCAGGTCGAGCCGTGCGATCCGCCTCACGAGCCGAACTTCGAGTATGACCTCCTTGCAGATCATCTTGTCACCGGCGGCGAGGCGCTCGGCATAGGCGCAGTCGCGAACAACGGCGCGCACAACAGCTATGTCACCCCGCAGCGCGACTACCTCAGCTACACCGGCGAGACGAACGCGGACGGCTCCTACAAGACCGAGTGGTACGACCCGTGGGACGATATGTCCACGAGCTACACCCCGCAGTACTCGATGCTTCACGGCACCGTCGCCTACACCGTCGAGGTTCCGGCATACGACGACTACATGGCGACCGCCCTGCCTTACGGCATGCTCACCCAGTCCGTCTATATAGCGGACGAGAAGGACAGCTATCTCACCGACCAGGCGACTATCTACCTGCGCGGCATCACCAACACCAACTCCGACGAGGAAGTAGGCCCGTGGCTCACCGACCGTTATGACGTCGAGGGCGCCGAGGCAGACATCTTCCGT
>CANRIN010000101.1 GCA_947630675.1 uncultured Clostridia bacterium | reverse complement strand
ACAGCGCCGGTGCCGCCGGAGGCGGAATAGGACCAGTTGGCCCAGCTGAGGTTGCGTTCGTCCATGAAGTCGACCCAGACCTGAGCGCTGTCAAGATACAGCTCTCCCGCGCCGGTGGAATCGGTCGTACCCCACTCGCTCACGAATATCGGCGCGCCGTGGGCAAGCGCGTAGTCGATGTTTTCGCGGTCGGCCTCCCCGTGAGTCCCGGCGTAGAAGTGATATGTATACATGATGTTCTCAAACTCGAGCGGATCGTCCGCCGCGTCCCGCACGCAGGTGCTCCAGCGCGGACTGCCGACGAGTATCACCGAGTCCGGGTCGTGCTCGCGTATGACCGGGATAATCTCCTCGGCATACGGCTTTACATTGCCCGCCCAGGTGACGTTGTCCCCGTTCGGTTCGTTGCATATCTCGTAGAGGACGTTCGGCGAGTCGGCATAGCGCTCCGCCGTCACGGCGAAGAACTCCTTCGCCCGGTCGAGCAGCGGCATCGGGTCGTGCTCACTGAGGATGTGCCAGTCGATGATGACGTAGAGGTCGTTTTCTATCGCCGCATCCATTGCCGCGTACATCTTGTCCGCCTGCCACGGGTTGCGGAGGTACCCGCCCTCGCCGGTGTACATCGCGACGCGGAGAAGGTTGGCGCCGGTCCTCTCGGCGAGCTCCTGCACCGCGAGCGGCTCGAAGAGTGCCGGGTGCCACATGAATCCGCTCGTGCTCATCCCGCGCAGGACTATCGGCTTGCCGTCCTCGCCGCAGAGCTGGGTCCCTATGACCTGAAGGCGGCCGCGCTCGCTCACGCGCTCGAGCGGACTGTCGTGCGCACCGAGAAATAAAGACCCCAGCACCGAGAACACGAGCACCGCTGCAATAAAAATCGCTATGATTTTTGTCTGAGTCTTTGTGTTCATATTTTGCTCCTCCGATATACACAAAAATTCATTGTAAGTATAACACAGCTTTTTGGGAAAAGCAACAAAAATGAGAGCGGTACCGACGTACCGCCCTCATGGTGTATTGCTTCTGGCGTGACTATTTTGCGAGCTTCACCCGATGGAATATCTTCTTACCCTTCTTTATTACTATGCCGTCCTCGGAGGAACAGTCGTCCGTGCTCCACTTCGCGGAGATGTCCGTGACCTTCTCGCCGTTCGCGCTGACTCCGCCCTGCTGAACGAGGCGGCGCGCCTCTCCGCGTGACGGCGCGAGGCCGGTCTTCGTGAGTATCGTGAGGATGTCTATCGCGCCGTCGGTGAAGTCCTCCTCCGAGAGTTCGGTCGAGGGCATGTTCTCGGTCGAGCCGGCGCCGGCGAAGATGCCGCGCGCGGCCTCGCGGGCGCGGTTCGCCTCCTCCTCGCCGTGGACTAGGCTTGTGAGCTCGTAGGCAAGTATCTCCTTGGCACGGTTCAGCTCCGCGCCTTCCCAGTGCTCCATCTCGTCTATCTGCTCGAGGGGCAGGAAGGTGAGCATACGGATGCACTTCAGCACGTCCGAGTCGCCGACGTTTCTCCAGTACTGATAGAAGTCGTAGGGCGAGGTCTTGTTCGGGTCGAGCCAGACGGCGTTGCCGGCGGTCTTGCCCATCTTGTTGCCCTGCGAGTCGGTGAGGAGCGTTATCGTCATGGCGTGAGCATCGCGGCCGAGCTTGCGGCGTATCAGCTCGGTGCCGCCGAGCATGTTCGACCACTGGTCGTCGCCGCCGAACTGCATGTTGCAGCCGTAGTGCTGGTAGAGATAGTAGAAGTCGTAGGACTGCATTATCATGTAGTTGAACTCAAGGAAGCTGAGTCCCTTTTCCATGCGCTGCTTATAGCACTCTGCGCGGAGCATGTTGTTGACGGAGAAGCACGCACCGACCTCGCGCAGCAGCTCGACGTAGTTGAGGCCGAGCAGCCAGTCGGCGTTGTTGAGCATCTGCGCCTTGCCCTCTCCGAATTCGATGAACCTCTCCATCTGGCGCTTGAAGCACTCGGCGTTGTGGTCGATGTCCTCCTTGGTGAGCATCTTGCGCATGTCGCTCCTGCCGGACGGGTCGCCTATCATCGTCGTGCCGCCGCCGATAAGCGCTATCGGACGGTTGCCCGCCTGCTGGAGGCGCTTCATCAGCGTGAGCGCCATGAAGTGACCGGCGGTGAGACTATCCGCCGTGCAGTCGAAGCCGATATAGAACGTCGCCTTTCCGGCGTTTATCATCTCGCTTATCTCTTTTTCGTTCGTGACCTGCGCTATGAGGCCGCGGGCCTTCAGTTCCTCGTAAATGGTCATATACTTCTCCCCTTATACGTCAGTTCAATGCAGAGACGGTATAATTATACCAGTACGGGGAAAATAAGTCAAGCGCACGGCGCAAGCTTTCGCGCGGGACGGACGGGGGTCCAACTCCCCCGTTCCTCAACGTTCGTCGAGGCTCGGCGAAGCGTCCGCCCCGGGCGAAGTGACGTCCGCCTCGGGGAGGTGCAGCGTGAGGTCATACTGCTTTCCCGAGCCGTCTTCGTTCTCCGTAAAGCGGAGCACCGCCGTACCCTCTTCCCACGACCCGTCGTCATAGACAATGTAACTCGCGAGCCCGTCCTTCTCACGGCGCACTATGTCGTCGCCGCTCTGAAGATACGGCGCGGGAGCTTCCCCGTTCATCCGTATCGTCATCAACAGCCTTTGGCGTCCGTACGAGTCCTCCGTGATGCAGCAGTACAGCAGGTCGAACGGCTTATCGCTCTTCTCCGGCACGGTGAAGCGGAAGGATATGCTGTGCACCTCGTCCTCCGAGTACCACCACCTCCCGAGCTCGGTGATCCTCTCCTTCACCTCGCGGAAGTTCAGCGTGACGCGGTACTCTCCCGGCTGGTCAAGTACCGGTACGCAGCAGCGTACGGTGTTGTCCCTCTTTCCGTATTTGCTGCTTCCGTCCCAGCTGAGCGACATTATTTTGTCGTTTCCGCCCTCGTAGGTCTCACTCCCGACGCGGATGCTGTCGCATACATACTCCCATTCGCCGCTCTCGGTGAGCCGTTCGACATACCCGAGAGTGTCGCCGAGGAACATCTGCCCCCTGTCTCCGAGCTGTAGGAAGTACGGCTCGCTCGGCCAAAGCTTCAGCGAAAGCGCCTCAAACTCCCCGTCGGTGTTGAGAAGCGACGTCTCGGCAAAGTAGTCGCTCTCCCCCTCCGTCTCGAGGGGCACGGGTCCTGCATGGATATTCTCCGCGTACCCGAAGTCCCGGTTCTCCCCGCCGGAGGTCGTGCACCCCGATATCAGCGCAAGGAGCAGAACGGCGGCAGTAAGTGCGAGCATTTTCCTCTTCATTTAAAACACCCCTTTCGTTTTTCAAACGGCAAAACCTCGCTCCGGTTTTTTCCGTTTGTCTGTATATGTCCGGACAGGATGATTTCGGGACAGCTTTTTCAAAAAATTTTAAAAAAATTTTTTGAAAGTTTTTTATAAGAAAAGAGGAGCGGTCTCACGACCGCTCCTCTTTGATTCGTACATCTTAGAGAGGACGCACGTTGATAGCGCGAAGCTTTGCGCTGTTCTTCGGATCCTGCTCGGTCTCGTACTCGACCTTCTGGCCCTCGGCGAGGGTCTTGAAGCCGTCGACAAGAATGGCGGAGAAATGGACGAACACGTCGTCGCCGCCCTCGTCGTTAGAGATGAAGCCGTAGCCTTTGCTCTCGTTGAACCACTTAACTGTTCCGGTCATGATATTGCCTCCAAGAATAATTTTGTACGGATGGAACTAACTAAAAAAACTCGCATTCCCTTGTAAGGCGTTGCGGACCAGCAATGACTTACAAG
>CANRIN010000100.1 GCA_947630675.1 uncultured Clostridia bacterium | reverse complement strand
GAGAGGGCGGAGCCCTCTCCCTTAAGCGCGTTTTTGATTACTTTTTGCGCGAGCAAAAAGTAACGCAGGGGCGCGGGGCGGCACAGCCCCGCGAAGGTTCCGGAACCGCTAGGTTCCGAATAAAACCTCGAAGTTTTACTTCGTACAAGTAAAGAGGTCGCGGGCTCCGCCCGCTGATGGGACGCGGGGCTCGCCCCCGCGGATACCCGCGGGGCTTCCCCGCTAGATGGGTGTGGGCTCTGCCCACTTGCTTGCGGGGGCTTCCCCGCTAGATGGGAGTGGGGCGGCACAGCCCCGCAATGCCAGCGGAACCTCTTGGTTCCATCTGATCCCACGGGGTTAAGCTCCGTGAAAGGTTGGGACTTTTCCGCCGTACAGTGTGAAATTTTCGCCGCGCCCGGAATATCGGCTGATATTTCCTCCCCGCTATTGCAAAACACCCGGCAATAGTATACAATATTTTCGTACCACAGACTACATAAATTCGGAGGGTATTATGGGAAACAAGAAAAAGAAACAGTCCCCGCAGCAGAAGGTCGAAGCGGCCGAGAAGAAGACAAAGGAGACAAAGCATAAGAAGCTCGTCGGCGTCGTGTGCTGTCTTGCGGTCGTGGCGGGGATCACGGCTGGGCTGCTCGTCGGCAGAGATGTGAACGGCCCTGCGAAGCGCCCCAATCACATCACGGACAAGGATTTTCTCACAGTCACCGGCTCGGACCTCACCAATCGGGACGGCGAGATCGTCCGTCTGCGCGGCGTGAACCTCGGCGGCTGGATGATTCAGGAGTGCTGGATGTGTCCCGTCGTCGGCGCAGACGGCGAGTGGGGCAACCTCGACACCATCGAGGCTTTCGAGGCCGCCGGCTTCACCGAGGAGCAGATACAGCAGCTCTTCGACACCTATCAGGACAACTGGATAACCGAGGACGACCTTGACATCATAGCCGACGCCGGCGCAAACTGCGTCCGCGTCCCGTTCTGGTACCGCAACTTCATGAAAAACGAGGCAGGCGACTGGATAGAGGATGACCTTGACAAGAACCCCGGCTTCAAGCGGCTCGACTGGGTGATCGAACAGGCGGGCGCTCGCGGGATGTACGTCATTCTCGACCTGCACGGCGCGCCCGGCGGGCAGAGCATGAACCACTCGTCCGGCACGATAGGCCGCAACGACCTCTACACCTCGGACGAGTGCCGCGCGACGATGAAAAAGCTCTGGACTGCGATAGCCGAGCGGTACAAGGACGAGCCCGCCGTCGCCGCCTACGACCTCATGAACGAGCCGCAAAACAACGACGGCTTTGAGGAAAACGAGCACTACGTCAGCCCGTGGGACGAGGCCGCGTGGCAGCAGACAAACGACGTCTACCGTGAGATGACCGCCGCCGTCCGCGCGGTCGACCCGGACCATGTCATCTCGGTCGAGGGCATCTGGCGTATCACGAACCTCCCGAACCCCGAGGACGAGGGCTGGACGAACATGCTCTATCAGGTCCATCTCTACGACGACACCTCGTCGTTCCGCACGCTCGCGAAGGAGGTCGCGGACTACGGCAAGGCGCACGGCGTCGCGACGCTCGTGGGCGAGTTCTCGAACATGGCCGGCATAGAGATATGCGACGAGAACGGGATAAGCTGGACCTCGTGGACCTACAAGGGCGCGAAGGGCTCGAACGGCACCTGGTTCTGGTACTACGGCACTCCGACTCCCGCCGTCCCCACGAACACCGACTTCGAGACGGCGCTTGAGCGCTGGGGCGAGGCCATCCGCACCGAGAACGGCTTCATGAAGTCCGGCGTCGTCACGGGAGCCATACAAAAGGCGCTGAATCCGTCCTCCGAGCCGGAGAAATAGGTCAGTTCGATTTGAAAGAATGCACAGGAACAAAGAACCGCCTTGTAAGGCGGTTCTTTGTTCTTTGCGATTTTGTCCAAACGGAAAATCTTTTTATCGGCGGCGAGGAGTTTTGCTGTTTTTCATTTAGAAGCACAGAATTTTATCGGTTCGCCATGGATTGCAGCATCTCTTGAGAAAGCACCGTTATTTCCCCGTTATTGATTCGATATATCCGCCCGACCAGCGAGGCGTATCCGTCTTTTACAAAAATTGCGCTGTCATCTTCCATTGCACAAACAGGGAGTTCCATGGAGACTTGCTTCAATGTTTGTACCAATTCTTTATTTCCCATGTCAAAATGAGCTTTGATCGTAATATCGGCAAGAGCCAGTCCGTCGTAAGGCGTCAAGGATTCCCAAATATCGACCGAATGCTTTGCCATATTGACAGATCCGGCGCTCACTCCTAAAATAACCGCCGAACTACTGCGAATTTCATCAACGATCGCTTTTCTGCGAAGCAGTTGAAATTGCTGCGTTGCATTGCCGCCCATAAGGAAGATACACGAGCCCGTTCGGATGAGTTCTTTCGCCAAAACCGTCTCTGTTCTGTTGTCAATTACATAGTATTCGGAAAACGGCAAATCACATTCTTCAAACATACCGTGCATACCGGCAGCATCATTATCATTACGCCCATACTCTGACGGCCATGCACTTACAAAAACGAGCTTTTTGCGAACAGATAATTCTTCTTTGAGACGATCCACAACGGCATCGGGAAAATGATGTGTCGGAAACCCGCTGAAAAAGCCAAGCATTTGTGCATTCATAGCAGCCGCTCTATCTCCTCGCGCGAGGGGATTGCGTCTATCGCGCCGTGCTTCGTCGTCGCGAGGCTGCCCGCCGCCGCCGCGAAGCGCATCAGCTCCTCCGCCTCGTCGAGGGTGAGGGCGTTCGCATTGCCGCCGAGCTCGAGCAGCTTCGTCATGGCCGCGCCGCCGAAGCAGTCTCCCGCCCCGGTGGTGTCGACCACCGTGACGTCCGGCGCCGCGACCTTCACCACTCCGCACTTGAACGCTCCGACCGCGCCCTTTCCGCCGCAGGTGACAAACACCGCGTCGAGACCGTAGCGCTCGCGGAGCGTCCCCGCGGCCTCCTCCGCGTCGCTTATCCCGAAGAGCCACTCGGCCTCCTCCTCGGAAACCTTGAGTATGCTCGCGTAGTCCATCGCTCCGAGCACCTCCCTGCGAAGCTCCTCCTCTCTCCCCTTCCAGAGCGGGAAGCGGAGGTTCGGGTCGAAGCTGACCGTCGCGCCGCTGCCCTTTGCGTGCATGGCAAGGGTGAGCACGGTCCGGCGCTCCGGCTCCTCCGCGAGCGCGACCGAGCCGAAGTGCAGCACGCGCGCGTTCTCCGCCGCGCACAGGAGCTCCACGTTGAGCGCGAGCGCCGTATCCGCAAGACCCTTGCGGTAGAAGGAGAAGCTTCTGTCCCCCTTGTCGTCGAGATGCACGAACGCAAGCGTCGTGCCGCGCTCGGGGTCGGTCTGTATGTAGTCGTCGATGAGTCCGCATTCCTTCAAAGTGCTTCGTATCTGCCGGCCGAACGCGTCGTCCCCGACGCGCGCGGCGGCGGCGCTCCGAAGTCCCAGCTTTGCCGCGACGCATGCGCTGTTTGCCGGCGCGCCGCCGACCTTCGGCAGGAACGCGCCGTCCTTCGGCGTCATGTCTATCAGCGCCTCGCCCACGGCGAGAAAGTCAAGCCTAATTTCTTCCATACTTCTCCTGTTCCTCCTTCTCAAGCAGCGAATATGCGACCTTACCGACTCCGGTGAGCGGCAGCTCGCTCCTGAACTCTATTTCACGCGGCAGCGCGTACCGCGCGACTTCCTTACGGCAGTATCCGAGGATGTCCTCCTTCAGCGCGTCCGAGGGCTCCATCCCCTTCTTCGGGACGATGAACGCCTTCACCCTCTGCATCCTGTACGGGTCGG
>CANRIN010000099.1 GCA_947630675.1 uncultured Clostridia bacterium | reverse complement strand
GGCGGAGCTCGGCGGCACGATAGGCGAAACGCTCCTCACGCCGACGAAGATATATGTACCGGTGCTGTCCGTTCCGGAGGTCGCGGCGCACGTCAAATCCATATGCCACATCACCGGCGGCGGCTGGTACGAGAATATGCCGCGCATGCTGCCGGAGGGCGTCGGCCTCAAGCTCGACCCGAAGAAGACGGAGCACCCCGCGATTTTCGACCTCATCGAGCGCGAGGGCAAGGTCAGCCGCCGCGACATGTACAACACCTTCAACATGGGCGTCGGCCTGGCGATGACGGTGTCCCCCGAGCACGCGGACGAAGTGAAGCGCGCGCTTGCGCCGTGGGGCGCGGAGATAATAGGCGAGTGCGCCGCAAACGGCGGCTCGATAGATATAGCGCTATGAGCAGAGTGAAGATAGCCGTTCTCGCGAGTGGAGGAGGCACGAACCTCCAGGCGCTCATCGACGCGCGGGACGCGGGGACGCTCCGCTCGGGCGAGCTCGCACTGGTGGTGGCGTCGAAGTCCTCGGCGTATGCGCTCGAACGCGCGCGGAACGCCGGGATAGAGACGGCGGTGGTGCCGAGAAAAAAGTTTGATTCGCGCGAGGAGTTCACGCACGAGATAGTGCGCGTCCTCTCGGAGCACGGCATAGGACTCGTGATACTCGCGGGCTTTCTCTACATACTCTCGCCCGAGTTCGTAAAGAACTACAGGAACCGCGTGATAAACGTGCATCCGGCGCTGATACCCGCCTTCTCCGGCGAGGGCTGCTACGGGCTGCACGTCCACGAGATGGCGCTCGCGCGCGGAGTGAAGGTCACGGGTGCCACGGTCCACTTTGTCAACGAGGAGACCGACGGAGGACCGATAATCCTCCAGAAGGCCGTGGCGGTCGAGGACGGCGACACACCGGAGACGCTTCAGCTCCGCGTCATGCAGCAGGCGGAGTGGAAGATACTGCCCATGGCGGCGGAGCTCTTCTGCGCGGGACGGCTGAGGATAGAGGGCGGCAGGGTGCGCATCCTGCCGGAGTGAGTACAGAGCCGCGGGCGATACTCCGCCCGGCGGCTGAAATAACCGAAAGTGAGTGTATGCTATGAAGGTTTTGGTGATAGGAGGCGGCGGACGCGAACACGCCATCGTCCGTAAGCTCGCGGAAAGCGCGAGGGTAACGGAGCTGCTCTGCGCGCCGGGAAACGGCGGGATCGCTGCCGATGCCAGGTGCTTTCCCGAGGTGAAGGCGACCGACCTCGAGGCGGTGCGCGCCCTCGTGAAGTCCGAAAGGCCGGACTTCGTGGTGGTCGCGCCGGACGATCCCCTCGCGATGGGGCTTGTCGACCGGCTCGAGGAGATGGGCGTCCGCGCGTTCGGGCCGCACGCCCGCGCGGCGGAGATAGAGGCGAGCAAGGCGTTCGCGAAGGACTTCATGCGCCGCCACGGCATCCCCACGGCGGAGTACGAGACGTTCGGCGAGCTTGAGCCGGCGCTTGAGTACATCCGGCGGAAGGGCGCGCCGATAGTCATCAAGGCGGACGGGCTCGCGCTCGGCAAGGGCGTCGTCGTGGCGCAGAGCGTCGAGGAGGCGGAGCGCGCCGCGCGCGATATGCTCGAGGGCGGCGCCTTCGGAGACGCGGGAAGGCGCATCGTCGTGGAGGAGTGCCTCACCGGTCCCGAGGTGACGGCGCTCTGCTTTGTGGACGGCAGGACCGTCCGTCCGATGCCCGCCTCGCGCGACCACAAGCGCGCCTTCGACAACGACGAGGGGCCGAACACCGGCGGCATGGGTGTCGTCCTGCCGGCCTCCGGCTACACGAAGGAGACGGAGCAGTGGTGCGTGGAGCACATCTTCCGTCCTACGCTCGACGGCCTCCGCGAGGAGGGGCGCGAGTTCAGGGGCGTTCTCTACGGCGGTCTGATGCTCACCCCGAACGGCCCGAAGGTCATAGAGTTCAACGCCCGCTTCGGCGACCCGGAGTGCGAGACGGTGCTTCCGCTGCTCGAGACGGATATCATGGACGTCTTTGACGCCTGCGTGGACGGAACGCTCGACACGCTCGACATAAAATGGAAGGACGAGGCGAGCTGCTGCGTCATACTCGCGAGCGGAGGCTACCCCGTGAGCTATAAGAAGGGCTTTGAGATAACAGGCATAGAGAAGGTCGACGGCGCGGAGGTGTACCACTGCGGCACGGCAGTCTCGGGCGGAAAGCTCGTAACGAACGGCGGCCGCGTTCTCGCCGTCGTCGCGACGGCGCCGACGCTGCCGGAGGCGATAGAGAAGAGCTACGCCGAAGCGGGAAAGATACATTTTGAGGGCGTTCACATGCGCGGCGACATCGGAGGGAGGCGGTAAAATGACGGTAGGCGCGGCTTCCATCGCGGGAATGTGGATATACATCGGCGTGCTGCTTGCGGCGATAGTCGCGGTGTTCTGGATATTCGGACACCGCGTGGACATGAACCTCTCCACGATAATACTCGGCGCGATAGCCTACTTCGTCTTTGACGCGATACTGCTCACGATGGTGTTTGACAACATCGTCGTCGGCACCTTCTCGCGAGGGCTGTACGACACCATAACTACGAATCCGGCGGTGTTCGTACCGTACTACGCGATAACGCGCGGACTTTTCTACATGCTCGGGATGTATATCGCGACCCGTATGAGCATGCGTTCGGACACGCCCGGCGGCGGAGTGGCGATAGCGATAGGCTTCACGGCGGGCTTCGGTATAATGAACCGCAACCACGGCGCGTGGACGGTGTTCCAGGCGTGGAGGACGGCGCACGCCGTCAACGCTCAGGGCGGCGTGGACGCATACCTTGCCGTGATGCGCGCCGAGGAGGTCGAGGCGGAGGACATAGAGTCGATGCGCGTCTCTCTCGACGCACTCTGCGATACGACCCTCGGCTACTATGTCGTAAACGTGATAGAAGTCCTGCTCATCATGGGTGCGCTCTTTGCGATGGCAGTCATAATACACCTCGCCGTGACGCGCCGCGCCCCGTACCGCTATCTCGGGCTGAGCGTGCCGATGTATATCTTGGTGATGCTGCCGACGGCGGTGATGCTCGCGGGCCTGATGCCGATGGGCCGCGTGCTCTACGACGTGCTGCTCCTAGTCGTCTGCGGCGGCGTTGTCGCACTTGCCGCCGTACTCGCAAAGAAGTACATGAATAACCCGATGAAGTGGTGACGCCGGCTCCGGCGCTCCGCACCGCCGGGGAGACAGGTATTATACAAAATAATAACTTTTAGAGGTACAGCCGCCCCGCAGGCATCTGCGGGGCGGCTTGTTATGTAATATTTGAAACATATCCGCAGTTTCCGAAAGCTGCCGCGCCGGCGCGCCCTGTCGGCCGGCACGGCAGCCGCATATTCTGGAAAGCGGGGATGTATATCCCCGTATTATTCAGGAAAGGAGACTGTGTGATGAGAGCGAATACAGGCGTAAAGGCGCTGCTTCTTGCGGCGATCTGCCTGAATATGACGATGTTCGATTACGGCGAGTCGCCCGTGGGCATACCGACGTTTGACGCAGACAGTCTCGCCGAAGAGGGTCCTCCGCCGGAGGAGGACAGTTACCTGCTTCGCGCCGTGGGGCAGAGGTACACGGTGCCGACCGAGGGAGAATTTGCGCTCGCGGGATATGAGATAGTCCCGCCCGCCGCGCACGAGGGTGACGTGTACTACGACCTGCTCGCCGTTGAGATCCCGGTGCCGTATGACGCGCTGGACGGTGAGTATGCCGAATACTCGCGCCACGAGCAGTCGGGCACGGACATCCCGCCGGATGCGGTGTACGTCTATGAAAAGGGAAAGGCTGTCTATTTCATCTGGAGCGGACTCA
>CANRIN010000098.1 GCA_947630675.1 uncultured Clostridia bacterium | reverse complement strand
CCCCAAGGGACACTTTATGCAGACGTCGTACTGGGCGAAGCAGAAGCCGGAGTGGCAGCACATTGCCATTGCCCGCAGAGACGCGGACGGGAAGATAATCGGGGCGATGAGCATGCTCATCCGCAAGGTGCCGAAGCTGCCGTATACGCTGATGTACTGTTGCCGCGGCCCGGTCTGCGACCCGTCCGACGAGGAGACGATTCTCGATCTTCTCGCGGCCTCAAAGCAGCTCGCGAGGACGATGAGGAGCTACGCCGTAAAGATAGACCCCGATCTGCCGAAGCCCTCGCCCGTGATGGAGGAATGCCTTGCGAAGTGCGGCTTCAAGCCGGTGGACGGCGGAAAGAACTTCGAGTCCGCGCAGCCGCGTTTCGTGTTCCGCCTTGACATAGCCGGAAAGAGCGAGGAGGAGATAATGGCGGCCTTCGACCAGAAGACCCGCTACAACGTCCGCCTCGCCGCGCGCAAGGGCGTCGTCTGCAAAAACGCGGGCGAGGCCGGACTGGACGACTTCGCGGCCCTCATGGACGAGACCGGCCGGCGCGACGGGTTCGTGCCGCGCAACCGCGCGTATTTTGCGAACATGCTGAAAAACCTCGGCGAGTACGCCCGCCTCTATATGTGCTACCTGCCGGACGGAACGCCGGTCTCCGGCGCGATGGCGATACACTACGGCGACAAGGTCTGGTACCTCTACGGAGCTTCGAGCTCGGAGCACCGCGAGTATATGCCGAACTATCTCATGCAGTGGGAGATGATACGCTGGGCGGTCTCGCTCGGCTGCCGTATGTACGACTTCCGGGGAGTCTCGGGCGACCTCTCGCCGGACAACCCGCTCTACGGCCTCTACCGCTTCAAGAAGGGCTTCGGGGGAGACTTTACCGAGTTCATAGGCGAGTACGACTACGTCGTGAGCCGTATGCTCCGCAAGACGGTCGACCTCGGCAAGAAGATGATGGTCCGCCGCGCCATGAAGAAACGCGGCATAGGGGACTGAACGCCCGCCGTTCCTGGATGGGGCGAAGAACCAGAGTTGTGGGAGTGAGGATATGAAAGCTCTGCTCGTTCAGAAGGGGAGGCTGGAGGAAAACGTCCGCACCGTGCTGCGGGTGGCGGGAAATTCCTCGGTGTATGCGGTGCTGAAGGGCAACGCATACGGCCTCGGGCTCGTCGAGACGGCGCGGATAGTCCGCGAGGCGGGTATACACCGCTTCGCGCTCACCGATATCGAGGACGCGGTGACGCTCCGAAAGAGCGGCTTTGTCGAGGAGGAGATACTTATGCTCCGCTCGACGAGCGAGCCAAAGTTTATCGAGACGCTGCTTGACTACAACCTCGTCGGCACCGTCGGTTCGACCGAGGCTGCGGTAGCGATGAGCGGGATAGCCTCCGCGCGGAAGACGGTCGTGGAGGCGCACGTCGAGATAGACACCGGCATGGGGCGCTACGGCTTCTCGCCGGACGAGACGGACAAGCTCATTCAGGTCTACAAGTATATGGACGGGCTGGCGCTCACCGGCATCTACACCCACTTCTGTGAGAGCTGGAAGAGCGAGAAGCGCACCCGCGCGCAGCTCGACGAGCTGATGGGCGTTGTGGAAAAGCTGCACGCCGCGGGCATCGAGCCGGGACTTATACACGCCGCAAACAGCTCCGCCGCGCTGCTCTACGACTGGTCGCGGCTCGGCGCTGTGCGGATAGGCTCGGCGCTCACCGGGCGCGTCGCGGCAAAGAACACCGGCGTAAAGCTCGGCCGCGTCGGGACGATGCTCAGCGAGGTCTGCGAGGTGCGGCGGCTCCCGAAGGGCGCGACCGTCGGGTACGGCTCTGCGTATAAAGCAAAGAAAGAGCGGCGCATCGCGATAATCCCGGTGGGATATGCGGACGGGTTCTGCGTCGAGAAAGCACACGACAGCTATAGGATGAGGGACGCGCTGCTCTACGCGCTCTCGAGCCTCTGGCGCGGAGTGAAGGGCAGGAAGATGTATGTCACGATAGGCGGCGAACGTGCCCGCGTGCTCGGTCACGTCGGCATGGCGCACACCGTCGCGGACGTGACGCGGCTGAAGAAGTGCGCCGTGGGCGACCGTGTCCTGCTCGAGGTGAACCCGATACTCGTCCCCGCCAACATAGACAGAATATATCAGTAAAAATCCCGCAAAAAAACACAAGCCGGGATAAAACAAAAGGGAGGGAACAAAAAATGGACAAAAGGAGAGCAGACAGGAACAGGACCGAGGCTCCGCAGCACAACAAGACGCGCCGTCCGGCGCTCGCTGCGTTCTTTGCCATGGCCGTCGCGATAGTATTCGAGGCGATACCGGGAGGAGCGGTACTGCGGTTCGTCAGCGACCCGGTTTTGTCGCAGACGAGCACGGAGGTCTTCTCCTGCTTTGACCTCACGCCGTTCGGATATGCGAATTTCGGGCCGTTCCTCACAGCGCTGCTCACCGTCGTGACGGCGGTGCTGTACCTCGCGGGGTCGCTTGCAAAGAAGAAGGGGCTCGTCACGGCGGCGCTCGTGACGAACATCATAGCCGTGCTTACGTCGCTCATGCCGCTTGTGATGTTCGGAGGAGACTTCTATCCGACGATGCTCCTCGGCATAACGCTCATACACGTCGGCGGCGCGGTGCTCGGCGCGGCGGCGCTCGTCGCGGCAAAGCCGCCGAAGCTCGGGAATGAAAAGATAGAGCAGTAAAAGGTTCTCGTGAGATCGCGCCGCGAGCCGATGCGAAATATGCTCGCTTTACCCGAAACTCCCAAACGGCCGGCAGACCGTTTGGGAGTTTCGACACGAAAAAGAGAAAGTTTGGTGATAGTAATGATAATTGAAACGGAAAGACTGATTTTAAGAGAATATACTCTTGAAGATTTTGATGCTCTGTATGAGATATTGTCCGACAAAGAAACTATGGCACATTACCCCAAGCCCTTTGACGAAGAAAAGGTCAGAGGTTGGATCCGGTGGAATCTTGAGAATTATGCAAAATACGGATTTGGGCTTTGGGCGGTAGTGCTGAAGAAAACAGGCGAGATGATAGGAGACTGCGGAATCACGATTCAAAATATTGACGGAGAACTGCTGCCGGAAATAGGCTACCATATTCATAAGAAGTATTGGAGGAACGGATTCGGGAGCGAGGCCGCAAGAGCTGTCAGGGATTGGGCGTTTGAAAATACCGAATATGACTGTCTGTATTCATACATGAAGTATACGAATGTGGCATCGTATTCTACCGCGATCGCGAACGGAATGAAAAAAGTCAAAGAATACCCGGACGAAAAGAATACGGTTTCGTATGCCTACGCCATAACGCGAAACGAATGGGAAAAACTGAAAGGATAAATTCATAACAAGCCTTCGGCAAGAACCGAAGGCAGAACGGATACACGATGAAATTAGTAATACTTACCGCGGCCTGCGGGGTGGGAAAGTCGATAATCAGGGATGAACTGGAAGCGAAGCAGATGCTCCGCGGTTTCGTCTGCATAGATACCGATGAAGTCGGTATAAATCTATGGGACTACGCTCCGGAGAACAGGGACAGATATGCCGGCGACTGCCTGCGGGAAGCCGTCAGGCGGGCAAACGGGAAGGACCTGCTGTTTTCGACCTGTCTGAACCCTGTGGACTTCTATGAGAAAGTCGATGTGCCCGCGGAGATCATGTCGACATACTTTATCGCGATGACCTGCTCAGATGAGGAGATAACAAAAAGGCTGAAAGCAAGACCGCCCGAGCGCATGTGCGGAGACGACGAGTTCATCAAAGAACAGCTAGCCTATCTGAACTGGTACAGAAGGAACAAGGAAAAGTTTCAGTTGTACATTGACAACACCGGCATGACCGTTTCGGAGACGGCGGAGAAAATCGCGGACTTTGTCGGAACGCTGATATAATTCAAATCAATAACTCCATACGCAAAAAGCAGACGGAAGCCGTCTGCTTTTTGTCTTATGCGGAGCCGTCCGAGGCTCCGGTTTTACTGTTTGTGTGCCGCGAGCCGCTTCGCCGCGTCGAGCAGCGCCGCGCGCTCGTTTGCGGCCTTGCCCTCGCAGACCATATCGCAGAGCGCGTCGAGCGCGCGCGCTATCTCCTCTCCCTCAAAGCCGAGCGCGGCGACGTCCGCGCCGCTCACGGCGAGGCGCGAGTGGAGGTAGG
>CANRIN010000097.1 GCA_947630675.1 uncultured Clostridia bacterium | reverse complement strand
CTCGCGGCGATACCGAACCTCTGCCCGCACTTTCACCTGTCGCTGCAGAGCGGCAGCGCGGGCGTGCTGCGGCGGATGGGCCGCAAGTACACGCCGGACGGATTCGCGGCGACGGTGGAGGAGCTGCGGAGCCGCTTCTTCGACCCCGCCATAACGACCGATCTCATCGTGGGCTTCCCCGGTGAGACCGAGGAGGAGCACGAGGAGACGCTTGCTTTCCTCCGGGGGATAGAGTTTGCGGCGGTGCACGTCTTCCCGTACTCCGTGCGGGAGGGCACGGCGGCGGCGAGGATGCTGGGAAGGATAACGAACGGCGTGAAGGCGCGGCGCGCGCAGGAGGCGGCGGAGTGTGCCCGGATATGCCGGCAGGCATATCTCGGGCGGCAGATCGGGCGGACGCTCGAGGTCCTGTTCGAGCGCGGCGGAGAGCGCGGTCACAGCGGGAACTACCTCGAGGTCGCGGCGCACGGCGAGCACGGGAAGATACTCCCGGTGAAGATAACCGGCGTCCGCGGGGACGGCATGCTAGAGGGCAACGTCCTGCCCGCGCGCGACGCGCACGGGCGCACGGTGTAGAGTATGCCGGAGAGCTTCCTTTCGATGGGAGTCCCGAAGGCCGCGGCGTTCGCCGTCGCCGTCGTGATATGGAACGTGGTGTCGCTTACGGTGACGCTTCTGGACAAGCGCGCGGCGATACGGCACGAGCGCCGCGTGCCCGAGCGGAGATTCGTGTTCTTTGCCGCGACGCTCGGCGGCGTCGGGGTGCTCATAGGCTTCTACGCCGCGCATCACAAAATACGCAAGGGATACCTTATGGCGTCTGTGTGGGCGCTGACGCTCGCGGAGCTTATACTGGCAATAATCTGGATGATGTGATTCTCTGAAGGAAGCTCTGCGGCAGGGTAAGGTGGCGTCTTGCCGCCCCGCTCGCTTGTCCCAAACGGCGCAAAGCGCCGTTTGGGAGCCCTTTGATTGAAATGCTCGCCGGAAATGAATTCCGGCTCCGCAAAGTTACTTGCCAATGGCAAGCAACTTTAACCGCGCGAACAGGCGCTCCGCGCCGACGTTCTGACTTTGTACTGCGCGGAGCGTGCGTTAAAAACGGCAAAGCCCGTTCCCGCGCCGGTTCGCGCGGTTGAAGTTAGCGGCAAAGCCGCTAACTTCGCGCAGGGCGATTTATTCGCCCGAGCACGTTTAATCAGAAGGGCGCCCACGCGGCCGCCGGCCGCGTGGGAATGCGTCGATTTTCCGCCGAAGGCGGAAAACTCGGCGCGTAGCGGAGCGCACGCTGTCGGGTAGGGCTTCGCCCTACCCGACAGCTTCACTTGAAATTGCGCCTGCGCAATTTCAAGTGAACTTCTCGCGGCAAATTGGTAAGCGAGCGAAGCGAGCGCGATTTGCCGCGAAAGCCCGTAAGGGCGATTTTGATGTTGCAATTTGGCACGATTTGGGCTACAATAATATTACCGAAAATAAAGCGATTGCGGACAAGACCGATAGGGAAAAGTAAAAGCCGAGTGTACCCCAGGCGGCAGGACACAGTTTCGCAGTCGACTTCCAAGGGGAGGACAAAAACATGATAAAGACCGATATATCCAACGTATTCCCGTTTGTGAGCAAGGAGAACGTAGAGGCGCTTTCGGCAGAGCTGAAGGCCGCGCACGAGACCCTCGAGGCCGGCACCGGCGCGGGAAGCGACTTCCTCGGCTGGCTCCGTCTGCCCGAGAATTACGACCGCGAGGAGTTCGCACGCATAAAGAAAGCCGCCGAGAAGATAAAGAGCGACTCGCAGGCGCTCGTCGTCATCGGCATCGGCGGAAGCTACCTCGGCGCGCGCGCCGCGATAGAGTTCCTCAAGAGCCCGAACTACAATCTCAAGAAAAAGAACACCCCGGACATATTCTTTGCCGGCAACAACATCTCCGCCGCTGCGACCGAGGAGATAGTGGAGCTCATCGGCGACCGTGACTTCTCGATAAACGTCATCTCGAAGTCGGGCACCACCACGGAGCCGGCCATCGCCTTCCGCATCTTCAAAGCGCTTATCGAGAAGAAGTACGGCAAGGAGGGCGCCAAGAGCCGCATCTATGCCACGACCGACGCCGCGAAGGGCGCTCTGAAGAACCTCGCCACCGTCGAGGGCTATGAGACCTTCGTCGTGCCGGACAACATCGGCGGCCGCTTCTCCGTCCTCTCCGCCGTCGGCCTGCTGCCGATGGCCGCTGCCGGAATAGATATCGACGCCGTCATGCAGGGCGCATACAGCGCTATGGCGGAGTTCTCCGAGAAGTCCCTTGCGAACCCCGTCTGGCAGTACGCCGCCGCGCGCAACGCACTTTACCGTGCGGGCAAGACCACCGAGATCCTTGCCTGCTACGAGCCCGCCTTCCGCTTCATGGCGGAGTGGTGGAAGCAGCTCTACGGCGAGAGCGAGGGTAAGGACGGCAAGGGCATATTCCCGGCAAGCTGCGACTTCACGGCCGACCTCCACTCGATGGGCCAGTACATCCAGGAGGGTATGCGCAACATCTTCGAGACCGTCGTGAAGATGGAGCACCCGAACGGGAACGTCACGATAGAGGCCACCGAGGAGAACGTGGACGGCCTGAACTACATCGCGGGACGCGACCTGCACTATGTCAACGAGCAGGCGCGGCGCGGCGTCGCGCTCGCGCACGTCGACGGCGGCGTGCCGAACATCCTCGTCACCATGGATAAGCTCGATGAGCACAACTACGGCGAGCTCGTCTACTTCTTCGAGCTTGCCTGCGGCATCTCGGGCTACACCCTCGGCGTGAACCCGTTCAACCAGCCGGGCGTCGAGGCGTACAAGAAGAACATGTTCGCGCTGCTCGGCAAGCCGGGCTATGAGGAGCTCGGCGCGGAGCTTGCAAAGCGCCTGTAATTTGGCTGAAAGTCCTGCGCAGGAGCTCCCACCCTTGAAGGGCGGAGCCGGGCGGGGCATCTTTTGAGCAGGAGGTGAGGACGATGCGCGCTGCGTTTCGCCGTTTAACGGCGGTGTTTACGGCGCTCTTGCTTCTCACCCCGCTTATCACGGTAAACACGGCGGCGGCGGAATTTTCCGCCGCCGCGCTTTCGGAGGACGCGCCGCGCGCCATTGCCGCGGGGCGCTACCACACGCTCCTGCTTGACGGCTCGGGAGAGGTATACGCGTGGGGCGACGGTCGCTACGGTCAGCTCGGCAGCGGGACAAACGTCTCGTATGCCGAGCCTCGCCTTGTTATGCGAGGTACGGCGGGTATCGCCGCCGGACAGTGGAGCTCCTACGCGGTGACGGCATCGGGCGACCTTTATGCGTGGGGAAACGGCGAGCAGGGCCAGCTCGGCAACGGGAAAAACGAGCCCTCGAACTCTCCGGTGTTCGTCATGGGGGGAGTGAAGCAGACGGCGGCCGCGCTGAACCGCGCGTATGCTCTGACGGAGGACGGCGTCCTCTACGCGTGGGGCAACGCGTCCTGGGCGTATCCGGACGGCGAGCGGCTCGGGAATGTCCCGCGCGCCGTGGCGGAGGACGTCGACGCGGTGTTCTGCGGCGGTGCCACCACGCTGCTGCTGCGGGACGGCGAGCTCTCCGCCCTCGGCAGTGCGGCACCCGGCGGAGTCGGGAACGGACGTGCGAAAGAGACGACGATAGCGCACGGCGTCGCAAAGGCCGCCGCCACCTCGAGCGAGATACTGTACGTTACCCGCTCGGGCGGGCTGTACCTCTGCCGCGACGGACACACCTCGCTGCTGCGCTGGGGGATGGCGGACGTCACGGCAAACAGCGGGAGATTCGCCGCCGTGAGCACCTCCGGTATGCTCTACACATGGGGAACGGGAAACGCCGGAGAGCTCGGCACCGGAATGAAGACTGCAAGCTCGCCGCACGAGGCCCTGCACGATGTCGCGTGCTGCGCGATAGGCGGCAGCTTTATCGCGGCGGTAAAGACCAACGGCGAGCGCTGGGCTGCCGGTTCAAACGTGTGCTGTCAGCTCGGCAGCGGGACCGACCGCCTCGACTACGACACGTTCATGCGGGTGGGAAGCGGCTCCTACGAGCTTCCGCAGAGGTCTTCCGGTGCGTACCGCGTCCTGCTCGACGGGAAGAAGCTCGGCTTCGACGTCGAGCCGGTGAACCGCTCGGGACGGCTGCTTGTGCCGCTGCGCGCGATATTCGAGGGCCTCGGAGCAAAGGTGTCGTGGGACGGCGGGACGAGAACCGTCTCCGCCGTGCTCGGCGGGAGG
>CANRIN010000096.1 GCA_947630675.1 uncultured Clostridia bacterium | reverse complement strand
AGACGCCGAGGCCATCAAGGCCAAGCTCGAAGAGGCCGGCGCAAAGGTCGAGCTCAAGTAAGTTACATTGGTTTGCAGAACATCCGCAGGCTGTGCCTGCGGATGTTTTTTGCCGCGATTTAATAAATTATCTTAACTTTCGGTAGATTCCTTCACATTTCGGTAGTATAATAGTCTTAGCGCAATTCTTGCCATGACGATAAAAAAGTAGTACCGAATGGATGTCCGCCGTGCAAATCGAGTATCAGCGAGGTAATGAAATGAAGCTGTTCGTTTCTTTTTCAGCAAGGAAAACCGGTAATTGTGCTCAGATCATTGATTTTCTGAAAGCACCGCAAGATAAAGTGATTCATTATGCGGATTTGAACGCACACGGATGCAGCGATTGCGGTTATGAGTGTTTCAGGACACAATGCAAATATCGGAACGATGATGTTTACCGCCTTTACAACAGTTTTGCGGACTACGAAAAAGTGATTCTGCTTGTTCCGATGTACTGCGGAAATCCTTCCTCCCTGTATTTCGGCTTTAACGAAAGAAGTCAGGACTTTTTCATGCACCACGAAAACGAATATACGTCTTTCGTTGAGAGGCTGTTTATCATCGGCGTCTACGGAAGCAGGAAAGAATATCCGGATTTCATAGGGTGCTTTGAAAAATGGTTTGAGGGGACACCTTACCAGCATCATGTTCTGGGGATAGAACGCCACTTGTACCGGCAAGCAATGAAGGACAGCGTAATAGATATTGAGCCGGTCAGAACGGCGTTACTGGAGTTTATTCGATAAAGTCCCGTTTGTTGAGGCGAGGTATCGCTTGTCGTAAGGAGAAGATATTATGCCGTTTGTGATGCCAATAGCACTGCTGCGCAAAAAGCTGATAATAAAAAGACTCAGAGCCTGCGGCGCTGTCTCGGAGGAGTCCGCAAAGTCTTTAGCCGAAGCAGGCGTTATAAACCCGGACGGATTCAAGCGCATAACCGACAGGCTTGTCAAAACGGGAGGTATCCACCGTGATTCCGACGGCAGGTATTACGTGTGACGATAAAACCCGATATGCAAACCACCCGCGGACGTTGTCCGCGGGTGGTCTTTTCATTTGAAGGTCCGGCTGCATCACGCCGCGCGGGCAGCGCCGTCAGTGCTCCGCCGCTTTCGCGGTCTCGTCTCTCGTGAGGTTTTTCAGCCACTTATATTTCCCGAAGCGCAGCGCGACGAACGGCAGCTTCACAAACTCGTCCATGCACAGCACGACGTACACGGCGACGGGCGGCCATTTCCACACGAAGGCGGCGAGGAATCCCAGCGGCAGCACCACTCCCCACATCGCGACGGTGTCGCAAATAAGCCCGAACCGCGTGTCTCCCCCGGCGGCGAACACCCCACTCACCATACTCGAGTTGAACGACTTTCCTATGCAGTACACGGCGTTCACTACGAGCATCCATCCGAACAGCCGCGCAACCTCTCCGTCCGGATTTGCGACGGCGAGGCAGGGCCGGTAGAGCAGGAGCAGGACAAGTCCGCTCACAGCGCCGAACAGCAGCGACCACGCGAATATCTTCGAGCCCATCCAGCGCGCTCCCTCGAGGTCGTTCTTGCCGAGCGCATTGCCTATCATTATGCTCCCCGCCGTGCCGAGGCCGCTGCACCCGACGATGACGAGGCTCCGGAGCGTGCTCGCGAGCGAGTTCGCCGCGACGACGTCCGAGCCGATGTGCCCCATTATCGCGGCTATCGCAGCCGTCGCGCCGCCCCAGATGAGGTAGTTCATCTGCACCGGAAGCGTACACTTCCGGAAGTCCTTCGAGAGCCACTTTTCGGTGGACACGCACGCGCGCAGGTTCACCCTCGCTCCCCTGCCCCGCGCGGCAGCGGCGAGGCAGAACGCCGTCTCGAGGATTCTCGCTATAGACGTCGCGCCCGCCACGCCGGAGAGCGCGGCGGATTCGTTTCCGGGGAACAGAAGATATATCGCGGCGGCATTCAGCGCGACGTTGCAGATAAGGCAGGACGCGGAGATCTGCGCGCAGAGCTTCGTCTCGCCGACGCTGCGCATGACGGCGAGCACCATCTGCGACACGCCCATCATCAGATAGCTCACGCTCACCCAGCGAAGGTAGCCCGCGCCGAGCTCTATGAGCCGCGCGTCGTCGGTGAATATCCGCATAAGCAGCTGCGGCACACAGAGCACCGCAAGAAAGAACATGAGCGAGATGACGCAGGAATACCTCAGCGCCAATCCCTGCACCTTCTCTATCGTGGCGGAGTCGTTCTTCCCACGGTACTGCGCCGCGAGGACCGACGCGCCGGTCGAAAGTCCGAAGTAAAAAAGCGTCAGCACGAACGTGACCTGCCCCGCAAGCGACGACGCCGAGAGCGCATCCCGGCTGACGCCGGAGAGCATCAGCACGTCCGCCGTGCTCACGACCGCGCTGATAAGGTTCTGGAACACTATCGGAAGCATCAGCTTCCGCAAGTCACGAAAGAAGACCTTTCTGCCGTTTTGAACGTCCATGCCGCCGCCCCCTTTTCGTACATTATATTTCTCCGAGCTTGCATAAGCAATAAAAATATGATACTATTTTTATAACGATCGTCTTTTCCGCAGAGAGCGTCCCCGGCACGGAAAATACGATTTTTACAGTTTTGCGGGCAATTCCGACGGCGGACGCCGCAGCTTTCATTTATACTTATATGAAAGTCCGCACGGCTCGCCGTTCGGACATCGCTAAAAAAGGAGGAACGCAAAATGACCGAGCAGGAAAGGCAGAAAAGGATAGCGGGAGGATACCTCTGGCAGGACACCGAGGAGTACCTCGCCCATCAGGCCCGCGTGAAGGACCTGATGTATGAGTTCAACACTTCGAAGCCGAGCGAGGTGGAGAAGCGCCGCGGGCTCATGAAGCAGATGTTCGGCAGCGTCGGCGACGGCGTCTGGATAAACCAGCCGCTCACGCTCGCGGTCGGCAGCACCGTCACCATCGGAGAGGGCAGCTACATCAACTCCGGCCTCACGCTGATAGACGACTACAACATCACGATAGGCAAGGGTTGCCTCTTCGGCACCAACGTCACCCTCTGCACCACCGGCCACCCCATGGACCCGGAGAAGCGCGCGACCGGCAGCATGTACTCCTTCCCCATCGTCATCGGCGACGGGGCGTGGCTCGGCGCGGGCGTGATAGTCCTGCCCGGCATCACCATAGGCAAGTACGCCGTCATCGGCGCGGGGAGCATCGTCACAAAGGACATCCCCGATTACACCGTGGCGGTCGGTAACCCCTGCAAGCCCATCCGCACGCTGAACGAGCGCGACAAGGAGTACTACTGGCGCGACCGCCGCTTCGATGAACAGCCCGACTGAGCGTGAAGCACCGCAGAAAAAAACGCATAAGCTCGACCTGAATCCCGACTTCTCCGAGCGGCTGGAGTATACGATGCCGGATATGCCGGTGAGGACAGGCGGCGGACTTCTCTCGGTATTCAGCGACTTCGCCGCGGCCTGCCACTGGCATGACGACTTTGAGCTCCTCGGCGCGGTCGAGGGTGAGCTGGACTGCTTTGCGGGCGGGACGAACATACATCTGAAGGCGGGCGAATGCGTCCTTGTAAACTCCCGCCGCCTGCACTACGGCTACTCCGCCGAGAAGCGCGACTGCCGTTACCGCTTTTTTCTGTTCCACCCTTCAATATTCGCATCTCTGCCTCCGGTGGAGAGTGCCCTTGGAAAGCTCACGGCGGACGGCAGCGCGGACTACTGGAAGTTTGACGCCGCATCCGAGGGTGCGGAGCTCCTTGACGAACTCTGCCGCTCTGCCGATGAGGAAAACGTCTTTGAAGTCCTTGCGAAGTGCGCGGAGCTCGTCAGCCTCGTGTCCGGAAGCGCGTCGGGACGGGAGCCGTCCGTCCCCGACGAAGAGCTTGCGGCGCTGCGGGCAATGATCGGCTTTGTGCAGGCGCACTACCCGGCAAAGATAGAGCTTGGGCATATCGCCGCCGCAGGCGCGGTGTGCCGAAGCCGCTGCTGCCTCATCTTCCGCCGGAGGCTCGGGTGCTCCCCCATCGAGTACGTCACGCGCTACCGGCTCGAAAAGGCGCGAGCGATGCTTGCGCGCGGCTGCGCCGTCACCGAGGCCGCGTTCGGATGCGGCTTCAACAGCACGAGCTACTTTGCGGAGGTGTTCCGCAGAAACTGCGGCATGACGCCAAAGGAGTACAGACGCCACTTTACGAAGTAAAACTTCGAGGTTTTATACGGAACCAAGAGGTTCCGAGGGATTGCGGGGATTGCATCCCCGCGCCCCATCTGCGGGCGGAGCCCACCCCCATCTAGCGGGGAAGCCCCGCAGGAATCTGCGGGGCGACCCCCGCGTCCCTAAGTGAGTCAGAGCCTCACGGGCACCTTGCGGGGCATGCCGCCCCGCACCCTGCGCTACTTTTTGCTTGTGCAAAAAGTAGCCAAAAACACACATAGGGG
>CANRIN010000095.1 GCA_947630675.1 uncultured Clostridia bacterium | reverse complement strand
AAAGTCGGGACGTCGGCGCGAAGCGCCGAGGTCTGATGCGCCCGGTAGATGGTCGGATACGGTATGGGTTCGAGGGCCCAGGATCAGCAGAAAGTCGGGACGTCGGCGCGAAGCGCCGAGGTCTGATGCGCCCGGTAGATGGTCGGATACGGTATGGGTTCGAGGGCGCATTGCCGTCGGGAAAAACGGATTGGAACTTGTTTCGCGCCGAAGGCGCGAAACTCTGCGAGGCTTAGTAGCATCGTCCACACGAACGGGCGCAGATACGGGTTGCGCCCGCAACTCCCGTGCGGCGAGCGGCCGCACAAGCCGATATGGGGGCAGAAAATGAGTAAAATTCGTATTGTGAACTGCATATTGCTGTCTGTGGCAGTCATTGCGATGATCCCCCTCACGATAGCGGTATTCGGGGACATGGATCCTGATGTCATAACAGTTTCCACCGTGTTTGTTGCCATAGGGCTGTTCGGGAACTGTATCTGTGCGATTGCGCACCTCCGCGGCAAATAGCGGAAGTTTTTCTCTTGCATCATGCGCCGGGATGTGGTATCCTAGTCCGGAGAATTCTTTTCGGAGGACAGATATGAGTAGAAAAAGCGAGCTTATTGAACTGATGGTGCGCTCCGGCGTGCTCACCTTCGGCGACTTCGTCACAAAGAGCGGACGGAAGACGCCGTATTTCGTCAACACGGGTAATTTCCGTACCGGCGCGGAGCTTGCCGCACTCGGCGACCTCTACGCGCGCACGATTGCGGAGGATTTCGGGACCGACTTCGACGCGCTGTTCGGACCGGCGTACAAGGGCATACCGCTCGTCGCCGCTGCATCCGCGTCGCTGTGGCGGCTCTACGGCGTCGACAAGCCGTACTTCTTCAACCGCAAGGAGGCCAAGGATCACGGCGAGGGCGGCAGCCTCGTCGGCTATAAGCCTAAGGACGGCGACCGCATAGTGATAGTGGAGGACGTCGTCACCGCCGGCACCGCCGTGCGCGAAAGCGCGGAGATACTGAAGTCGGCGGCGGACGTGAAGCTCGCGGCGCTGATAGTCTCGATAGACCGCCGCGAACGCGGACAGGGCAGCCGCGCCGCCCTCGACGAGCTCGAGGACGAGTTCGGCCTGAAGGTCTGCCCGATAGCGACTGTGTATGACGTGATAGAGAGTCTGCATAACCGCGAGGTGGACGGAAAAGTCTACATCGACGACGACACCCGCGCAAAGATGGAGGCCTACCTCGCCGAGTACGGCGCAAAGTAAACCTTTCTCACGGAATAAATAAAAGCCGAGGGAGCCGCAGGCAGCGGCTCCCTCGATTTTTCCCCTTCAAAACGCCTCGCGGAGTTTCGCCGCCGAAGGCGGCGAAATAAAGTTCAATCGTTTTCGGCGGCGGCGTGTACAATGCGCCCTCGAACCCATACCGCATCCGACTGTCTACCGGGCGCATCAGACCTCGGCGCTTCGCGCCGACGTCCCGACTTTCTGCTAATCCGGGGCCCTCGAACCTGTACTGCATCCAGCCCTCTACCGGGCGCATCAGAATCCCAAGCGGCGCCGAGCGCCGTTTGGGAGCCCTTCCGATTGAAATGCTCGCCCCGAATGAATCGGGGCTCCGCGATGTTGCCTGCGGCAATATCAACCGCTGCGAACAGCGAAAGCGCGAACCGATTCTTCATCCGACACTCTACTGCTTTCGCCCGCAATATTCGCTCCGCGAATATTGCCCGACATTGAGCTTGTCACGGCGCGGACGGGCGCTCCGCGCCGACGTCCCGACCTTCTGCTAATTAAGGGACCGAAAATTCCTCTCGCCGTTCGCGCTTCGAAGCGGCAAAGCCGCGAGGAGCGAAGAACGGCGCTTGCCGCCGGCAGAGCTCCGCTCTGCCCGGCGGCCCCGCGGGGAATAAGGAGCGGGCAAAGCCCGCTCCTTATTCCCCGCGAACGCGACTATTCAAAGAATAATTTCCGCAGCAGGTCGGTGTACACATCTCCGAAGGTGAGCCGCGCCACAGATTCCGTAGCGACTATCGGTATCCGCGCGAGCTCACGGTCTCCGGCGCGGACTATCACCTCGCCGAGCGCGTCTCCCACCGACACCGGCGCCGGGATAGACTCGACGACGGAGATCTCGTGCGTCACCGAGCTGAGCTCGCCGCGCTCGACGAGCACCGTGCCGCCGCCCTCCGGCGCGGCTGCGACCGTATCCGCGCGGCCCATCTCGACCGGCACCGGCGCAATCGCGCCCGCGCCGTCGGTGAGGTCGGCGACGGCGTAGTTCGCAAACCCGTAGTCCAGGAGCTGCCGCGCTGCCTCGAACCGCTCCGACGAGCTCGGCCCCTTCAGAACGGCGCATATCAGCTCCATGCCGTCACGCTCCGCCGTCGCGGAGAGACAGTGGCCGGCGGTGGAGGTGTAGCCGGTCTTGAGGCCGGTTATGCCGGAGTAGCTGCGGACGAGCTTGTTGGTGTTCGCGAGCTGGAACTCGCCGCCGCGCACGCTGTCCATCCATGTCGTCGTGTACTTCTTTATGCCGGGGTACTCGAGGAGCAGCGCGCGGCTCATAACGGCTATGTCGTAGGCGCTCGTGACGTGTCCCTCGACGTCGAGACCGCAGGCGTTCTTCCAGGTCGTGTCGTTCATGCCGAGCTCCTTCGAGCGGGCGTTCATCATCGCGACGAAGCTCTCCTCGCTGCCAGCGACAGCCTCCGCGAGCGCGACGACGGCGTCGTTCGCGGAACCCATCACTACCGACTTCAGCATGTCCTCGACCGACATCTCCTCGCCCGGCTCGAGATATATCTGGCTCCCGCCCATAGACGCCGCGTGTTCCGAGCAGGTCACGGCGCCGTCAAGAGTGAGGCGTCCGTCGTTCAGCGCCTCGCATATCAGGAGAAGGCTCATCACCTTCGTCACCGACGCGGGCGGCATCGCCTCGTGCGCGTTCTGCTCGTAGAGCACGCGCCCGGTGTCGCGCTCCATCAGACACGCCGCCGCGGCGGAGACCGTCGGCGCGGCGGGCACCTCCGCGCTCGCGCCAGAGAACGGGAGCAGACCCGCAAGCAGGGCCAAAACGAGCAGGGTAGCAGTCTTCTTCATTTTGTTCCGTCCTTTCGGCGGGCAGTGCCCGCGCTTCTTCCGTAAAATAAAAGCTCCGCATCCGGTAATAAGATGTGGAGCTTCCGAAAAATTATTCGCTTTTACTTCAAAGAAGCACGGGTGCAGCCTCAGCCCTCGACCACGTTCGAGGCGATCATGCCGCGGAACTGCTTCGCGTCCGACTCGGTGCCGTGCAGCTCGACGCGCACCGCCTTTGAGAGATCCAAACTGAACATACCCATTATCGACTTCGCGTCGATAACGTAACGCCCGGAAATGACGTCGATATCGCAGGGCAGAGAGTTAGCCGCCGAGACGAATCTTTTGACATCGTTTATGGAACTCAGAAGAACCGTAAAGACCGTCATGCGAAAATCCTCCTTTCATGTTGAAGACGCCGCTCCGAAATGATATAATCAGAAACAGATACAGAAAAAACAGGCGTCGTTTTGTCACTTCCCCTTCACACCACATATTATATCGGCGGCGAATCGAATTTGCAATCGCACTTTCGCACAAACTTTTCGGCGTTGATATTGCGCTTTTCTGGCTTTTCGCAACGAAGGAGGACATACGACCGGACAGAGGACGATACGATGAGAGTAGCTTTCGTCACGCTCGGATGCAAAGTAAATCAATATGAGACACAGGCGATGGAAAACCTTCTCCTCGCCGCGGGACACGTCACCGCTCCGCCGGAGGAGGCGGACGCGGTCGTCATAAACACCTGCGCCGTCACGGGCGAGAGCGCCCGCAAGAGCCGCCAGGCGGTGCGGCACGCGAAAAAGCTGAACCCGTCGGCAAAGATAGTCGTCTGCGGGTGCGCCGCTCAGGCGGACGAGGCGGCGGCGCGTGCCCTCGGCGCGGACTACGTCGGCGGCGCGGGGGAGCGGCGCGCGGTCGTGGAGTATATCGAGAGCCTTGCGGCGGGAAACTCCGGGTACGCCGGCACGGTCGGCGATCCCCGTGCGCGCCGCGAGATAGAGCAGCTACCGGCGGGCGCGTTCGACGGGCACTCACGCGCCTACCTCAAGGTGCAGGACGGCTGCGGGAACTTCTGCACATACTGCATTATACCCTATCTGCGCGGGCCGGTGCGCTCGCTTCCGCTCGAAGACGTCGCGCGCGAAGCCGCGCGCCTCGCGGAGGAGGGGTATCGTGAGATAGTCGTCACCGGCATAGAGGTGTCGAGCTACGGAGAGGACATCGGCGCGGACTTCGCCGCGCTCGTGGAGACGGCCGCGCGCGCGGCCCTTCCCGCGCGGATACGCCTCGGCTCGCTCGAGCCGAGCCGCCTCGACCGCGAGACGGTGCGCCGCCTCGCGGCGATACCGAACCTCTGCCCCCACTTCCACCTGTCGCTCCAGAGCGGCAGCGCGGGCGTGCTGCGGCGGATGGGCCGCAAGTACACGCCGGACGGATTCGCGGCGACGGTGGAGG
>CANRIN010000094.1 GCA_947630675.1 uncultured Clostridia bacterium | reverse complement strand
ATGTACCCCTCTTTCTACATATTAGTCTCTACCACGCCACAAATAGCGGGGAAGCTGGTATCAGCTTCCCCGCTTATACCTTCTGCATAGAATTGAAAGTTTTGTTTTCTTGGGATACTCTCTACATTACGCCTATAGTCGGAGCGTTGAACCGGACTTTTTGACTCTACGACGCAGGAATCGTTCGATGTTGTCGACTGTCTGGGCAAGTCGGATAGAAACTCACCCGGTCGGATAACAGATTTGTTTGATACAGTGTATGTCCTATTATGTGGGTTACGGTTGTGTGTCTGTATTGGGAGAGGGTTTATTAAGGGAGAGGGCGGAGCCCTCTCCCTTAAGCGCGTTTTTGATTACTTTTTGCGCGAGCAAAAAGTAATGCAGGGGCGCGGGGCGGCACAGCCCCGCGAAGGTGTCGGTAGAGCTCCGCTCTACCAAGGACGCGGGGCCCGCCCCGCAGATTCCTGCGGGGCTTCCCCGCTATGCGGTGCGGGGCAGCAGGCCCCGCAAGGTAGTGGTGAGGCTCTGCCTCACTAAGAGACGGCGAGCTTCCACACTCCGTCCTCCTCGCGGACTATCGTCATCTCGGCCGAACCCCATTTGTCGCTGTCCGGCTGCCGGTAGGATATTTCGAGCGTCATGCTTGTCGGCGAGCTCGTCAGCACCTTTACGCCAGCGATTTCTCCGCCTGTTTCTCCGTATTCGTTCTCTACATCTATCGGGAAGTACATAACCCCGTCGCGGAAGATAAGAGTCGGATCATGCAGGGGATACTCCCCCCGCAAGATACCATGTCGTCCACAGCTCCAGCGGGCTTCTGATGTCAAAACCCAGCTCCTCGAGCGTCGCGTAGCAGGGGTAGGCGCCCGGGTAGTTCTCCGCCTCGGCGAAGCTCACGAGCTCGCCCGTGCCCGGTACGCGCCATAAGCCGTTTTCCGCGATGATATCCTGATTCAGCGGCACGCCGTCCTCACCCTCTCTCACTCGATAGTAGTAGTGAGTCTGCTTGCCGGTCGCCACGGCCCCCGCCCAGAGATACCCAACCCGGAAGGTGAGATCCGTCCCGTCCTCGGCTCTTACCTGATACGGCTGCCACTCCGAATCTCGATTCGGGTTTCCGAGAACGTAGGCATCCCGCGAACCGGGGACAAGCCGCGCAGTGTTGATATACTTTCCCTCCGGGTTATAGAACACTATGCTGTTGCTCGCTATGTACCCGTACGGGCCGGTGCCGTCATCTTCGGCAGCGCTCGCCGGGTCGAGCAGTCCGCCGGAGATGACCGTCGGTCTGCACATCGCGTCGTATACTATGACGGTGTTCGGCTCCGCACGCTTCGGGCCGTACAGGCTGGCAAGCGCATCGTCATATCTTCTCCCGCTGTCGGAGAGAGCGTCCATATACTCGTAGTTGTCTATATACCACTCGCCCTCGACGAGCTTCAGCAGCACCAGCACACCGCGGTCAATGTCATCTTCACGCCGGGTCTCCTCCGTGGAAGTCCCCCACGGGTCGCTGAGATACCTGACAAACACGAGCATACTGTTTGCCGTAGAGTCTATCACATCCGCGGAGACCGCCTCGCCGACGTTGCCGTTGCCGGAGTTCGCCCAGAGCTCGCGGTACGGAACGCCGTCCTTCCACAGGAACACGTCGTTTGCGAGCACCTGCTCTGCGCCCTGCTCGGTGAAGTAGTACGGCAGCATGTCATATATTCCCGCGCGCGGGCTGTACGGTACGTGGTCCGCGTTCTCCGGCAGACCGTCGGCGCCCAGCTCCACCTCGTCCCACGCTGCGAGCTCTCCGTCGCTCCTGAGGCGGAACAACAGTCCCTTGTCCGTATCCGCAGCGTCCGTCCTGCCGTAGACGAGGTCGCTGTTGACGCCGTACCACAGCTGCGCGAAGCGGACCGATATGTCGGAGCCGTCCGGGGCCAGGAGCGTCGGTACTTCGTCCGTCGTTGCGGGCGCGGTCACGCCGTCCGTCCCCGGCAGGCAGATTCTGACCTCGGCTAGCTCGCCCGACTCGTCATATATCGCGGCGGTGTAAGGATACGCCGCAGGGTCCGGGAGAGCGGAGCCGTCCGCGCCGTACCTCTCGGAATACTCCTCCTCGGAGAGCATTTCCCCGATGTCGCTGCGTACAAGCTCGCCTCCCTCGCCGTAGTAGAACTCGGCATTCGGGGAGGCAAATCGCGGATAGTGCGTCCGCCAGTTGTCGAGAGCCGTGTCGTAGTCCGGAAGGCTTGCTTCCGGCGGCGTCAGTACATACTCGCCCGAGCCCTCCGGGTACTCATAGTAGATGTTTTGTATAAAGCCGTCCGTGCCGTAGACCGCCTTCGTGTTGGGAAAGATGAGCGTCTGCGAGCCGGGTTCGCTCTCCGGAAGCAGGGTATCGCATATCACGTCCCACCGCTCGCGGCAGGCGTCCTCGCTGAGGAGCGCGCCGAGAGTGACGGTATAGCGCCCCTCGCTGTCATAGACTATCTCGGTGCCAGGCTCCGCCCATTTCGGATAGTACGTCTCCGCGCTCCCGAGATACGCCTCATAATCTTTATGCGTGAACTTCACGGCGGGCTCGTCCTTCCCGCCGCGGACCGCGTCGGTCGCGAACACCGCCACTATCGCGGCGCAGACTATGCCCGCAATTACGACCGCCCAGACCGCCGGCTTCTCGAACTTCATCACGTTCTTTATCCGGCTCTTCGGCTCGCCCTCACCGAACGAGAGCGGCGACGCGGCGATGCTTCCCTTGCCGCTCGAGTAGCGGAGTATCGACGCGGCGTATTCGGCGCGGATGTCCGACGGCGCGCGGCGCAGGACCGCTTCGTCGCAGGAGAGCTCCATGTCCCGCCCGGACAGGATGAACGCCGCCCACACGAGCGGGTTGAACCAGTGTATGCAGAGCGCCGCATACGCCAGGATGCGCGTCAGGTTGTCGCCGCGCCGGATGTGACAGCGCTCGTGCGCAAGGACGTACTCCTTCTCCCGCTCGCCGAGGTCGGAGGGGATGTATATGCGCGGGCGGAGCAGCCCGAGTGTGAACGGTACGTCAGCGCCGTCCGCGAGGAAGACGCCGTCCCGCTCCTTCACCGCGCCGACGAGCCTCCAGCGCAGGCGGACGTATCTCACGACGCCGCGCGCGGCTATAGCCGCCGCGCCCGCAAGCCACACCCATGGCGCGGCCGCGAGCAGCACATCGCGCGCCGCCGGAGCTGCCGGCGTCCCGGCGGAGGGCGTCTGAACCTCCGGCGTCTGCGGAACGCCGGGCTCCGCCGCAGGCGCGTCCGAGGCAGTCGGAAGGTCGTAGGACAGCGCTCCGCCAGTTCCGGTGTGTGTCCCGGTCTGTGTGGGCGGCGTCACGCCTGCGCCGTTTACGGTGACAGACCTTCCCGTCTCCTCCGGCAGCAGGTTCATCACCGACAGCGGCGACCTCACCGACACCGGCGACAGCAGCCGCAGCAGCACTATCGCCCACAGCGCGTAGGAGAATACCTTCGGCGCCCGGCGGAGAGGAAACCGCGCCGCGAGCACCGCAAGTATCGCCGCCGACGCCGCGAGGCTCATGCCGAGTATGCCGAGGAAGAGCGACGTCACGCCTTACCGTCTCCCTTCCCGTAACCGTCTATGAAGCGGCGCAGCTCCTCCACGTCGTCCTTTGAGAGCTTCCGGCGCGTCGAAAACGCGGCCACGAAATCGGGCAGCGACCCGCCGAAGCTCTCCTCCACCACCTGCTCGCCCTGTATCGCCGCAAGCTCCTGCTTCGTCATAAGTTTTTTGACAACGCCGCCGTCGTTTATGAAAATGCCCCTCTCACAGATACGGCGGAGCATCGTGTAGGTGGTCGACTTTTTCCAGCCAAGCTCCTGCTCGCAGAGCTTCACGAGCGTGCCGGACGGGACCGGCTCATTTGCCCAGATTATGTCCGCAAATCTGGTCTCCATCACGCCAAGCCTGTATTCGTTCATACTTTACTCCCTCTTTCTGCGGCCGCCTGCTTATGCAGAGCCGCTGCTTTTCTCAGTCTAGTTTAAAATAATTAAACCTTCCAATGATAGTTTACCACCTTTAAATCTCGCTGTCAATGCCAAAAAAGATTTTAGCCAAGCAGCACGCATATCTGCGGGGACGGGCCCCGCAACCAAGCGGGCAGAGCCCACACCCATACAGCGGGGAAGCCCCGCAAGCATTTGCGGGGCGAACCCCCGCGTCCCTAGTAGAGCGGAGCTCTACCGGCACCTTCGCGGGGCTGTGCCGCCCCACACCCCTCTAGCGGGGAAGCCCCCGCGGGCATCGCGGGGCGGGCCCCGCGTCCTTGGTAGAGCGGAGCTCTACCGGCACCTTCGCGGGGCTGTGCCGCCCCGCACCCATCTAGCGGGGCAGACCCCGCGGGCATCCGCGGGGCGGCCCCCGCGTCCCTGGTAGAGCAGAGCTCTACCGATACCTTCGCGGGGCTGTGCCGCCCCGCGCCCATCTAGCGGGGAAGCCCCGCAAGGATTTGCGGGGCGAGCCCCCGCGTCCTGAAGTGAGGCAGAGCCTCACCGGCACTTTGCGGGGCATACCGCCCCGCACCC
>CANRIN010000093.1 GCA_947630675.1 uncultured Clostridia bacterium | reverse complement strand
AGGAAGTGGCATTTCCCCTAACTCCTCTAAAATTTCATAAAAAATTCCTTCATAGACAAATTGGAAACGACGAATGCTTGACCCTGTTCAGTATCACCGCGCCGACGGCGACCTGTCCGTTGTAGCTCTCGCCGCGCGCCTCCGCCGCAATTATCCGCGCTAGCAGGGTGAGGTCCGCCGAGGATGAGGTCGAACCGCCTGTGCCGGCGTACTGTCCGAGGCCGAGATATTTGAGCGTGACCGGGCCGCATATCCCGTCGACCGTAAGGCCGCAGCTGCGTTGGAAGCTCTTTACCGCCGTCACGGTGCGGCTGCCGTATATGCCGTCGACCGTGTAGGTATAAAAGCCGTTATTCTTCAGCACCTGCTGTATCTGTTTGACGACGCTGCCGCGTGAGCCGTAGCGGTAGGTCGCGGCGGACGCCTCGCCCGCGGCAAACACCGCCGCGCCCGCAAGGAGCGCAAACGCGAGGAGCACCGCCGCGCCGCGCCGGAGAAAGCCTTTCTTCGTCATTCGTATCACCTCTCGGGGATAGTTTGGCGATATCGCGGTTTTTTATGCCGAACCCGCACGCATGCCGCGGTTTACATGAAATTTGCGGGATTTGCTATTGACAGATTGCCGAAAAGCAATTAAAATAATATGCGGACGATTGTGCTCGGGTCGGCGCACGTTTGCGGTGCGCCTTTTACGTTTTCGGAGAGATTTTTCCGGGGGTAACCCGGGTGATTTATATTTGTCTGCCGAGGGGGACCGCTTCCCCGCGGCCGCATTTGCGTTGCGCGGGAGCGCGCAAGGCAGCGGTTTCCTGTCGAAAAATTCTCAGCTCCGCGGGTGCGGAGCAAAAAATCTTAAAGAAAGAGAGGTCATGAACGGAACGTATGATAACAGGTCTGATACATCCCGTCGCGGCGGTAAGCACAGCGCTTGCCGTAGTCATAGCAGTGGCAGCGGCGATAGTGTTCGGCGCCGCCGGCTTCGTTCTCGGGAGCATGTTCCGCAAGAAGGTCGCGGAGCGCGAGATAGGCTCCGCCGAGGAAGAGGCTAAGCGGATAATCAACGACAGCATCAAGGCGGCCGAGAGCCGCAAGCGCGAGGCGCTGCTTGAAGTCAAGGAAGAGATACACAAGGAACGCACCGAGTTCGAGCAGGAGGAGCGCAGCCGCAGAAACGACCTGCAAAAGCAGGAACGGCGGATAATGCAGAAGGAGGAGAGCCTCGACCGAAAACTCGAAAACGCGGAGAAGAAGGACGAGCAGCTCCAGCAGCGCATCAAGAAAAACGAGGAGACGGCAAAGGAGCTCGAGGAGATCAAGCGCGAGCAGACGGAGCGGCTCGAAAAGATATCCGGCCTCACCCAGGAGGAGGCGAAGAGCTACCTCGTCGAGAAGCTCGAGAGCGAGGTCACGCACGAGAAGGCGATGAAGCTCCGCGAGCTCGAGGAGAAGTTCAAGGACGAGGCGGACGAGAAGGCGCGGAACATCGTGTCTCTCGCGATACAGCGCTGCGCGGCCGACCAAGTCGCGGAGACGGCGGTGTCGGTCGTGCCGATACCCTCCGACGACATGAAGGGACGCATCATCGGCCGCGAGGGACGCAACATTCGCACATTCGAGACGCTGACCGGCGTCGACCTGATAATCGACGACACGCCGGACGCGATAACCCTCTCGGCGTTCGACCCGGTGCGCCGCGAGATAGCGCGCGTAGCGCTCGAGAAGCTTATCGTCGACGGACGGATACACCCCGCCCGCATCGAGGAGATGGTCGAGCGCGCCAAGCGCGAGGTCGACCAGACGATAAAGAAGGAAGGCCAGCGCGCCGCGTTCGAGGCGGGCATACACAACCTCCACCCGGAGGTCATGCGCCTGCTCGGCCGGATGCACTACCGCACGAGCTACGGCCAGAACGTGCTCGTTCATTCGCTCGAGGTCTGCCATATCGCGGGGCTCCTCGCGGGAGAGATCGGCGCGGACGTCGCGCTCGCGAAGCGCGCGGGACTCCTGCACGACCTCGGCAAGTCGATAGACCACGAGGTAGAGGGCAGCCACGTCCAGATAGGCGTGGACCTCGCAAAGAAGTACAAGGAGAGCCCCGAGGTCATCCATGCCATCGCCGCCCACCACGGAGATGTCGAGCCGCAGAGTGTCGTCGCGTGCCTCGTTCAGGCGGCGGATGCGGTGAGCGCCGCAAGGCCGGGCGCGCGCCGCGAGAACATGGAGAACTACATCAAGCGCCTTGAGAAGCTCGAGGAGATAGCGAACTCCTTCGAAGGCGTCGCATCGAGCTACGCCGTGCAGGCCGGCCGCGAGATACGCATAATGGCGAAGCCCGAGCAGGTGAGCGACGACGAGATGACGCTGCTCGCGCGCAACCTCGCCAAGCGCATCGAGGCCGAGCTCGACTATCCCGGCCAGATCAAGGTCAACGTCATTCGCGAGACCCGCGCCGTCGAGTACGCGAAGTAAGGCCGTTTCGGATAACAAAAGCGGAGAGGACTGCGGTCCTCTCCGCTTTTTGCGTCCGGAAGCCCGTGGTTCGGAACAGCTGCGAAATAATATACGGAACCATATTGACAAGCTGTCAGAACGATGCTATACTAACTATGCTGACATGATGTCAGAACATATCGAAAAGCAGGGAGGGAACGGACAATGAAGAAAAACGTCGGGCCGCTGCTCGCACTCTACCCCACACCGGTGACGATCATCGGCTCCGTGAACGGCGGCAAGCCCACCTGGACGCTTGTTGCTCACGTAGGCATCATCGGCCACGACAGGGTGCTTGTCAGCCTTGCCGCGCGCCACTTTATCAACGGCTGCATCAAGGAGACGGGTAAGCTCTCTGTAAATCTCGTGAGCGAGGATATGCTGCCGGAGGCCGACTACGTCGGTTCGGTAAGCGGTGCGAAGGCGGACAAGTCCGCCGTGTTTGAATACGACCTCGGGGACGCGGGGACGCCGGTTATCCGCCGGTCACCCCTCACGATGGAGTGCAGCGTCGCGGACGTCTACGAGACCCCAGGGTTTGAGAGCTTTGTCTGCACCGTCGACAACACCTATGTGGCGGAGGAGGATCTGGACGCAGACGGCAAAGTCGACTACGGCGCGCTAAAGCCGGTGCTCTTCGAGTTCCCCACGTACCGATATCTGAGGACCGGCGACATCATCGGAAAATGTCTGTCCTTCAAAAGGACGCCGGAGAAGTAAGGAGGAGACGGAATGCCGAAGGGATCGCCCGAGCTTACCGAGGCACGCAGGGAGGAGATAATCAACGCCTGCGAAAAGCTGTATCGGACTATGAGCTTCAAGGAAATAACCATGGGAGAGGTAGGAAAGGCGACCAGCTTTACGCGCACCTCCATCTACAACTACTTCCGCACAAAGGAGGAGATATTCCTCGCGCTGCTGAAGCGGGAGTACGAGCTTTGGACGGCGTCGCTCAGAGATACGATGGAGCATGTCGGGAGCATGACAAAGGATGAGTTTTCCGATATGCTCGCGCATTCCCTCGAGGAGCGCGCGCAGCTCCTCAAAATAATGTCGATGAACCACTACGATATGGAGGCCGGCAGCCGCCCGGAGTGCCTGAGGGACTTCAAGGTCGCTTACGGCGAGGCCATCCGCACGGTCACAGCCTGCCTGGACCGGTATTTCCCGGACATGTCCGCCGTGGAGAAGCAGAGTTTCGTCTACACCTTCTTCCCGTTTATGTTCGGTATTTACCCGTACACCTATGTCACCGAAAAGCAGCGGACGGCAATGGAGGAGGCGGGCGTCAACTATGTGTTCATGTCCATCTACGAGATAACCCGCAGCTGCGTGAGAAAGCTGCTTGGAGGCTGAAGATGAAAAGAATACGTCTGGCGTTTGCAGCAGTGCTGCTTGTCATCTGCGTCTCCGCCTGCGGCACGGCCGAGATTCCTCGGCCGACAGATGCCGGGCCGTCGGCAGACAGCGGGCTGCACGAGACCTATGTGCCTCCGAAAGAAAGTGAACCTCCCATACCGACCGCTCAGCAGGGCGGCGAGAACGCAGCCGAACCCTACGAAACAGCAAACGAAACGGAGCAGGATACAGCCATGAAAATGAATGTACAGGTTGGAGACAAGACATTTACCGCAACGCTGGAGGACAACGCCGCGGCGCGGGAGTTTATCGGGCTGATGCAGGAGTCGCCGGTGTCGATAGAGATGAGCGACTATTCCGGGTTTGAGAAGGTCGGCCCTCTGGGGCGCAGCCTTACGGAGGACAACAGTCGGATAACGACCGACGCGGGCGACATTGTTCTGTATAACGGCGATCAGATAGTTATCTTCTACGGCTCCAACTCGTGGAGCTATACAAGGCTCGGACATATAGACGACCTGACCGGTTGGGAGGACGCCCTCGGAAGCGGCAGCGTCACCGTGATATTTTCGGCCGCAGAGTAAGCTTTCCGAATTTCACAGAAAGCGTGAGCAAAGAACAGCAGCCCGCTTCAGCGCCGGCGGACGGTGCTGACGGAAGCGCGGGCAGGAAATAATTCTTTAAGGAGGACAACACAATGAAGTACACAAAGCTTGGCAATTCCGACCTGAACGTCTCCCGCATCTGCATGGGATGCATGGGCTTCGGCAACGCGGCCACGGGTCAGCACAGCTGGACCGTCGACGAGGAGCAGACACGCGAGATAATCAAACACGGCCTCGAGCTCGGCGTCAATTTCTACGACACCGCCATCGCCTATCAGAACGGCACCAGCGAGCAGTATGTCGGCAGGGCGCTTCGGGACTTCGCAAAGCGG
>CANRIN010000092.1 GCA_947630675.1 uncultured Clostridia bacterium | reverse complement strand
GCGCTCCGGGACTTCGCGAAGCGGGACGACTATGTTATTGCCACCAAGTTCACTCCCCGCACGCAGGACGAGATCGACGCAGGCGTCAGCGGTGAGAAGCACATCGAAAACTACCTCGACCGCAGCCTCAAAAACCTCGGCATGGACTACGTCGACCTCTACATCTATCACATGTGGGACTACCACACGCCGATGGAGGAAGTGATGGAGGGATTGAACAACGCCGTGAAGGCGGGCAAGGCGCGCTATATCGGCATCTCCAACTGCTTTGCGTGGCAGCTCGCGAAGGCAAACTTCTACGCGCGTGAGCACGGCCTCGCGGAGTTTGTTTCCATACAGGGCCACTACAACCTTATCGCCCGCGAGGAGGAGCGCGAGATGGCCCCCTTCTGCCGCGACCAGAACATCGCCATGACGCCGTACAGCGCCCTCGCCGGCGGACGCCTCTCCAAGCATCCCGGCGAGACCAGCAAGCGCCTCGAGCAGGACTCCTACGCGAAGTTCAAGTATGACGCTACCGCCGAGGCGGACGGGAAGATAATCGCCCGCGTGGCGGAGCTCGCAAACAAGCGCGACGTCTCGATGACCGAAATCTCCCTCGCGTGGCTGCTTACGAAGGTCACGTCCCCCGTTGTCGGCGCGACGAAGTTCTCGCATGTGGACGGAGCCGCCAAGGCGGTCGATCTGGAACTGACGCAGGACGAGATCGACTACCTCGAGGAGCTGTACATTCCGCACGCCCTCGTTGGCGTCATGGCGCAGAACGGAAAGCAGAGAGCTGGAAACGTGGTTTGAGCAGATAAGAAAGGATGAAGAAAAATGGCGGTCATACAGGTTGAATTTCGATCCGAAACATTGAAGCGGCAGGTCTCGTTTCGGGCGATCCTGCCGGCGCTTCCGCCGAGGAAGTCATGGGATGGGCGGACGGACTTGAGCTAAGCTGAGACAGCGCTCCGCGCCGCTTCGGGTCAGGTAGCCTAACAGGAGGCGCTCCGGGTCCGCTGCCCGACGTGCGCGCCCCGGCGGTGCAAGTTTAAAGTGCATTCCCGCAAAGCGAAGCGGAGAGGATGTTTCCTCTCCGCTTTGTTGTATAGCCGGTAAAATATACGATGTGTTGTCTAATTGCCCGGTTTACTTTTCGTGCTGTTTCCCGAGAAGGATGTCCCCGGTCTTGAACGCCTCGCCCGCGCCGACGGTGACGAGCATGTCGCCCCGACGCAGAATCGAACGCGCCCAGTCCGCCGCGTCCTCAAAGGTCGCTGCGTAGTGCGCGCCGCACGCCGCCGCGAGCAGCTCGCCGCTCACCTCCGGGTCGGGATCCTCCCGCGCGGCGTAGACGGGCAGGACGGCGGCATAGTCCGCGCGCCCGAGCACCTCCGCAAACTGCGGGAAAAACGCCTTCGTGCGGCTGTAAGTGTGCGGCTGGAAGACGAGCAGCAGCCGTCCGTCCGTGCCCTCGAGCGCACTGCGCGCCGCGCGTATCAGCGCCGCTATCTCGCTCGGATGGTGGGCATAGTCGTCATATATCTCCGCGCCGCCGAGCTCTCCCTTGAACTCGAAGCGCCGCGCCGCGCCCTTTGCATGGCTGAGACCGCTTGCTATGAGCTCCGGCGGGATGACTCCCCAGAGCGCCGCCGCCGCGCCGAGAGCGTCGACGACGTTGTGCTCGCCCGTGACGCCGAGCGAGACGCGCACGCGCGCCGCGGGCAGGTAGGCCGGCTCCACGAGGCGGGACGGGTCGAGCACGAGGTCAAAGGAGTAACGCCCGCGCTCACTCGAGACGTTCTCCGCGCGGACGGCGGCGCTCGGAGACTTCTCCGAGAAGGCGACGAGCTGCGGCCGCGCCATGCTCCAGTCCGCCGCCGGCGGAGCAGTCTCCGGCGAAAAGCCGCGCGGGAGCGAAGGATCCGCGCTCTCCGCGCCGCCCGAGAACTCACGCTCAAGCTTCTCAAAGAGCGCGCGGCTGTTTGCAGTGTCCACGCATATCGCTATCCGGCCGCTCGGCGGCACCATGCGGCAGAACCGCTCGAACGATCGCTTTATCTCCTCTATGCCGCCCTCGAAGAAATCGAGGTGGTCCTCTTCTATGTTCATAACGACCGCCGTTGTCGGGCGAAAACGCAAAAAGGAGTTGCAATATTCACATGACTCGGCTATAATCAAATCATGTGATCCGACCCGGTGAGTGCCGAGGCCGGGGACGCTTCCGCCGACCGTCACGGTCGGGTCGAGACCCGCTGCAAGCGCCGTCTGGGCGGCAAAGCCGGTGGTGGTGGTCTTGCCGTGCGTGCCGCAGACGCAGATGGACGCGGCGTGTTCGAGCATTATCGCACCCCACGCATCCGCACGCTCGTAGACAGGTATGCCGCGTGCATGCGCCGCGACTATCTCGGGGTTCGAGTCGTGAATGGCGGCGGAGCGTATAAGATACTCGGAGTCGGCGAGGTTTTCAGCGGAATGGCCGATGCAGACATGTATGCCGAGACTCTCGAGACGGTCTGTCACGGCGCTCCTGCGGTTATCCGAGCCGCGGACGGTGACGCCGCGCAGATGCAGCAGATCCGCGAGCGCGGAGGTCGAGACTCCGCCTATTCCGGAGATGAACGCGCGCCTGCCCGGCGCGATAAGATTTTTGATGTCGGTCAAATCAGGGACCCCTTTCGCCGCCTCTCCCGCGCGGGAGAAGCTTCCGTATAGGTCTATTATAGTACGTTCGGCGCGAAATTGAAACACAAAGAACGAAAAAACTTGCAGGGAGGCACGGAGTATGGACGAAAAACAGATGAGGGAGTTCTTCGAGGAGCGGATGAAGGCGGAGAAGCTGGACAAGCGGACGCGCTATCATCACAGAAACAGGTTCGTGAAGAAGGGAGCCGTACTGTTTGCGGGCTCGTCGCTGATGGAGCAGTTCCCGATAGAGGAATTTCTGATAAGCAGGGGGATACACCTCACGGCCTACAACAGGGGCATCGGCGGCTTTGTCTGCTCCGAGTTCGACGAGGCGCTCGAGGAGTGCGTCTTTGAGCTCGAGCCGCGCTGCATATTCCTCAACATCGGCACGAACGACTTAAACGACCCAAGCTGCGGGGGCGAGGAGCTTGTGCGCCGCCTGGAGCCCATTGTGAAGAAGATACTCTCGCGGCTGCCGGGTGTGAAGCTGACGATGCTTGCGTACTACCCCGTCAACCCGGACGCCGCGCCGGAGTTCATGCGCCCGGTGTTCGAGGCGCGCTCGAACGCTCGCGTCCGCGAGGCGAACGAGGCGGTCCGCGAGATGAGCGAACGCCTGGGGCTCGGCTGGATGGACCTCAACCGCGGGCTGTATGACAGCGAAGGCCGCCAGAAGGCGGAGTTTACGATAGACGGTATGCACATGTATGCGGACGGTTACGCGGAGGTGTTCCGCGAGCTTGAGCCCACCCTGCGCCTGATCGCGGAGGAAGAGGGCAAATGAGTAAGAAGGTTTTGCTTATCTCGGTGACCGCCGGGCAGGGACACAAGGCTGCGGCCGAGGCCATACGCGAAGCCGTCACGGCGCGCGGCGGGGAGTGCGAGGTCTGTGACCTTATGACCCTGATGGGACGCGCACCGTATGTGCTTGTGGACAAGGGCTACTCGGTGCTGACAAGGCATGTTCCGAGGACATACGGCTTCGTGTTTGAACACATGAGCCGCCGCACGGCGGACGGCTCGGTCAAGATAGACGACCTCGCCATGCGCAAGATGTTCGCGCACGCGCTGCGCGGAGAGCTCGAGCGGTACGAGCCGGACGCCGTCGTCGCGACGCACATCTTCGGCTCGATGGCGATAGACGAGCTCGCGCGCAAGCGCCGCGGAGTGCCGAAGGCGTACGGCCTTGTCACCGACTACGACTTCCATCCGTACTGGGAAGCGGTGCCGAATGCGGGCGGTATAATCACCGGCGCAAGGCAGATGGAGATGCGCGCAGTGCGGCGCGGCATCGACCGTGCGCGCCTGCTGCCGCTCGGCATCCCCGTGGAGGAGCGGTTCGAGCGGAATATAGACCGCGCCGAGGCGCGCCGCCGCACCGGAGTGCTGCAGGACGTATACGCAGCGCTTATGATGAGCGGGAGCATGGGCTTTGAGGACTTCACCGAGCAGGCGGTGCAGCTTGCAAAGAGCGGGGTTTACACCCTCTGTGTCTGCGGAAGGAACGTGTCCATGCGCGCGGAGCTGGAGGCGGCAAAGGAGCGCGAGGGGCTTCGGAATATGCGGGTATACGGCTTCATAAACGACGGCGAGCTGCTGATGGCAGCGTCGGACTGCATCATAACGAAGCCGGGCGGACTGACGACGACCGAGGCGATGACGCGGCGGCTGCCGCTGCTCCTGTGGGGAGGCATCCCGGGCCAGGAGGTAAGGAATGCGGAGTTCCTGGGCGCGGTCGGCGCGGCGATAGTCTGCAAGCGAGACCTGCCGCCGGTCGAGGCGGTCGGGATACTCCGCTCGGAGCCGTGGCGGGCGGATATGCTGCGCGAGGCGGCAGCAAGGATAGTCACGCCGGGCGCCGCAGGACGCATCGCGGAAGAAGTATTGAAATAAGCGGGCAAAGCCCGCAGGGATCTGCGGGGCAGGCCCCGCGTCCTGAAGTGAGGCAGAGCCTCACCACTACCTTCGCGGAGCTGTGTCGCCCCGTGCCCATCTAGCGGGGAAGCCCCGCAGGAATCTGCGGGGCGAGACCCCGCGACCAAGTGGGCAGGGCCCACACCCATCTAGCGGGGCAGACCCCGCGGGTATCCGCGGGGGCGACCCCCGCGTCCCTAAATGAGGCTGAGCCTCACCGGCACCATGCGGGGCATGCCGCCCCGCACCCTGCGCTACTTTTTGCTTGTGCAAAAAGTAGCCAAAAACACACATAGGGGAGAAAACCAAGTTTT
>CANRIN010000091.1 GCA_947630675.1 uncultured Clostridia bacterium | reverse complement strand
TGCAAAAAGTAGCCAAAAACACACATAGGGGAGAAAACCAAGTTTTCTCCCCTATGTACCCCTCTTTCTACATATTGGGTCTCTACTACGCTGCAAAAAGCGGGGAAGCTGGTATCAGCTTCCCCGCTTATACTTTCTGCATAGAACCGAAAGTCCCATCTTCTAGAGAAAGCCTCTGCATTACGCTTATAGTCGGAGCGTTGAACCGGACTTTTCGACTCTACGACGCAGGAATCGTTCGATGTTGTCGGCGACGAAAGTTTGATATTACCCCAGAAACTCACCCGGTCGGATGATGGATTTGTTTGATACAGAGTGTGTACTGTTATGTGGGTTGCGGTTGTGTGTCTGTATGGGGTGAGGGATTATTAAGGGAGAGGGCGGAGCCCTCTCCCTTAAGCGCGTTTTTGGTTACCTTTTGCGCGAGCAAAAAGTAACGCAGGGGCGCGGGGCGGCACAGCCCCGCGAAGGTAGTGGTGAGGCTCAGCCTCACTTAAGGACGCGGGGGTCGCCCCCGCAAATGCTTGCGGGGTCTGCCCCGCTATGCTGTGCGGGTTTTGTATGCAAATCCTTATGGACAAATCGCTGCGGTCGCGGTAAAATATATCCATAGGGAAATCATAAAATTTTGTAAAAGGAGATGACGGAGCGTGGCAGGAATACATCTTGCGGTGGACATCGGCGCGTCGAGCGGGCGTCACATAGCCGGATGGCTCGAGAACGGGCGGCTCACCGTGCGCGAGGTCTACCGCTTCGACACGCGGCAGGTGCGGCGGAACGGTCACGACTGCTGGGACCTCGAAATGCTCGCGCGCGAGGTCGAGGCTGGCATGAAGGCGGCGGGGGACGCGGGCCTCGCGCCGGACACTCTCGCCATAGACACGTGGGGCGTGGACTACGTCACTCTGGACAGGGAGGGCTGCCCCACGGGAGACGCCGTCGCTTACCGCGACGCGCGCACCGACGGCGCGGAGCAGCTCGTCCTGCCGCACTTCTCGCGGGAGGAGCTGTATCGCCGCACCGGCATACAGTTCCAGAAGTTCAACACCATATACCAGCTCGCGGTGACGGCGCACGAGACACCGGAGGCGCTTCACCGCGCGGAGACGCTTCTTATGATACCCGAGTACCTCGCCTTCCGCCTCACGGGTAATCGCGTGAATGAGTATACGAACGCCTCGACGACCGGCCTCCTCGACGCGAGGAAGCGCGACTGGGACTTTGAGATCATCCGCGCGCTCGGCCTTCCCGAGCGCATCTTCGGCAAGCTTCACGAGCCGGGAACGGTCGTGGGCGGGCTCACGCCGGAGGTGTCCGCAAGGACGGGGTGCCGCTGCACGGTTCTCACCGCGCCGTCTCACGACACGGCGTCCGCCTACCTCGCGGCGCCGACAGGCAGCGAGCCGTGCGCGGTCATATCGAGCGGGACGTGGAGCCTCATCGGCACCGAACTCGACGAGCCGTCACTCGGTGAGGAGAGCCGCCGTGCAAACTTCACAAACGAGGGCGGCGCCGGCGGGACCTACCGATTCCTCAAGAACATCATGGGCCTTTGGATAATCCAGAGCATCCGCCGCGAGCTCAACGGCGAGGAGTACGTCGACTCGGGCGCGCACCGGGCAGCTTCCGCGCGCAAGGTGAGCTTTGCGGAGCTGGAGGCTGCGGCGCGGGAGTCCCGGTACGACTGCATCTTCGACGTGGACGATGACAGCCTGCTCGCGCCCGCAAGCATGACGGAGGCGGTGACGGCGCTTCTCCGCGCGTCCGGCGCGCCCGAGCCGGAGAGCACGGGCGACCTTGTGCGCTCGGTCTACCTCAGCCTCGCGGACAGATACGCCCGCTCGCTTGAGGAGCTGGGGCGGATAACCGGAAGAAAGCCGGAGCGGCTGTACATAGTCGGCGGAGGCTCGAGAGACGGGTTTCTCAACGAGCTCACCGCGCAGGCTGCGGGCATCCCGGTGTATGCAGGACCGTCCGAGGCGACGTCGATAGGGAACCTTCTGATGCAGCTGATTGCGTCCGGAGAGGTGAAGGACATCCCCTCCGCGCGCGAAATAGTGGGAAAATCTTTTGAGATAAAGGAGTATACGGTATGAGCTTTGAAAACGCTAAGAAAGCCTACGCAGGTATCGGCACGGACGTAGAGAAGGCCATGGAGACCGCGGCGGCGACCGCGATATCCATGCACTGCTGGCAGGGCGACGACGTCGCGGGCTTCGACACCACGGACGGCGGCGCGGCGGACGGCATCCAGACGACCGGCAACTATCCCGGCCGCGCGAGAAACTTTGAAGAGCTGAAGGAGGACTTTGAAAAGGCCGCGTCGCTTATCCCCGGAAAGAAGCGCATAAACCTTCACGCGAGCTACGCCGTATTCGCAGAGGGCGAGTGGGTCGACCGCGACAAGCTGGAGTACAGGCACTTCGCCCCGTGGGTGGAGTGGGCGAAGGAGCAGGGTCTTGCGATAGACTTCAACCCGACGCTCTTCGGCCACTCGATGGTGCGCGACGGACTCACGCTCTCGAGCCCGGACGAGACGGTCCGCCGCTTCTGGATAGACCACTGCATCGCCGTCCGCCGCATAGCGGACAGGATGGGGCGTGAGCTCGGGAGCCCCGCGCTCAACAACGTCTGGATACCGGACGGCATGAAGGACATCCCCTCGGACCGTATGGGCCCGAGGATGCGCCTCAAGGCGGCGCTCGACGAGATATTTGCCGAGAAGCTCGACTTTGTCGTTGACTCGGTCGAGAGCAAGGTGTTCGGCATAGGTCTTGAGAGCTACACCACGGGCTCGAACGAGTTCTACGTCGCGTATGCCGCCTCGCATGAGAAGGTCTATCCGCTGCTCGACAGCGGCCACTACCATCCGACCGAGCTCATCAGCGACAAGATACCGTCGCTGCTCTGCTTCTTCGACAGGCTGCCGCTGCACATCTCCCGCCCGGTCCGCTGGGACTCCGACCACGTCGTCATATTCGACGACGAGCTGCGCGAGATAATGAAAGAGCTCGTCCGCTGCGGCGCGCTCGACCGCGCGATGATCGGCCTCGATTTCTTCGACGCCTCGATAAACCGCGTCGCGGCATGGGTGATAGGGACCCGCGCGGCGGAGAAGGCGCTGCTCTGGGCGCTGCTCCAGCCGCACGAGGCGCTGAAGGAGATGCAGGACCGCGCGGACTACACACAGCGCCTCATGCTCATGGAGGACACGAAGACCCTCCCGTTCGGCGACGTGTGGGACGAGTACTGCCGCCGCGCGGGCGTCCCGCTCGACCGCGAGTGGTACGAAGAGGTCATGCGCTACGAGCGCGAGGTCACTTCTAAGCGGTAAAATGCCGCCGCGCCGGAAACAATAGGTACAAACGGGCTCTGCCCGAGTAAAATAATAAACGGAGGTATATCGTTATGGCAGATCGTATCGTTCTGAACACTATCTCGTACCACGGCAAGGGCGCTGTTGAGAACATCCTGCCCGAGCTCACCGGCAGAGGCTTCAAGAAAGCCTTTGTCTGCTCCGACCCCGACCTCATTAAGTTCGGTGTGACGGGAAAGGTGACCGGTCTCCTTGACGGGGCCGGATTCCCCTACGAGGTATACAGCGACATAAAGGCCAATCCGACGATAGAGAACGTGCAGCACGGCGTCGCGGCGTTTGAAAAGAGCGGCGCGGACTGCATAGTCGCCGTCGGCGGCGGCAGCGCCATGGACACCGCAAAGGCGATAGGCATTATCGCGACGAACCCGGAGTTTGCGGATGTCCGCTCGCTCGAGGGCGTCGCGCCGACGACGAACCACGCGGTCTTCACCATCGCCGTACCGACGACCGCCGGCACTGCCGCCGAGGTCACGATAAACTACGTGATAACCGACGTGGAGAAGAAGCGCAAGTTCGTCTGCGTTGACACTCACGACATCCCGGAGGTCGCGGTCGTCGACCCGGATATGATGAGCACGATGCCGAAGTCGCTCACCGCCGCCACCGGCATGGACGCGCTCACTCACGCGATAGAGGGCTACATCACAAAGGGCCACTGCGCGATATCCGACATGTTCCACCTCGAGGCAATACGCCTCATCTCCACGCATCTGCGCGGCGCGGTCGAGAACACCCCGGAGGGACGCGAGGGCATGGCGCTCGGCCAGTATATCGCGGGCATGGGCTTCTCGAATGTCGGCCTCGGCATCGTCCACTCGATGGCGCACGGCCTCTCCGCACTGTATGACACGCCGCACGGCGTCGCCTGCGCGATAATCCTTCCGACCGGCCTTGAGTACAACGCGCCCGTCGCGGGTGAGCGCTACCGCGCCGTCGGCCGCGCGATGGGCGTCGAGGGCATAGACGGCATGACGGATGAGGACGCCGCGAAGGCGACGATAGCCGCCGTCAAACAGCTCTCGAAGGACGTCGGCATCCCGACCGACCTCAAGGGCATCCTCAAGGAGGAGGACGTGCAGTTCCTCTCCGAGAGCGCCTACGCCGACGCGTGCTGCCCGGGCAACCCGCGCGACACCTCGGTGGAGGAGATAGCGGAGCTCTATCGCTCGCTGATGTAAGCACGGGGGAAACCCCGTTGGGTTTGCAGGGGACGTGCCGCCCACCCCCCCATCTAGCGGGGAATCCCCGCAAGCATTTGCGGGGCGAGCCCCGCGTCCTGAAGTGAGGCAGAGCCTCACCGGCACTTTGCGGGGCATACCGCCCCGCACCCTGCGCTACTTTTTGCTTGTGCAAAAAGTAGCCAAAAACACACATAGGGGAGAAAACCAAGTTTTCTCCCCTATGTACCCCTCTTTCTACATATTAAGTCTCTACCACGCTGCAAATAGCGGGGAAGCTGGTATCAGCTTCCCCGCTTATACTTTCGCCTAGAACCGAAAGTTCCATCTCCTAGTGAAAGTCTCTGCATTACGCCTATAGTCGGAGTGTTGAACCGGACTTTTTGACTCTACGACGCAGGAACTGTTCGATATTGTCGACTACCTGGGGAGAGTCGGATAGAAACTCACCATGTCGGACGATAGGTTTGTTTGATACAGAATGTCGTCATACTCTGGGGGTAATGGTGTTGTGTCTGTATTGGGAGAGGGTTTATTAAGGGAGAGGGCGGAGCCCTCTCCCTTAAGCGCGTTTTTGGTTACTTTTT
>CANRIN010000090.1 GCA_947630675.1 uncultured Clostridia bacterium | reverse complement strand
GCTACGACTACGGCCGCGACAAGTTCATCGACCTCGTCTGGGACTGGAAGCGCCGCTATGAGGGGCGCATCCACGAGCAGCTCGCGGCTCTCGGCTCGAGCTGCGACTGGTCGCGCGTCCGCTTCACGATGGACGAGGGACTCTCCCGCGCTGTGCGCGAGGTGTTTGTCAACCTCTACGACAAGGGTCTCATCTATAAGGGCAGCCGCATAATCAACTGGTGTCCGCACTGCCGCACCGCCCTGTCCGACGCGGAGGTCGAGTACAGCGAGCAGAACGGTCACTTCTGGCACATCCGCTACCCCGTCAAGGGTTCGGACGAGTATGTCACGATAGCCACGACACGTCCCGAGACGATGCTCGGCGACAGCGCCGTCGCCGTCCACCCGGACGACGAGCGCTACCGTCACCTCGTCGGCAAGACGCTCATTCTCCCGCTCGTCGGGCGCGAGATACCGGTCATTGCGGACGAGTATGTCGAAAAGGACTTCGGCACCGGCTGCGTGAAGATAACCCCCTGCCACGACCCGAACGACTTCGAGGTCGGCAAGCGCCATGACCTCGAGGAGATACTGATACTCGACGAGGACGCGCGCATCATCAACGGCGGCAAGTACAACGGCATGGACCGCTACGAGGCGCGCCGTGCGATAGTCGCGGACCTCGAGGCCGGCGGCTACCTCGTCAAGGTCGAGGAGCACGTCCACAACGTCGGCGAGTGCTACCGCTGCGGACACACCGTCGAGCCGATAACCTCCGCACAGTGGTTCGTGAAGATGGCGCCGCTCGCGAAGCCCGCCATCGAGGCCGTCGAGAACGGCACGATACAGTTTGTCCCGAAGCGCTTCAACCGCACCTACCTCAACTGGATGGAGGGCATCCACGACTGGTGCATCTCCCGCCAACTGTGGTGGGGTCACCGCATACCCGCGTTCTACTGCGACGAGTGCGGAGAGGTCACCGTCTCGAAGGAGGACATCACCGTCTGCCCGCACTGCGGCGCACCGGTCCACCAGGACGAGGATGTGCTCGACACGTGGTTCAGCTCGGCGCTCTGGCCGTTCTCCACGCTCGGCTGGCCGGAGAAGACCGAGGACTTCAAGCGCTTCTTCCCCACCGACGTGCTCGTCACCGGTTACGACATCATATCCTTCTGGGTGAGCCGGATGATATTCTCGTCGCTCGAGCACACCGGCCACGAGCCGTTCCACACCGTCGCCATTCACGGACTCGTGCGCGACGCGCTGGGCCGCAAGATGAGCAAGTCGCTCGGCAACGGTGTCGACCCGCTCGAGGTCATAGCAAACTACGGTGCGGACGCGCTCCGCGCGTCGCTCGTCATAGGCAACGGTCCCGGAATGGACATGCGGTTCACCGACGAGAAGGTCTCGAACATGCGGAACTTCGCAAACAAGCTCTGGAACGCGAGCCGCTTCGTGCTGATGAACCTCAACACCGAGGACACCACCCTGCCCGAAGACCTCCGCCCGGAGGACAAGTGGATACTCTCAAAGCTCAACGCCCTCGCCGCCGACGAGACCCGCAATCTCGACCACTACGAGTTCGGCCTCGCCATGCAGAAAATATACGACTTCGTCTGGGGCGACTTCTGCGACTGGTATATCGAGCTCACGAAGCCGCGCCTCCAGTCGGAGGACCCGTCCGAGGGCGAGAACGCACAGCGCGTGCTTCTCTACGTCCTCGGCGAGGCGCTGAAGCTCCTGCACCCCTTCATGCCGCACATCACCGAGGAGATATGGCAGTACCTCCCCGGCCGCGAGACGCCGCTCATAGTCGCCGACTGGCCGGCGTTCCGCCCCGAGCTCGACTTCTCCGCCTACGAGTCGGAGGTCGAGGCCGTGATGGATGCGATACGCGCCGTCCGTGCGCGCCGCGCCGAGATGAACGTTCCGCCGAGCCGCAAGGCGCATCTGCTGATAGTGGCGGAGAACGACGCGGTCTTCCGCGAGATGGACGCGCTCACAAAGCGCCTCGCGTTCGCCTCCGATATCGAGTACGCAGCATCCGCGCCCACCGACCTGAAGGGCTATACCACGGCCGCCACCCCCGCCGCGCACATATTCATGCCGACGGGCGACCTCGTCGACGTCGCAAAGGAGCGCGCGCGCCTCTCCGGTGAGCTTGCCAAGGCGAAAAAGCAGCTCGAGAGCATCGAAAAGAAGCTCGCAAACGAGGGATTTGTGTCGAAGGCTCCGGAAGCCGTCGTCGCGGCTGAGCGCGAGAAGGCCGTAAGCACCTCCGCGCTCATCGCGCGCCTTGAGGAGAGTCTCGGCGCGCTCGACAATTAACAGGTCCATCCGGGGAGCCGCCGGCGCGGCTCCCCTCTCCGCGAAAGGACGGGAAAGCATGAACTACGAAGAGGCTCTTGAATATATACACTCGATAAAGAAATACAACACGAAGCCGGGGCTTCGTCGGATAGAAAACCTTCTCCGCGAGCTGGGAAATCCCGAGAGGAAAATGAATTACGTCCACGTCGCCGGCACGAACGGCAAAGGCTCCGCCACCGCGATGAGCGCCTCGGTATTAGAGGCGGCGGGGTACAGGACGGGCTCGTTCATATCCCCGTTCCTCGAGCGGTTCAACGAGCGGATGCAGGTCTCGGGCGAGCCGATACCGGACGACGCTCTCGTCTCGCTCACGGGGCGCGTGAAGGCAGCCGCGGACCGCATGGAGGCGCGCGGGCTCACGCACCCCACCGAGTTTGAGTTCCTTACGGCGATGGCCTTCGAGTACTGGGCGGAGAGCGGGTGCGACTTCGTCTCGCTCGAGGTCGGCATGGGCGGACGGCTCGACGCGACAAACGTCGTCTCCTCCCCCGCCGTCACGATAATCGGCCCCATTTCCTTCGACCACACGCATCTCCTCGGGAACACTCTCACCGAGATAGCCTACGAGAAGGCGGGCGTGATAAAGCCCGGGAGCCGCGTCGTCTGCTACGTCGAGCAGGCGGACGAGGCGCGGCGCGTCATTGAAAGCGTCTGCCGCGAACGCGGCGCGGAGTTCATATCCCCCGACGCGTCCAAAATCGAGTATATCTCCGAGTCGCTCGGCTCGAACCGCTTCCGCTACGACGGGCTTGAAGTCAACCTCCCGCTCACCGGCCGCCACCAGGTGAAGAACGCCGTCGGCGTGATAGAGGCCATGCGCGCGCTCCGCCGCTCCGGGTACCGCATCACCGATGACGACATCGTGTGCGGGCTGGAGCAGACGAAGTGGGTCGGGCGCCTCGAGACAGTCCGCCGCGACCCGCTCACCATAATCGACGCGGCGCACAACCCGGACGCCGTCCGCGTCCTCTCCGAGAGCATTGACACTCTGATGACAGGCCGCCGGATCGTCGCCGTCATGGGTATGCTCGCGGACAAGGACTACCGCTACTGCATCCCAGAGATAGCGAAGCGCGCGGACGCGTTCGTCGCGTGTACGCCGACGAGCGGGCGCGCGCTCGATGCGGAGGACACCGCCGCAGTCGCGCGGGAGCACTGCCGCTCGGTCGAGGTCGTCCCGGACATAGGCGCGGCGGTCGAGCGCGGGCTTGAGCTCACAGGCCGCGACGACATCCTGCTTATCTGCGGTTCGCTCTACGTCATCGGCGCGGCAAAGACGCACCTGAGGACGCTCGGATAACAGCTTTTGCATTAAAACGTCACCCGAAGGCAAATTTGTCCTGTGATTTGCCTTCGGGTGATGTTATAATGTATTATAAACTATACGTGCAAACAAAACAAATCAACAGGAGGAACATTTATGAAGCTGCCGGAGGGATTCTTTATCGGCGCCGCGACCGCGGCGCATCAGGTCGAGGGCAACAACACTAAAAGCGACTGCTGGGTGGAGGAGCATCTTCCGCACACGAGCTACGCCGAGCCCAGCGGAGACTCTGTCGACCACTACAACCGCTATGCCGAGGACATAGCGCTCCTTGCGGACGCGGGTCTCAACGCCTACCGCTTCTCGGTGGAGTGGGCGCGGATAGAGCCGGAGGAAGGACGCTTCGACCCCGCGGAGGTCGAGCACTACCGCAAGGTAATAGAGTGCTGCCGCAGCCACGGCGTGAAGCCGATAGTCACGCTGCACCACTTCTCGAGCCCTGCGTGGCTCATCTCGCTCGGCGGCTGGAAGAGCGAACGGACGCCGGAGCTCTTCGCGCGCTACGCCGCATACGCCGCGCGCGAGCTGCTCGAGGGCGTCGAGTACGTCTGCACGATAAACGAGGCTAACATGGGCTTCCAGATCCAGAAGGTCATGGAGGACATGATGAAGGCGTCGGCCCGCGAGGGCACGGTGCAGGTCGGCATCTCCACCGACATGGAGGCGATAATGGCGGGCGTCGTCGAGCAGGCGAACGCCTTCGGCGTCGAGCCGGGAAAGGTCAACACCTTCGTCTCCCCGCGCACGGCAGAAGAGGAGGAGCTTGTCATGCGCGCCCACCGCGCGGCTGTTAGCGCCATAAAGGCTGTCCGGCCCGAGATAAAGTGCGGGCTCACGCTGTCGCTTTTTGACTACCAGCCGCTCCCCGGCGGCGAGGAACAGAACAACCGCCTCTGGCAGGAGGACTTCGGAAACTATCTGCCCTTCATCGAGCAGGACGACTTCCTCGGCGTTCAGAACTACTCCCGCAAGCGCGTGGACGCCTCCGGCGCGCTCGAGCCCGCCGACGGCGCTCCCCTCACCCAGATGGGCTACGAGGACTACCCCGCCTCGATAGCGGGAGTGCTGCGCCGTGTGGCAAAGCACTTCCGGGGCGAGCTCATCGTCACCGAGAACGGCATCGCGACATCGGACGACGCGCGGCGCTGCGAGTTTCTGCGCGAAGCGGTCGCGGGCGTCGCCGCCTGCGCCGCAGAGGGCATACCGGTAAAGGGCTACTGCTGCTGGAGCCTGCTTGACAACTTCGAGTGGCAGCTCGGCTTCTCGCGCACCTTCGGCCTCATCGCCGTCGACCGCGCGACGCAGACGCGCCATCCCAAGGAGAGCCTGTCGGTGCTGGGGTCGCTTGCGAAGTCGTGAACGCTTCCGCAGGGCGGCGTCTCTAAATAAGCCTTTGACGATCGGGCGGTCGGAAAGCCACGTGGCTTTCCGACCGTCCGTCCGTGATTGACAGCGGAGCCGCCGTGTGCTACAATCGTTGCAGATGTCCGATTTTACCGAATTACAACGTAAAGGAGTTTAGTTATGACCGAAAACAGAGCCGATATACCCGCAAAGTACAAATGGGACCTCACTGCCATCTACCCCGATATGGACGCCTTCAACGCGGACTACTCCCGCGCCGAGGAGATGATAGCCGCTTTCCCTGCGCACGAGGCGACGATGACGAAGTCCGCCGAAGGGCTTCTCGCCGCACTTGAGGACTCGCAAGCGCTCAGCCGTCTTATAAGCAAGCTCTTCGAGTACGCGAGCCTCAATTCCGACCTCGACACCGGCGACAACACCTTCCTCG
>CANRIN010000089.1 GCA_947630675.1 uncultured Clostridia bacterium | reverse complement strand
GCGAAGGTGTCGGTAGAGCTCCGCTCTACCAAGGACGCGGGGCCCGCCCCGCAGATTCCTGCGGGGCTTCCCCGCTAGATGGGAGTGGGGCACAGCCCCGCATGGTGCCGGTGAGGCTCAGCCTCACTTAGGGACGCGGGGGTCGCCCCCGCGGATGCCCGCGGGGTCTGCCCCGCTGGATGGGAGTGAGGGCGGCACAGCCCCGCAAGGTGCCGGTGAGGCTCTGCCTCACTTAGGGATGCGGGGTCGCCCCGCAAATGCTTGCGGGGACTTCCCCGCTAGATGGGTGTGGGCTCAGCCTCACTCAGGGACGCGGGACGCCTCTCCCGTTTTCTGTTTACTTTCCGAAGACGTAGATGGTGCACTTCTGCCGTCCGAACGACAGACATTGGTTCACCGTGTCGTAGTACAGATCGACGATGTTGCCCTTTATCGCGCCGCCGGTGTCCTCCGCAACGCATTCGCCGTAGCTCCAGTTCCTGCGGGCTCCCTCTCGCGACGCAACGTACACCTTCGACCCGAGCGGTATGACCCTCGGGTCGACCGCTATTGTCCCTGCCCGCGCGACGCGACCCGTCGCGTTTGTCTTGTCGGTAGAGTTCTCGGTGGTATACGCCGTCGCTACTCCGTCTATTTTGTAGCTCCACTCCAGCGTCCTTCCGTCCGGCGTGACGAGCGTACCGCCCGGCCCGTACTCGACCACCTTCGCCACCGGCTCGCGCACCGTTTCGACGACGGCGGCGGTCGCGGCGACGATCTCGCCGTCAACCTCGGTCACGGTGTAGGTAGTGACCTCCAGACCCGCCTTCCCCTCGCGGAGGACGTTCTCGGTCCCCTTGGGGATGTACTCGTTCGGTATCCTCTCCACGTCAAACGGTATGCCTATCGAGCAGGTGACCGTCCTCGTCTCTGCGCGGAGCACCACGACCTCCGTGCCGCCCTCCAGCTCTGCCGAGGCCGAGGGGCGCACTATGTCGTACTCGCCGAGCTCTACGCCTGCTACCTTGAGCAGGTTTTCGACCGTGCCGAGCTCGGCGCTGAACTCCTCTCTCACGCCGTCCGCCACAAGCGTGACCCTGTCGCGAGGAAGCGTCACGTCCGGCGCGAGCTCTGCCACTTCAACCGGCTCGTCGCTCGGCACGAGCTCTTCCTCCGCGGCGGCGGCAGACATGCCCATCGACAGCCAGACGAGTACCATCGCGAGCAGCAGACATCCCGCGCGCCAAGCTATCCTCAGAAACGTTCTCATTACATCCTCCTCTTTTTCGCCGGCCCGGGAGCGGCGTCTTTGGTTCGTTTTCCCACTGACATTCTATCCCGGCTCTTTCCGGAAAATACCTCCGGCGAAAAAGTTACAAATTTCGTTTTGTCTGTTACCAAACTTTTTGCTCGAATTTGGTTTACATAATGTTATCGCCGTTTTATTCAAGCAAGCAGATTATAACTCTTAAAGTGCGATTTGTCAAGCCTTATGTGGCAATTTCGGCAATTTTCGATTTAATATCCGGTTTCACTTCATCTCTCTTTCCATATTTTGCATATAACTTTTTATTCGATTTCTGCTGTAACGTGCCCTGAAAATAGTTACAAATCGGTTACAAAAAAGTAACAAAGTTTGCCGCCTGAATTTTCTAAATTTCACCTCGGGCTCCGGCAAAAAAATTTTTTCGCACCCGGCTTTTCGGCGGGGCAACGGTCGTCTGAAAGCCCTCCGACCCGCCCGACATCCCGTGAAAACAGGGAACTCCGTGCGCTTTTGGCGCACGGAGTTCCTCATATACAAATATGATATCACTTTTGCACTTCGAACAGCTGCCGGCCATTCCGAAATACGCCGATGACCGCTCAGAACTGCCGGTTTTCCCGCCTCTCACGCAGCACTGGTTGGAGCTGTACGCCGTGCAGCGCCGCGTCGGCCGTCGCGGCGACAAGCCCGAAGTCCGCTATGCAGCTGCGCGGCTTGCCCTGCGGGTCGTCCTGCGAGAACGGCACGAGATACACGTTCCGCCGCGCCATCAGCTCCCCGATGTTTTTTGCGGAGGCCGCGAGCGCGTCGTTTGTCGCGAGCGCCACGACCACCGGCTTCTCGCCGCGCAGATGCGCCTTTGCTGCCATCGTCACCGATGTATCGGTAATGCCGAGGGCGAGCTTTGCGAGCGTGTTCGAGGTGCAGGGCGCGATTATCAGCAGATCGAGCAGCTTCTTCGGGCCGATAGGCTCGGCCTCCGCGACCGTCGTTATTATCGTTTTGCCCCCGCACGCCTCGGAAACCCGCTTGCGCCAGTACTCCGCCGTGCCGAAACGGGTCGTTTCACCGTAGGTTATCGGCGACATTATCGGCAGTATGTCCACGTCCCCACGCTCCGCAAACGCTTCAAGCGCCGCCGTCGCCGGTTCGAGCGTGCAGAACGAGCCGCACAGCGCCCATCCGACCCGGAGCGGCGCTGTCTTTCCATCCATATCAGATCCCTCCGTCTCCCAATATGTTGTAGATGCTGTCCCGGATTATACGTCCCGCCGTCACGGGAGAGGCCTTACCCGGCAGGCTGAGGGCCCATATCACGTTTGTGCCGAGCTCCTTCGCCGCCGTCCAGTCCACGCCCCCCGGCTTGGATGCGAGGTCAATGACGAGCGTCTCGCCGCGCATCCGCTCAAGCGCGTTCCGCCCGAGCACCGGTGCGGGAACGGTATTGAATATCACGTCATAGTCCTGTACTATCCCGTCTATTGCCGAGGTCTGGACCGCGTGCGCGCCGAAGGCCTCAGCCCATGCCAGATCCTCGTATCGGCGTGCGGACGCGCTCACGCGGCAGCCGAGGCCCTTCAGTTCGAGCGTGAGCAGCTTGCCTATCCTTCCGAAGCCCACGACGAGCGCACGGGCCTCCCTCAGCATTATCGGGAGGTTCTCCGCCGCGAGCGCCGCTGCGGCCTCCGCCGTTGCGAGCGCATTCAGTACGGTCAGTTCCTCGCGCTCGAAGTAGTCCGAAAGCGCGAGCCCGCGCCGCTCGCACGCGGCGTGCAGCTGCTTCGAGGCGCGCCCGGCGCAGACAAACGTCCCCGGCTCCAGCGTATCAAGCAGCTCCTCGGTGAAAATGTGCCGCGAGGAGAGCGGCGACGTGATATATTCGCCGTCCTCCGCCGGGAGCGGCAGAACGACGACGCAGCCGCGCGGCAGCTCCGCCGCGGTGTCCACTTCGCGAAGGGCGGTGTCCTCGGCGCCGTGCTCGCGCCGCTCGCTTCCGTAGGTGTAGACACGGTGACGGTCGCGCGCAAGCAGCCGCGCAAGGCACACCTGTCTCAGATCTCCGCCGATGACCGCGAAGCTCCGCGGCTCCGGTGTAATAATGTTCATCTGCACCAACCTCCCGCGACATACTATTCCGGCGCACGCCGCTGCGTGCGCCGGACGCGGAAGATTTGACAAGAGGGATGTACGGATGTAAAATAATCTTATCCGCAGACGAATGGAGGCGTCACCCATGCTTTTCGGCTCCGACAGGCGCTATATTTATACCGTGAACCCTCTCATAGAGGTGATATGCCAGCTCCGCTTTCCCGCGATACTCTCTATTGACGCGCGCGAGCCCGCCGAGTTTCAGGAGACCGTGCGGGACTTCTTCCCTCGCTACTCGGTCCGTGACGAGCGCCCCGCGAATACGCAGGGAGACGCCGCCGCGCCGCAGACAGTCCGCAATTACAGCTTCACCTCGGCAGACGGGCAGTGGCGGCTGAACCTCACCCGCACCTTCCTTGCAATTTCCACCCACCGCTACGGTACGTGGGAAGACTTCGCCGCCCGCCTCGACCGGGCGCTCGCGTCGTTCATCGAGCTGTACCGCCCCGCGTTTTTCGAGCGCGCCGGGCTGCGCTATCTCAATGCAATAAGCCGCAGGGCGATAGGTATGCCGGACACGCCGTGGCGCGAGCTGATAGAGACGCCGTTCCTCGGTCTTCTCGCAAGCGAGGAGAGCGACGGCATCAGCATAAACCGCGACTCGCTCGACTCCGAAATTTCCCCGGAGGAGGGCGTGCGGCTGCACCTCCACACCGGCCCGGGACAGATACGGCGCGGCGGGGAAAAGGCAGCCGATCCCGAGACGATGTTCATTATCGACGCAGACTTTTTCTCCGCACCCGGCAACATCGCGCTTCAGGACGTCCCCTCGCGCCTCGAGACGCTGCACGGATACTCTACGCGGCTCATCCGCGCCGCCTTTACCGACACCCTGCACGAGGCGCTGGGTCCCGAACCGCTGTGACCGGCGCGTAGCCAGTCCGCAATTTCCGACGTCATTCCCGACGGACTCCGAATTATTAACAAAACATTCACTTTTCCGGCGCGCGGAGCGGGTATAATGGTGCTATGGAAAGAGTGTGCGCCGCAGTTTCGGCGCGCGCGTCACGGAGGGTCTGTATGAACTTTTTGCGCAATTTTATGATGGGGCGGCGCGGGACCGACGAACTGAACCTCGCGCTTGTCGTCGGCGCGATAATCCTCTCGTTTCTCTCGACGTTGGTGGCGTGGTTCGCGTCAAACGCGGTGCTCACTGTCGTCTATATCGTGCTCCAGTTTCTTGGGATGCTGCTGCTCGGCATATCGCTTGTGCGGATGTTCTCGCGCAACATCCCGGCGCGCGAGCGTGAGAACGCGGCCTTTCACCGCATCCGGGTACGGTTCTGCGCGCCCTTCCGCCGCGCTGGACGGAACTTCCGCGACCGCAAGACCTTCGTCTATATCAAGTGTCCCGACTGCGGCGCGGAGCTGAGGCTGCCCAAGGGCAAGGGCACCATTATCGCCACCTGTCCGAAGTGCCGCAGGGAAATAAAGACGAAAACTTAGCGGGGAAGACCCGCAGCCAAGCGGGCAAAGCCCGCACCCATCCAGCGGGGAAGCCCCGCGACCAAGCGGGCAAAGCCCACACCCATCTAGCGGGGAAGTCCCCGCAGGAATCTGCGGGGCGACCCCCGCGTCCCATCAGCGGGCGGAGCCCGCAACCTCTTTACTTGTACGAAGTAAAACTTCGAGGTTTTATTCGGAACCTAGAGGTTCCGACACCTTCGCGGGGCTGTGCCGCCCCGCACCCCTGCATTACTTTTTGCTCGCGCAAAAAGTAATCAAAAACGCGCTTAAGGGAGAGGGCTGTGCCCTCTCCCTTAATAAACCCTCTCCCTATACAGACACAACACCATTACCCCCAGAGTATGACGACACTCTGTATCGAACAAATCCATCGCCCGACCGGGTGAGTTTCTATCCGACTTTCCCCATACATTCGACAACATCGAACGATTCCTGCGTCGTAGAGTCAAAAAGTCCGGTTCAACGCTCCGACTATAGGCGTAATGCAGATGCTTTCCCTAGGAGATGGGACTTTTGGTTCTATGTAGAAAGAATAAGCGGGGAAGCTGATACCAGCTTCCCCGCTATTTGTGGCGTGGTAGAGACTCAATATGTAGAAAGAGGGGTACATAGGGGAGAAAACTTGGT
>CANRIN010000088.1 GCA_947630675.1 uncultured Clostridia bacterium | reverse complement strand
GCGTCTATCCGCTGGTGCTCGGCGGGACTATGGCGTTCATTGAACAGCGTTCGGGCGTGACCTGCTTTGCGCGCTATGACCTCGTGACGCACGAGTGCATATTCCGCTGCGTCCTGCGCTCGTTCAGAGACTGAACACTGCAAACGCACACATATTTTTTGGAGGCGAACACAATGAAACTGAAGATAACTGCCGTCATTCTTGCACTGGTGCTCCTCGCGGGATGCGCCGCGACAGGACCCGCGGAGAGCCCATCCGCTTCGCCGGAAACGTCGGCTCCGACAAGCGCCGCCCCGTCCATCGAACCGAGCGGAGCACCGTCCGACGAACCGAGCACGGAACCGTCGGAGTCGCCCTCCGTCGAGCCCGTGACGTCCGACCCGCCGGTCTACACCGACTGGTCGCAGCTCGACCCGGCGGAGTACCCCGACCAGATCCGGCACTACTCCGACCTCTACTGCGGCTCGGAGCTCAAGGCGGGGAAGAACTACGGTACGCTTCTCCCGTATGTCGGGACGGTCAATGAGGAGTACTACCCGGTGGACATGCTCTACACATACGGCCTCACCGACAGGGAGGGCGGAATAGTCACCGACCCGGTCTACTCCGACGTGTCCTTCGTGGGGGACTTCATGATCCTCACCGACAGCTCGGACTACGGCCCGGACCTTGACCACTACGAGCAGCCGCCGCGCATCCTCGCGGCAAACGACGGAAGCTGGATCCTCGGCGAAAAGCTCTACTTCAGCCGGGGGGTGGACGGCTACGCCATCATGTACGGAGAGGGAGGCGAGCTCGTGCTGATAGATTCGGAGGGCAGGCGTGTCACCGAGATCTCGGCGGAGGCGGCATCCGAGTTCTTCGGCGTCACCGGGGATATGAAGGACGTGTGGAGTTCGATATACTTCGTGTGCGTGTACGAGGGCGTCGTCTACGGCAAGAACAGCGTGCCCGACCCGAACGACGCGACCCTGTGGACCGAGGAGCCGGTGTACATCGACATAGCGAGCGGAACGCTGCTCTCGGCTCCGCCGGAGGGATACCCGAGCGAAGCGGACGAGTCCTACGAGGAATACCCGTCGAAGAGCTTTGCGGGGTATTCGGGAGAGGCGGCTGCACAACAGGACGCAGTCACGGGAGAATTCTACTACACCGGGGAACGGACGGACGGCGGCACCGACCTGCTTGACGATGACGGCAACGTTGTCTGGAAGGACTTCGAGTGGGCGGACGTCGTGTATCCGCTGATAGCGGACGGCACTATAGGCCTCATCCCGGACCAGTACTCGGAGAAGCTGCCGCTCTGGTTCTGCCGCTACGACCTCGAGACGGGGGAGTGCATCTTCCGCTGCCCGATACGTAGCAACACAGACTGAAAGTGTTGCGGGCAGAGCCCGCACCGCATAGCGGGGAAGACCCCGCGACCCAGCGGGCAAAGCCCACACCCCTCTAGCGGGGAAGCCCCGCAGGAATCTGCGGGGCGGGCCCCGCGTCCCTAAGTGAGGCTGAGCCTCACCGGCACTTGGTGGGGGCTACGCCCCCACACCCCCATGCGGGGCCTGCTGCCCCGCACCCTGCGCTACTTTTTGCTTGTGCAAAAAGTAGCCAAAAACACACATAGGGGAGAAAACCAGTTTTCTCCCCTATGTACCCCTCTTTCTACATATTGAGTCTCTACCACGCTGCAAATAGCGGGGAAGCTGGTAACAGCTTCCCCGCTTATACTTTCTGCATAGAACCGACAGTTTCGTTTTCTTGGGATACTTTCTGCATTACGCCTATAGTCGGAGCGTTGAACCGGACTTTTCGACTCTACTACGCAGGAATCGTTCGATGTTGTCGGTGGTGAAGGTTTGTCCTGCGCTGGCGGTTTTGGTTGTGGGTCTTAAGTCAGAGGAGAGGGATTATTAAGGGAGAGGGCACAGCCCTCTCCCTTAAGCGCGTTTTTGGTTACTTTTTGCGCGAGCAAAAAGTAACGCAGGGGCGCGGGGCGCACAGCCCCGCAATGGTGTCGGTAGAGCACCGCTCTACCAAGGACGCGGGGCCCGCCCCGCAGATTCCTGCGGGGGCTTTCCCGCTATACGGGTGTGGGCTTTGCCCGCTTGGACGCGGGGTCTCGCCCCGCCAATCTCCGTTAACGTCTTACAGAGCCTTCACTATCTCCTCCGTGTCGGAGGCTATGACGAACTCCTCGTCGGTCGGGATGACGAGCACCTTGACGCGCGAGCCCTCGCCGGTGACGTCGACCGTGCCGCGGGTGTTGTTCTTCGCGTCATCGATTTTTACGCCCATGAACTCGAGACCCTTCACCGAGTCGGCGCGGATACCGGCGTTGTTCTCGCCGACGCCCGCCGTGAACACCACGACGTCCAGCCCGCCCATAGCGGCGGCGTAGGAGCCGATGAACTTGCGTATGGAGTAGGTGAAGCAGCTGAGGGCGAGCTTTGCGCGCTCGTTGCCGGCGTCCCGCGCGGCGAAGAGGTCGCGGAAGTCGCTCGAGACGCCGCTGATTCCGAGCATGCCGCTCTTCTTGTTGAGGATGTTCAGCATCTCGCTTATGTCCGAAATGCCTTCGTTCTTCATGACGAACTCGAGTATAGCAGGGTCAAGATTGCCGGAGCGGGTGCCCATCGGCAGGCCCTCGAGCGGGGTGAGACCCATCGAGGTGTCGACGCACTTGCCGCCGTCCACGGCCGCTATCGAGGAGCCGTTGCCGAGGTGGCAGGTGACTATCTTGAGGTCCTTTATATCCTTGCCGAGGAATTCCGCCGCCTTCGCGGAGACATAGCGGTGGGAGGTGCCGTGGAAGCCGTAGCGGCGAATCTGGTACTTCTCGTAGTACTCATAGGGGATGGCGTACATATAAGCGTAGTCCGGCATGGTCTGATGGAACGCGGTGTCGAAGACGGCGACCTGCGGGATGTCTCCCATGGCCTCTTCGCAGGCGAGGATGCCGGTGAGGTTCGCGGGGTTGTGGAGCGGGCCGAGCGGGATGCAGCGCTTTATCGCTTCCTTTACCTCGGGGGTGACGAGAACCGAGCCGCTGAACTCCGCGCCGCCGTGCAGCACGCGGTGGCCGACGGCGTCTATCTCGCTCATCGAGCCGATGACGGCGGTGTCGCCGGTCGTCATGAGATCTATGACGCGGCGGATACCGTCCGCATGAGAATCCATCTTGTAGTCCTCTTCAAAGGTGTCGCGGCCGGCGGGGGTGTGCTTGACGTGGCCGCCGGGGATGCCGATGCGCTCGCAGAGGCCCTTCGCGAGGACGCTTCCGTCCGCCGTGTCGAAGAGCTGGTACTTGAGCGAGGAGCTGCCGGCGTTTATGACAAGTATTTTCAAGTTAGAGACTCCCTTTCCCCGGAGCTTGCGCTCCGCAATATAATGTGGTAAGATAATTCCAAACCGTGCGGTTCATAACTGATATTTTACTACAAACCGTGCGGCTTTGCAACTCCAAATTGCCGGTTTATTCCCGATAAGGGGGTTTTATATGAGGGCGGCGGGTATTGTCTCGGAATACAACCCGTTCCACACGGGCCATCTTTTCCACATAGAGAGCACACGGCGCTCGCTCGGCGGCGACGCGGCGGTCGTCGCGGTGATGAGCGGGAGATTCGTGCAACGGGGCGAGTTTGCGGTCTTTGATAAGTTCAGCCGCGCCGAGGCGGCGGTATCCGCGCCGGGCGGGGCGGACCTCGTGATAGAGCTTCCGGCGGCGTACGCGATAAGCTCTGCGGAGCGGTTCGCGACGGCGGGCGTGGAGCTTATCGACGCCGCGGGCGTCTGCGACACCGTGAGCTTCGGCAGCGAGTGCGGCGACGTCGCGGCGCTCCGCCGTGCGGCGTGTGCGATGAACACCGAGGCGTTCAGCCGCCGCGTCGGCGAGCTTATGGACTCGGGGGATAGCTATGCGGCGGTGCGCCAGCGCGCAGCGGATGAACAGCTCGGCGCTGACGCCGCGCTCCTGCGCGGGCCGAACAACAACCTCGCGATAGAGTATCTGCGCGCCATAGAGCGCGGCGGGTATAAGCTCGACGCCTACACCGTCCGCCGCGAGGGCGCGGAGCATGACAGCTCATACGCGGAAGGGAGTAACGCTTCGGCCGCATACATCCGCGAGCTGATGCGCTCCGGCGCGGCGTACTCCGCCATGAAGTACATCCCGGACGGTGCGGCGGAGGTGTTCATCCGCGAGATGGCGCGCGGCTCCGGGCCGGTCGTCGCGGCCATGGCGGACCCGATAATGATGAGCGCGCTCCGCCGCCTCACCGCGGCCGACTACGCGAAGATAAGCGACGTGAGCGAGGGACTTGAAAACCGGCTCGAGCGCGCTGTCGCGTCCGCGAGGACGGTGGCGGAGGCTGCCATGAACGCGAAGACCAAGCGGTACACCCTCGCGCGGATACGGCGAATACTCCTCGCGGCGTTCCTCGGCATAGACGCGGAGCTGACCTCGCTCAGACCGCAGTACCTCCGCGTCCTCGCCGCGAACGCGCGCGGGCGCGAGCTGCTGCGCGAGATGAAGACGAAGGCACGGCTGCCGGTCGTCACAAAGAGCGCGGAAATAAATTCGCTCGGAGAGGACGCGCGGCGGCTCTTCCGCGCGGAGGTGCTCGCGGGCGACCTGTACGCGCTCGCGCGCCCGTCCGCCGAGCTGCACGCGGCGAGAGAGGACCTCACCCGCTCGCCGGTAATGACGAAGTAGCCCCCGCATATAATAGGCGGGGAGGCGATGGCATGAACTGCAAGGTGGCGGACCTGCGCTGCAAGGAAGTGATAAACGTGCGCGACGGCGCGCGGCTCGGATATATCACGGACGTGCTCGTCGATACCGAATGCGGCCGCGTCGTGGCGGTGACGGTGCCGGGCGGCGGGTTCTCGCTCTTCGGCGGGGACGAGTATGTCGTCCCGTGGGAGTCTATCTGCCGGATAGGCGAGGACATCGTCCTCGTCGACTTCGACTTCAAACCCAAGCCGCCGAAGGAGAAGAAAAGATTATTCTAAGGTTTCCGCGCCGGTTCGCGCGGTTAAAGTTAGCGGCGGAGCCGCTAACTTCGCGCAGGCGGAATTCATTTCCGCCGAGCATTTCAATTGAAAGGGCTCCCAAAAAGTCCGAAGGACTTTTTGGGAAAGCTTCAAACCCAAGCCGCCGAAGGAGAAGAAAAGATTATTCTAAGGTTTCAATCGCGGCAAATCGCGCTCGCGGATTTACAATGTCGGGACGAAGGCGCGAAGCGCCGACGTCCCGACCAAAGCCTCGCAGAGTTTCGCCGCTTCAGCGGCGAAATGGAATAAAATTTATTTTCGGCGGCGGCGTGTACGTCGCCGAAAATACCTCTCGCGGAGCGTGCGTCGCAGACGGCGAAGCCGTCGAGGCGCGAAGTGTAGCGCCCGCCGCCGGCAGAGCTCCGCTCTGTCCGGCGGCTTCGTGGGAAATAGTTTGCGGGCGCAGCCCGCAAACTATTTCCCACGAAATCATAAATTCCTCTTGCAATTCCCGTAAAAATGTGTTATCCTACATAAGCGCGACAAAGTCGCGTGAATCCGCACGCGTCCGTGGGCGAAAGGTCCGCAGGAAAGCGGTTAGCCGTCCTGATGGCGGGCGCGGAGGAAAAACCTTAAGGAGGAAATCAGAATGGCAATTGTATCCATGAAGCAGCTTCTGGAGGCAGGCGTCCACTTCGGACACCAGACACGACGCTGGAACCCGAAGATGGCTCCG
>CANRIN010000087.1 GCA_947630675.1 uncultured Clostridia bacterium | reverse complement strand
CCGAGCCACTCGGGCGGGACCTCTCTGGCGTCTCCCGTGTGCGTCCTTACGGCAAAGCCGAGCCTCCGGGCGCCGTCCGCCACCAGCTTCATTTTTTCCCCGGATATGTCGCTTGCGGTGACCCGTCCTCCCCGCACGGCCGCGCCGAAGCTCTTGCCGCCGGGCGCGGAGCAGAGGTCGAGGACGCTCATACCTTCCTTCAAATCAAGCGCTTCTCCCGCAAGCTGGCTGCTCACGTCCTGCACCCAGAAAAGGCCCTCCCTGAAGCTCGGAAGGCGCGTTATATCCCCCGAGCCGGTCATATCTATCGAATAGTCGAGCGCGCCGGGAGACGCGTCCGCGCCCTCCTCGCGGAGGCGCGCCGTAAGCTCGTCGCGCGTCGTCCTGCGCGTGTTGACGCGGAGCGTCACTGCGGGCGCGGTGTTATCGGATATAAGCTCCTCCTCCGCCTTTTCCATGCCTCGGAGCGCGACGAGCTCGCGCACCATCCACTCCGGGTGCGACCAGCGTATCGAGAGCTGCCGGACGGGGTCGGGCTCCTCCACCTCGAGTGGGCGCTCGATGCGGCTCGCCGCGCGGAGCACCGCGTTGACATACCCCGCCGAGCGGCGGTCGCGCCCGCGCATGAGCGCCACCGTCTCGCCCACGGCGGCGTGGGCGGGAATCCCGTCAGCAAAGAAGAGCTGGAATGCCCCGAGACGGAGCGCCGCGAGAACGCGCCGCTCGAGCTTTCCGAGCGGTATCTTCGAGAGCGCCGCGAGGCGGTAGTCGAGCAGGATGCGGTTCTGCACCACGCCGCCCGCGAGGAAGGTCGCGAGCGCCGCGTCCCGCTTGTCAAGCCCCGCCGCGCGTATCATTTCCGAGAAATGTGCTGAGTCCCACGCTCCCGTGCCGTCCCAGCGGACGAGTTCACGGAGCGCCGTTTCCCTTGCGTTTCCGCCCATCAGCGCCTCCTGTCTCTGCCCGACGTCATCGCTATCAGCCGGAGCAGCTGCGCAAGGCTCACCGCGAGCGCCGCGACGTAGGTCAGGGCCGCGGCGGTGAGCACCTTTCTCGCGCCGCGAAGCTCCTCCTCGTCGAGCATTCCGCTCGAGCGAAGGGTCTCCATAGCGCGGCGGGAGGCGTTGAACTCCACCGGCAGCGTCACGAGCTGGAAGACGACCGAGAGCGAAAAACAGAGTATCCCCGCCGTCCAGAGAGCGGGGAACGAGAATATAAGTCCGAGTATGACGAGCGGTATCGCGAGCGACGAGCCTATCTGCGTTATCGGGATTATCGCCGAGCGTATCTTTATCGGGAAGTATCCCGAGGAATACTGCGCAGCGTGACCCGCCTCGTGCGCCGCGACGCCCACCGCCGCTACCGTCGGGGCGGAGTACACCCCGTCCGACAGGCATATCACGTTTGTGCGCGGGTCGAAGTGGTCGGTGAGCTCGCCCGCGACGCGCTCCACACGTACGCCGTAGACGTTGTTGTACCTCAAAACGCGCTCGGCGGCGGAAGCGCCGTCCATGGCGCGGCGGACCGGCGTCTGCGAATACTTCCTGAACGTGCTCTTGACGCGTATCTGACATATCAGCGATATAAGCAGCGCCGGGACCACTAGGATGATATAGTAAATGTCGATATAGTAATATCCGAACGGCATAGCTCATCCGAAAGGGCGCACCCCTTCGGCCTCCTTTCAGGAAAAAGTTCCGGCTTCAGTCACCGAGCTTCGTCCCGGGCTCGACGCGGTGTCCGTTCAGCCACGCCTTCGCGCTCATCCGCTTTCCACCGGCGGCGGCTATGTCGGTAAGGATGACCGAGCCCTCCGCACAGGCCACCTCTATCCCCTCGCCTGTCGAGACGATGGCGCCCGGCTCTCCCCTAGTATTGCCGAGCGAGGCGGCGTAGAGCTTCATCGGTGCGCCGGAATATATTGTGAAAGCGCCGGGGTCGGGGTTCATTGCGCGGATAAGGTCGCGCACCTCGCGCGCGGGGCGCGCGAAGTCGACGCGGCAGTCCTCCCGCGTTATCTGCGCGGCATATGTCATGCCCTCCTCCGGCTGCGGCGTGCGTGGCGCCGTGCCGTCCTCAATGGCGCGTATCGTCTTTATCAGCAGCTCTCCGCCCATCCTCGCATAGCGGTCGCGGAGGGTGCCGCCGGTGTCGTCCGGGCTTATCGGCGTCTCCTCGCGGAAGATGATGTCCCCGGTGTCAAGCCCCTCCGCCATGTACATCGTCGTGACGCCGCCGAGGGTGTCTCCCGCCTCTATTGCGCGCTGTATCGGCGCGGCTCCGCGCCAGCGCGGCAGGAGCGACGCGTGCATGTTTATTGCGCCGTACCTGGGGTAATCGAGGACATTTTTCGGGAGTATCCTGCCGTAGGCCGCGACGACTATGAGCTCCGGGTCTATCCGGCTGAGCAGATTGCCGCACTTCTTCAGGCGGGTCGGCTGTAAGACCTCTACGCCGCGCTCGAGCGCGAGCGTCTTTACGGGCGGCGGCGTGAGGCGCATCTTCCTCCCCTGCGGCCTGTCCGGCTGGGTGAACACCGCGCGGACGTCCATGCCCGCGTCGAGAAGCGCGCGCAGACACTCCGCCGCTATTTCCGGCGTACCCATAAAGAGTATCCTCATCAGCGCGGCTCCTCCTCGCGCATACGCATGACCTCTTCGGTCGTGAGATAGCGCTTGACCTTGTCGACAAAGCAGACCCCGTCGAGATGGTCTATCTCGTGGCAGAACGCGCGGGCGGTGAGACCCGTGCCGCTCACCTCAAACGGCTTGCCGTTCCTGTCCTGCGCGCGGACGGTGACGTTCATCGGCCGCTCTACAAGTCCCCATCTGCCGGGGAAGCTCAGGCAGCCCTCCGCGCCGTCGTTTTTCCCGTCCGCCGCGATTATCTCGGGGTTGACGAGCTCGATTATGTTGTCCTCCGCGTCTATGACGAGCACGACGCGGCGGAGCACGCCGACCTGCGGCGCGGCAAGGCCGAGGCCCTCCGCGTCGATAAGCGTCTCGCGCATGTCGTCTATCAGCTCGTGCAGACGGCGGTCAAAGGCCGTCACCTCTCTCGAATGCTTGCGGAGGACCGGGTCCCCGTCCTCAACTATTTTGCGCAGTGCCATCTTCTTCCTGCTCCTTTCACTGTGTATCAGATATCGTTGGGATTTATGTCTGCGAATACCGCGCACCCCTTTCTTTCGGACGCGCGGAACAGCCGTATCGCGTGGGTAATAACGAGCCGCAGCGTCTTGTCAGCCTTTCCCATGAGCGTCATCCTGTAGCGGTAGCGCCCCGCCATGCGGAACACCGCCGCCTGCGTCGGCCCGAGCACCTTTGTGTCCGGCGAATGCTCCGCCGTGAGCTCGCGCAGGAGGTCCCGCATGCGCATCGCCCCGTCGAGCGCGAGCGACTCGTCGAGCGCGCTCACCTCCACCGAGACGAGGTCGCAGAACGGCGGGTATCCGAGCCGCTCGCGCAGGGCTATCTCCTCCGAGAAAAATCCCTCGTAGTTCTGCTCCGCCGCCGCAAGCAGCAGCGGGCTGGAGGGCGTGAAGGTCTGAAGTATCGCATGGCCGCCGTCCTCACCCCGTCCGGCTCTGCCGACGACCTGCGTTATTATCGAAAATGTCCGCTCGTTTGCTCGGAAGTCGTCCGCGTAGAGCGCGCTGTCGGCGTTGAGAACGCCGACGAGCGTCACCTTCGGGAAGTCGAGTCCCTTCGCTATCATCTGAGTGCCGAGCAGCACGTCCGCCTCGCCCGCGCGAAACTTTGAAAGTATCTCCTCATGCGAGTGGCGCGCGGATGTGGTGTCCGAGTCCATACGGAGCACCCGCACGCCGGGTATGAGGTCTATGAGCTCCTGCTCGACCCGCTGCGTCCCCGCGCCGACGAGCTTCAGCTCGCCGCCGCACTCGGGGCAGCGCTCCGGCTTCGGCTCGCTTGAGCCGCAGTAGTGGCACATCAGGCGGCCGTTCGCAGAGTGGTAGGTGTAGGCGGACGAGCAGTTGGGGCACTCGGGAGTGTATCCGCACTCGGCGCACACCACCCGGCGCGCCGCGCCTCTCCGGTTGAGGAAAAGTATCGACTGCCGTCCCGCCGCCATCCGCTCCTCTATCGCGCGGCGGAGCGCCACGCTTACCATGCCGGGGTTGGCCCGCCGCAGCTCCTCCCGCATGTCGACTATCTCAACAGACGGAAGCGGACGCGAGGCATACCTCTCCTTCAGCGTGACGAGCTCGTACACGCCGCTCCTCGCGCGCTCGTAGCTCTCCACCGACGGCGTAGCGCTGCCGAGTACGAGGAGCGCGGACGCGCTCGCGGCGCGCCTCCGCGCGACGTCGCGCGCGTGGTAGCGCGGCGTGCTCTCCGACTTGTAGCTTCTCTCCTGCTCCTCGTCTATGACGATGAGTCCGAGGTTAGATATCGGCGCGAACACCGCCGAACGCGTGCCGAGCACGACGTCTGCCTCGCCCGCGCGGATACGCTTCCACTCGTCCGCGCGCTCGCCGACGGTGAGCGCGGAGTGGAGTATCGCAACCCTGTCCCCGAAGCGCGCGCGGAAGAGGCGCATGAGCTGCGGTGTGAGCGCTATCTCCGGCGCGAGGATCATCGCGCCGCGCCCGCTCTCTATAACCTTTGCCGCGAGCTCGATATACACAAGGGTCTTTCCCGAGCCGGTGACGCCGTACAGCAGCGCGGCGGCGGGCTTTTTCCCGTCCGCGAGCGCCGCGAGGCGGTCGAGCGCCGCCTGCTGCTCCTCATTGAGGACTGCGGGGCCGGACGGCTCCACCTGTTCGAGCTCCGGCCGGCGGTAGGTCGGCAGACGCTTCTCCGAGATAAGCCCGCTCTTCTTCATACCCGTCACCTGCTGCCTTGTCGCGCCGGTGAAGTAGGTTATTTCTCCGAGGGCGGCCTCGCCGGCGTCGCGGAGGAAGTTCAGCACGTCGCGGCGGTACGGGTACTTGTCCCCGTTGCGCGCGATGTAGCGCCGCGCCTCCTCGTCTGTGACGGCAAGGCTGAATATCCTCACCGTCTTGTCGCCGACCACGCGGCTCGCGGCCGTCTCACGCACTATCACGCCCCGGCTCACGAGCGCGTCGAAGGTTTTCCCTCCTGCTTCCCGTTCGCCCTTCACGACGCCGACGCCTTCCGACGCGAGCTCCACCGCCGCGCGCTCCGCATCGTTTTCCGCAAGCGCGAGCGCAGAGGTGCGGTCAAGCTCCGGCGCAAGGCGGTACTCGTCTTCGACGGAGTACCATATCCCGCTCGGAAGCATGGCCTTCACCGCGTCATAGTAGGTGCAGAAGCACCTGTCGCGGAGCGAAAGCGCAAGGCGTATCAGTTCCGGCGTGAACACCGGCTCCCGGTCGAGCACATGGAGAATGGGCTTCAGCTTGCGCCCCTCCACGTCGTCGGTGATGTCGAGCACCATCGCCTCGGTGCGTCGGTTTCGCCTTCCGAACGGCACGAGTACCCGCGTCCCCACAGCTATCTGCTGCTCAAGTGACGCGGGTATCAGGTAAGTGTATGTGTGATCGGCGGCATACGCCGCGGCGCTGACTGCGACCTTCGCCGCCCGGACGGTTTCCCCGTACACCGTTACTCCTTCGCCGCGCTCTGGAACCCGTCGCGCAGCGTTCCGCGTGTACGTCCCTCGTTTATGTCGTTGATGGCCATCTTGACCGGCTTTTCCTCGAGCTTCTCGCCCGCGGCGTCGGCCCGCCCGGCTATCTCACGCGCGCGGCG
>CANRIN010000086.1 GCA_947630675.1 uncultured Clostridia bacterium | reverse complement strand
TGCTTATGAGTCCCAGCCGATCCCGCTGTACGGGCCGGACACCCGTTTCAGGTATCCCTCCAGCTCGCCGCTCAGCACAAGCTCCGCGTAATCCAGCGGGGCGTTGTAAATGAGCCACTCCATCTCCGAGCGCCCGTTGATGGTAGTTTCTATGCTGTTCTCCACAGCGGTGCAGTCGATAGCGAGCATGGTGCCGTCCGTATAGATTAACTCCACGCATCCGCTGTCGATATTGAACTTACAGGAAATCAGCTTGTTCATGGGGGTTCCTCCGTAAAACAATTTAATTTTTAACCAATCCTGTACGACGATTGCCGCTCATTTTTTGATTACTGTTTTACGGGGTGTTGGCTAACATGCCCTCCGCGCGGGAGAAGCGCGGTCGGAAGCAAGTCCGCGCGGCGGCGGCGCAGGAGGAACGCCGCGCCGCCGTGATAGGCTCGCCCGCGGCGATAGCGCTCTTTGCTATACCGATAGCGGCGGCCATGGCAGTCGCGGGAACGCTGTTCCGCCCGGTGGAGCTCTCCGAGTCGCTGAAGCTCACGCGGGTGGAGGAGGCTGTGGGAGACGTCGTGGACTCGCTCGCGAGCGGCTTTGAAGGCTACACCCGCCGCACCGCGACCTTCTCGCTCAACGCGGTGGGTTACGGATTTGCGGCGGAGCTCGGCGGGCCGGTAGAGCCCTCCGACAGGACGACCCTCCTAGTCGCCACCGCCTCTCCCCTGCAGCGCCTGCGCGGCAGCGTCCGCGCGAGGTACACCGGCAAGGGCTGGGAGGAGGGCGAGCTTGAGGGCGCGTACCGCTTCGCCTCAAACCTCTGGCGGGACAGAAAAACGGATGCGTTCGACCTCCTGCGCGGGAACGTCCCCGGCAGGGAGAGCCGTTTCAACCGCGCCTTCCAGGACATGAGCTATACCGTATACCACTATTCCCACTACACCAGCATGTTCACCGTGGAGCGGCCGGAGAGGGTAACGGCGACCGGGCTCGTGCCCTACTTCAACCTTCAGGGCGAGCTGTACCCCAAGGAGCAGATGAGCGAGGGAGACGGCTACGAGGTGCGGGGCTTCGGCGAGACGGCGATGACAAGGACCGCCGCCTCGGCGCTGTCGGCGCTCGTGGAATACGCCGAGCCGGAGGATGAGGAGACGATGCGGACTATCCGCGCGGAGTACCTTCCGGACGGACCGGTGACGCTCCCGACCGGGACCGGCGAGGACGCCGGCGCCGCAGAGATCGTCCGAACTTCGCTTGACGAGGCGGAGGCGCAGAGCGCCTACGACGCCGTCGACTACCACATTTTCTACGGCTACACGGAGGCGCAGGCGCGTCAGCTCGCCGAAAACGAGGCGCGTATAACGCGCACGGTCGACCGGCTGTTTGAGCAGATAGACCCGCAGAGCGAGGAGGAGCTGTTTGAGCTGCTTCAGAGACTTGAGAAGTTTGAGAAGACGCTTCCGAAGGTCGAGCCGGAGGCGTTCCTGCTGAGAGACGACGAGCTTGCCGCCCTCGGCGTCGACGGAGATGAGTTCCGCTACGCGCTCGAGATAATGATAATGGGTCCGGAGAATATATCCCGTCAGGACGCCGAGACGCGGAAGTTCCTGCGCGGGACGATGTACGTCACTTCGGCGGATGCGTTGGGAGATATATCGGACTTTCGGTATATCGGGCCGGATATCCCACCGGAGGAGGAGCGCTCGCCCGTCGCAATATACATGAAGACAGACGCGTGGCAGTGGTGGAGCCGCAGTACCGGGGGCATGACCCCGAACAGCATCCAATACGTCAGGTACAGACCGTTCCCGCTTGATGGGCGCGACGGAACATACTACGGCGGTTACCTGCCGGAGACGTCCGCAAGGCTGGCGGACCTGATGGAGGCGTTGGGCTGCGTCCGCCTCGAGTATGGCGGCATGGCGCGGTACATGCCGAATATAGCGCAGAACTTCCGCGACATAGTGCTCGAGAAGTTCGCCGCCCGCACCGACGAGGGCGAGGAGCTCAACAAGTTCGACCTCGCGCTTGAGCTTGCGCGCGAGCTGGAGGCGGGCACGAGCTACACTCTCTCGCCCTCAGAGGTGCCGGAGGGCGTGGACTTCGTGAACTGGTTCCTCTCTACCCGGGAGGGCTACTGCACCTACTACGCCACGGCGATGGCGGTGCTCGCGCGCGGATACGGCATACCCTCACGCTACGCGGAGGGGTACAGCATGTCCGGCGCGGAGCGGAACGAGAACGGGTTCTACGAGCTCACCGGAGAGAACGCGCACGCGTGGCCGGAGCTGTTCTTTGAGGACGTGGGCTGGGTGACGGTAGACCCGCTCGCCCTCGACCACCTCGACCGCGACTACGAGCCGGAGGACAAGCCGCCGGTCGAGGTGACGCAGCCGTCCGCGCCGCCGACGGAGGTCCCCACGGAGCCGAACGACGACGAGACCGACGTGCGCCCCGAGGGCGGGGAACGCGGCATACCGATGGCGGTGCTTGCGGCCGCCGCCGCAGTGGGAGGCATACTGCTGCTGCTCGCGCTGTTCCTTGCGGTGCGCGCGCTCGCGCTGCGCGGGCGGAGCCTGGAGGCGCTGCGGAAAAAGTACGGAGACCGCGGCGCCGCAAAGGAGCTGTGGCTTGAGGCGGTGCGGCTGCTCGGAGCGGTCGAACCTCTCTGCCGCCGCGCGGAGGGCGAGACCGCCGCGGAGTTTGCCGGCAGGGTGAAGAGGATAATCTATGTCGACGGCGCTTCCCCCGAGGATGCGGCGCAAACGGCGGAGAAGGCGTGGTACTCCTCCGAGCCGCCGGCGGAGGGCGAGCTTGAGTCGCTCGAGCGGTACGTTAAGGGACTGCGCCGGATGATGTTCCGCAAGCGCTTCCTCGGCCTCAGCTGGGTGAAGAGAAAATATCTGAAACGTGAAAGTGAAAACTGAAAATACCGGGCGGCCTTTTGTGAAATCTGCTGATTGAATTTTCGCCGCAGGAACGGTAAAATTTGACTGAACGCAAGACCCTTTTGAAGGAGAGATCACCCATGCCCAGCGCAAAAAACGGAAAAAACGATCTTCGGAACAACGACCGCGTCAGGATGCTCGTAGTGACGGCAGTGCTCGCGGCGGTGAGCTCGGTGCTGATGATGTTCAGCTTCAGCGTGCCGCTCATGCCTCCGTTCATCTCGATGGACTTCTCCGAGCTCCCGGCTGTGATAGCGTCCTTCTCGTTCGGGCCGCTCTGGGGAGTCGCGGTCTGCCTTGTCAAGAACCTCGTCAACGTGACGATGACCTCTACGGGCGGCGTCGGCGAGCTGTCGAACTTCCTTCTCGGCGCGACGATGACACTCACGGCGGGACTGCTCTACCGCGTGAAGCCGGGCCGCCCCACGGCGGCGCTCGATCGCGCGGCGGGCAAGGTAAAAAACGAGAAGGTGCGGAAGGCACTCCTCGGGTTTATCCGCTCGCGCAGGCCGATGGTGCTCGCCGCCGGGTCGGCGGGCGCGCTCGCGATGGCGGCGGTGAGCCTGCTCACAAACTATTATATAACCTATCCTATCTACACTAACTTCATGCCGATGGAGGCGATAATGGGCGCGTATCAGGCGATAGCCCCGTGGGTGAAGAACCTCTGGCAGGCGCTGCTTGTCTTCAACGTGCCGTTCACCTTCATCAAGGGCTTCCTCAGCGTGCTTATCAGCGTAATCGTCGCCGAGCCGATAATGAAGGCGGTGCGGATAGGGTCGAGATAAGCGCACGATAAACAACACATATAGATAAAAAGAAAAAGGAGGACACAGGTATGGTAGCACAGACTTCGCTGATGGGTTGGAACAGTTGGGACTGCTACGGTGCGGCGGTGGACGAGGAGACCGTCCGCCGAAACGCGCAGTTTATGGCGGAACACCTCAAACAGTACGGCTGGGAGTACGTCGTCGTCGACATACAGTGGTCGGCGGCGGGCGCGAAGAACAACGAGTACGAGCCGTTCTGCGAGCTGAATATGGACGAATGGTCGCGCCTCCTGCCCGCAGAGAACCGCTTCCCCTCGAGCGCGGGCGGGAAGGGCTTCCGTCCCCTCGCGGACTATGTTCACTCCCTCGGCCTGAAGTTCGGCATACACATCATGCGCGGTATCCCGAGACAGGCGGTACACCGCGGCGCGAAGATACTCGGCACGGAGCTCCGCGCGCGGGACGTCGCGCGTCCCTCGAGCATCTGCGTATGGAACAGCGACATGTACGGCGTCGACCCGGCGCGTCCGGGCGCGCGGGAATACTATGACAGCATATTCGCGCTCTACCGCGAGTGGGGCGTGGACTTCGTGAAGTGCGACGACATCTGCCGCGAGCTTCCCCACGAGGAGGGCGAGATGCGCCTGATAAGCGAGTCGCTTCGCGCCTGCGGGCGGGACATGGTGCTGAGCCTGTCGCCGGGACCCGCGCAGCTTGAGCGCGCCGAGCTCTACAAGCAGGTGTCGAACATGTGGCGGATAACCGACGACTTCTGGGACGACTGGCGGCTGCTCTACGCCATGTTCGAGCGCGCGGAGAAGTGGAGCGTCCACGCCGGCGCGGGTCACTGGCCGGACGCCGACATGCTGCCGATAGGCCCTGTCCGTCAGGTCTACGACAAAAACGAGCGGACGCGCTTCACGGAGGCGGAGCAGCGGACGATGATGACGCTCTGGAGCGTCCTCCGTTCGCCGCTGATGATAGGCGGCGAGATGACGGGCTTTGACGATTTCACGATGAGCCTCGTCACAAACGGGCGCGTCCTTGCGATGCACCGGAACGCACGCCATGCGCATCAGGTGTGGCGGAAGGAGGTCTGCGGGCGCGAGCACGTTCTCTGGACCGCGCCTTCGAGCGAGGGCGGCTTCCACCTCGCCGTCTTCAACCTCTCGGACGAGGAAAGCGAGATAAGCGTCTCGCTCTCGGACGTCGAGGAATTCGGAGAGAGAAGCGGCGTCGAGCTGTGGAGCGGCGAGAGTACGGGACTTACCGACCGGCTCACCGTGCGCCTCGCGCCGCACGACGCGAAGGCATATCTCTTCGACTGAAAGAGCTTACGAAAGCAACGGAACGGGGCGGCGCAGTTTGCGCCGCCCCGAGGCTTTTCCGAACGGTTTGAATGATTTCCCGACGGATGTATTAAACGATGCGCGAACGGATGTGTAGGATCAAACCCCCTTTCTGAAATGAGGATCGAGTGTCGTGCCGGAGGTTCGGGTGAAGGCAGGGCGGCGGGCGGCGGAGTGGACTTCCGCCGCTGCACACCCACGGTGAAGGCCGAATCTCGGTGCGGCGGAGCGTCCGTGGATGACGTTCTGTCTGTGTATGTCCGCACATCCGATTTTCGGGACATCTTTTTTAAAAATTTTTCAAAAAAATTTTTTGCGGCGGCGTCCGGCGCGAAAATAGGCGGCACGGTGGCACCGTGCCGCCCCGGCAAAACCGCCGGCGGAGCCCGCCTATTTGCAGAAGATGTGGCGGCCTATCTTTATCACCTGCGGGCGCGACCATATCCACGACGAGGTCGCGGTTGCGGGATTGAAGTAGTATATGCACCCGCCGGTTGGGTCCCAGCCGTTCATCGCGTCCGACGCGGCGCGGCGGCAGGAGTCGGGCACCGTCGTTGAGGAAAACTGCCCGTCCGAAATGGCGGTGAACGCACCCGGCTGATATATCACGCCGGAGAGCGTGTTCGGAAACGACGGGTGCTTGACGCGGTTCAATATCACCGCGCCGACGGCGACCTGACCGTTGTAACTCTCGCCGCGCGCCTCCGCCGCAATTATCCG
>CANRIN010000085.1 GCA_947630675.1 uncultured Clostridia bacterium | reverse complement strand
CGCAGAAAGACGGCGTGACACATCGTCACGCCGCCCTCTGCGGCAAAATAGTTACTTGTCACTATTAGCCCTTGATTCTACGGGGCTTTTCCGGTTTGTCGTAATTATACCGTAAGGGCACAGCTGTGCCAGTCTCTTACTTGCTAACGGTGTTCCCCTCAAGCAGATCCAGGAGTGGCTCGGTCATTCGGATTTCAGCACCACTGCCAACATCTATGCGCATCTGGACTATTCCTCGAAGCTTTCCTCGGCGCAGGCGATGGTGAGCGGATTGCCGCTGCCCGAAGCCGGGGATTTCAAAAGCAAATGGAACGCTCTGACCGCAGAAACGGAGGTAGTCGGCGAAAGACCCGAAGAATAAAATCTGTTCTGCCCTAAAAAACGCTGTTCTGCCCAAAATGCTGTGCTCCGAAAACACTTTGCCGGGAAAAGAAAAAGTCCAGAACCCGCATGGATACTGGACTTTTGGCGGAGAGGGTGGGATTCGAACCCACGTGCAGTTTCCTGCAAACTGATTTCGAGTCAGCCCCGTTATGACCACTTCGATACCTCTCCGTGTATATACGCGGCAGGGTGTTCCGAATGCCGCGCACCAATTATTATACCATCTTTTTCTGCACTGTCAAGCCCCGAAAAGGTTTTTTGCCGCGCGGAAACGCTAGTTCATACTCTCTATACGGCGCAGGATGTCCTCATCTGCGGGGCAGAACTCATAGTTCTTTATCTCTGCCGGGGTGATCCAGCGGAGGTCGCAGTGCTCGAGCAGCTTCGGTTCACCCTCGAGTATGCGCGCGTTGAAGAGGGTCAGGTGTACCGTGATGTCCGGGTACTCGTGCGTCACCTCCATGAAGACGTCGTCCACGCCGACGAGGACGTCCAGCTCCTCGCGGCATTCGCGCACGAGCGCTTCCGGAAGCGTCTCTCCGGCCTCACGCTTTCCTCCGACAAACTCCCACAGAAGGCCGCGCGCCTTATGCGCGGGCCGTCTGCATATCATAAAGCGATCCCCGTCCCAGATGAGCGCCGCCGCGACTTCTACCATATCTCACGCACCCCCGTAATCTCTTCGGCTGCGGGACGCCGCACCCGGCAGCGTCCCGCATATCCGCAAATCATAGACTAATTATAGATAGGTCGGGCGGGTTTGTCAATCCCCCGGAACTTTCGGCATGACCGCCGCAGCTTCAAGACATGCGCTGCGTCCCGCCTATTTCAGCTTGTCCGCCAGGGCGAGGAGCTGACCCACCGTCAGCTCGGCGGCGCTCGCGTCAAAACGCCGCCACACCTCTGAGGTCGCGCCTCCGTCTATAGCCCCGCGCGCGACGAGCGAGTCATAGTACCGCTCCGCCCAGTGGGCTTGCGGAGCCTCCGCCCCGCCGGAGGCTCCCGTGCCGCCGTTTTCGCCTCCGGACTCATGCGCACCGCCCCCGTCCGGGCGGTAAACTCCGCGCGCGTTCGGTATGCCGAGAAACGGCGTCGGATCCTGCGGCGTACCGCTCACGTCGTTTATCTGATAGTGGAGATGGACGCCGGTGACGTTGCCCGTCGCCCCCATCGTGCCGAGCTGCACGGAGGGCGTGACTGCCTCCCCGGGGCTCACGAGCACGCTCCCGCGCACGAGATGCGCGTAGAGGTGTATCCTGCCCTCCCCGTCTCCTACCGTGACATACTGTCCCCACCCGTTCGGGTCGAACGCGACGACGCGGACGCGTCCCGCGCATACGGAGAAGACGCGGCGGTCGCCCGCCGCTATATCCACCCCCGCGTGCTTCTTCGTTCCCCAGAGTTTGGGATTCGTCTCCCCATAGGCGGCGGTCACGGTGAACTCGCCGCGAACCGGAATATTCTTCATAGCTTTTCTCCTTTCCCGCCCGCGCTCCCGCGGGCACTGTTTTCAAAACTCTCTCACGACTCGTCCGAGCCGCTCTTTCTTGTGAAGAAGTAGGTCACGACCGAGCCGTATGCCGTGCTGAAGAGCGTCAGCATCTCCCTCGGTACTTCCTCGCCCCGAAAGAGCAGCGCGACCATCGCGGCCGTGAGCGCGAGCGTCACGAGACTTTTGACCTCGAGCAGCTTGCAGAGCCTTACGAGCAGTTCCTTCATCCGAACCCTCCTTTCCCGATATTGTTTCGGATACCCTCCGCCGCGCGCGATACGGCGGCCGACATCCGTTTTATCCGCGTCACGGACGAGAGACGCGCCGCCGGACGCGCGCTCTCCCCTCCGCTCTCACCCATCCGGACGGAGGCGGACGCCTCGTCCGCCTCGCCGGCTGCGGATAGCCCGTCCGGAGCGCCCGCAGTATCTCCGGGCGCTCCGGAACGTCCCTTATTCTCAACGGTTCGCCTCCTTATCGCATTTTTGCGACCTGCGCTGCAAAAAAATTAGGCACGCCGGCGCGTGACACCGTGCGGTTTCATGCACAGCAAAGACCGACGCCTGCCGTCGCATTACTGCGACTTCACTCTGCAAATATTGTACATCTGTTCGAGCGAAATGTCAAGAGAAAAATTTCGCATTTCCGCGAATTTCTTTGTTGCATATCTGCGCCGCCCGTGTTATACTTAAAGCCAGAGGTGATTTATATGACGACCGGCGAGCGCATCCGCGAACGGAGAAAGGCGCTTGACATGACCGCCGACGAGCTTGCAAGGCTGCTCGGCATCTCGCGCGCGACCGTGTACCGCTACGAGAGCGGCGAGATAAGCAAGATACCGATATCGCAGCTCTCCCCCATCGCAGCCGCCCTGCACACGTCCGCGGACTATCTGATGGGCTGGAGCGACGACCCCTACGCCTCCCGTCCCTACGGCGGATCCTCCCCCGCCCTCAAGGACTTCAACGCGGAAGCCGAGCTGAGGTTTGCGCTCTTCGGCGGAGATGCAGAAGAGATCACCGATGAGATGTTCGAGGAAGTAAAGCGCTTCGCGCGCTACGTCGCGGAGCGGGAGAAGGAGAACCGAAGGAATAAATGACGGAAAAGACGCTGGAACGGTACGCCGAAGCGCGGAATATCGCGATATACCGGGTGCCGCTTACGGAGTGCGGGTCGCTCGCTATAGACTGCGGGCACGAACGCTGTGCGGTCGGACTGGACAGCTCGCGAAAGCTCAGCTCCGCCGAGTCGGTGACGCGCCTCGCGCACGAGCTCGGACATTGCTGCACCGGGAGCTTCTACACAAAGTGCAGCGCGGCGGACAGCGTGGAACGGAACGAGGCGCGTGCCTGGGCGTGGGCATACGAGCATATACTCTCCCCCTCACGTCTGCGGAGCGCTGCGCGGCAGGGCATCACTGAGCCGTGGGAGCTCGCGGAGCATTTCGGCGTGACCGAGGACATGGTGAGGCGCGCGCTCGCGTACTACGACGCAAAGGGCACCGAGATAGTCTGAAAAATCGGAGAAAACCGAGGGTTTGAGCACCAAACCCTCGGTTTTGCTTTTCCGAAAGCCTCGCAGAGTTTCGCGCCGTTAGGCGCGAAATAGAGTCACATCCGTTTTTCCGGCGGCGTGTACAATGCGCCCTTGAACTCATACCGCATCCGACCTTCTACCGGGCGCATCAGACCTCGGCGCTCCGCGCCGACGTCCCGACTTTGCACTAATCGAAATGGAAAAATACTTCTCGCGTAGCGCGCGTCGAAGACGGCAAAGCCGCACCGTGCCTGTTCGCGCGGTTGAAGTTGCTTGCCTATGGCAAGCAACTTCGCGCAGGCGGAATTCATTTCCGCCGAGCACGTTTAATCGGAAGGGTTCCCACGCGGTCACCGACCGCGTGGGAATTGCGAAGCGGAGCGCTTGCCGTCGGCAGAGCTACGCTCTGTCCGACGGCCTCGCGGGAAATAGGTCGCGGGCGAAGCCCGCGCGATTTCCCGCGAGAACCGCGACGAGTGTATCCGCGTCGCGCAGGCGGGTGAAGTCGGACGGGCTTATCCGCACCGTCCCGCGCTCCGCCGTTCCCGCCGACTCGTGCGCGAGGGGCGCGCAGTGCAGTCCTCCGCGCGTCGCTATCCCGCGAAGCATCAGCTCGTGCGCGAACGTCTCGCTGTCGCCACCGCGCAGCTCGAGTGAAAGCACGCCCGTCTGACAGAACAGTCTCCGCGCCGAGTAGGTCTTTATCGCGGGATAGATCCGCAGCCCGTCGAGCACCCTTTCGGTAAACGCGCGCTCGTGGGCGAGTATTGCCTCCGGCGTGCGCTCGCGGACATAGCGTATCCCCTCCAGCAGTCCCGCTATTCCGTGCAGGTTCTGCGTGCCCGCCTCGAGCCGTTCCGGCAGATAGTCCGGCATCCCGTCCGCCCGCGAGTCCTGACCGGTCCCGCCGTATAGCAGCGGCTCCGCATCTCCGAGGCAGATGAGCAGCCCCGTCCCCTGCGGCCCGTAGAGCGACTTGTGGCCCGGCATACATATAAACCGCGTTGCGCGGAGACTTCCGGCGTCAAGCGGCAGCACACCTGCGGACTGGCTCGCGTCCACTATGAGCGGCACGCCGTACCGCTCGCATAGCGCGTCCACGCGCTCTATCGGCAGGATATATCCGAACACGTTCGAGACGTGGGTGCACACCGCAAAGTCCGCGCCGCGCTCGAGCGCCCTCTCGAACATGAAAAGAAAATACTCCGGCTCAAAGAGCGGCGAGCGGACGACCGTCGTCTCCAGTCCCGCGTCCGCGCGCGCCGCGAGCGGGCGGCGGACGGCGTTGTGCTCGTAGCCGGATATGACGGCTCGGCGCGCGCCGCGAGCGAGCGAAGCTATCGCGATATTCAGCGCATGGGTCGCGTTGAAGGTGAAGACCACCCGCTCCGGCTGCGTGCCGAAGAGCGCCGCCGCCTCCGTGCGGCAGGCCAGCAGAGTCTCGCCGGCATAGCCGCTCCCCTCTCCCCGCCCGGCGTTCCCGCCGCGCCGGAACGCCTCCTCCACCGCGCGGATGACCTTCGGCGGCTTTTCGACGGTCGTTGCGGCGTTGTCGAGGTATATCATCCCGCCGCCCCCGTTCGCACGGTCCCGGGGACATAGCTTTCTCCCGCGAGGCGGACTTCGCGTCCGCGCCGCGAGCGCCCGGCGCTCACGCGCCCACCTCCCGCCAGCCGTCCTCTCCGCGGATAAACGCCTTCCTCGGCGGGAACCCTGCGACGCGGAGCAGGTGCATCGCCCTCGGAAGCTCCTCCGACGAAAGCGCCACCCCGTAGGCGCAGCCCTCCCGCGTGAGCTCCGCCGGCAGACGGCGGAGCGCCGCGGGTATCCCCTTCTTCCCGAGCTCGCCTGCCATCAGGCGGGCTCGGGTCTCCCCTCTGCTGGTCAGCATACATTCGGCCATTCGTTATCCCTCCCCCACGCGTCCATAATATGCCGCGGCCGTCTCTCGGGACATACACCGCCGCGCGGGAAAAGAAAAAGGGGACGGCAAAAGTCGCCGTCCCCCCAGTTTCACGTCACAAAATCCGTGCGTTCGCAGGTAGAGGAAAACCTGCCGCCCACTCCCATCTAGCGGGGAAGACCCGCAGGAATCTGCGGGGCGACCCCCGCGTCCCTAAGTGAGGCAGAGCCTCACCGGTACCTTGCGGGCATACCGCCCCGCACCCATCTAGCGGGGAAGCCCCGCGGGCATCCGCGGGGCGACCCCCGCGTCCCTAAGTGAGGCAGAGCCTCACCACACCTTCGCGGGGCTGTGCCGCCCCATACCGTATAGCGGGGAAGCCCCGCAAGTATTTGCGGGGGCGACCCCCGCGTCCCTAAGTGAGGCTGAGCCTCACCACTACCTTCGCGGGGCTGTGCCGCCCCGCGCCCCTGCGTTACTTTTTGCTCGCGCAAAAAGTAACCA
>CANRIN010000084.1 GCA_947630675.1 uncultured Clostridia bacterium | reverse complement strand
GAAGATGACGCCGGGGCGCTTCCGCACCCGGTCCGCACCCTTCAGCGCGGAGATCGAATCGTTGCCGTAGTTTGTCTTTTTTGCAGCCAAACAGTATCACACTCCGAATATAGTAAGTCTGCGCCGAATGCGGCGCCGTATATTCATGGCGTCCCGCAATATATATTGTGCCATGAGACAGCCCAAAAACCCATTATAAAGTAATTATAGCAAAAAGCGGAGCAAAACGCAAGCCCTCCCGTGCGCGGGAACGGCTTACCCGGCGGGGGAGAAGCGCAGTATGCGCTTGCGGTGACGGGCAGCGTATTCGAGCATCGCGGCGGCCCCGCCGAAGCCGACGCGGACGTATGCCGCGACCACGTCCGACTCACGGACCATCCATTCGTTTCTGCGGAGTATAGCATATCTGCGCGGTACGTTTTCCAAGGGAGGGTATAGGGTGTAGTCATAGCCGTCACAGTCCGGGACCCTGTCGGGATAGGATAGAACGAGTACCGCCCGGATATGCGGGCAGCGCAATTTCGCCTCCCGGACGACGCTTGCCGCCATCCGGTCAAACTCTCCGTATCCGCCGAGATAGAACAGGTTTGCGCCGTCAGATATAAGCGCATCGACACACCCTCGTGGCCATTCGCGCACCTCTGCGCGCTCGTAGACTTCCCTGTGTCCGCAGAATGTAACCGTCATAATCGTCACCTCGGATTTTAGAATAGCACAAAAAGCGAGATTAGTACAGTTACAGGGACTAATTTTCTTGTGCCTGTTCATATAATATTAGTACATTTACAGGTACGGGTGGCGATGAAATGCTCTTGAATGAAGCCGTAAGCAAGCGACTCGGAGAGCTGCTTGCCGAAAAGGGCATGACGCAGTACCGGTTGTATATGAGGAGCGGCGTGCCTAAGTCGACCATAGGAAACGTAATAAACTGCTCGTATGATTCCGTAAAGCTGCGCATAATCCACGAGCTGTGTCAGGGGCTTGGCATAAGTATGAGGGAGTTCTTTGATTCGCCGCTTTTTGACGAAGAAAATCTGGAACCTTGAAAGTGTGAAAGTTTCCTTTGTAAATGTTCGTGCTTTTAGCGGCATATTGATATAATCAGGTGGGTTTATGATAGATTACAGCCCCTTGTGGGAGACGATGCGGCGGCGCGGAGTGACGCAGTATCAGCTTCTGAAGGGCGGCATAGATAACAAAACGCTCGATTCACTGAAGAAGGGCAGGAACATCACGCTGTTGACGCTTGAAAAGCTGTGTGCCATAATAGACTGTACGCCGAACGGCATCGTGCGGTTTACGGAATAAGACAGGGCTGCCGTTCCGGCAGCCCTGTCTTTACAGCAAAAAATGAGCGGGCAAACGCCCGCTCATTTCGTTATGTACGTTTTATGACGCTTACTTTGTCGCGGCGGCGACGTCCTGCAGCAGCTTGATTATCTCGAGGTGCTGCGGGCAGTGGCTCTCGCACTGGCCACACTGTATGCAGTCCTCCGGCGAGCCGCCGTCGCGCGCGGTGCCGTTGTAGCGCTGGATGAAGCCCTGCTTGTTCCGGAAGAGCTGATAGTTGTTGTACGCCTGGAAGAAGCGGGGAATGCTTATCTTCTGCGGGCAGCCGTCCACGCAGTACCGGCACTCGGTGCAGGGTATCTGCGGGATCTTGTTCAGCTCCTCGACCGCCTTCGCGATGACGGCGCGCTCCGAGTCACTGAGCGGCTTGAAGTCTTCCATGTAGCTGATGTTGTCCTTCATCTGGTCGATGTTCGACATGCCGCTGAGGACAGTGACGAGACCCTCGAGGCTCGCAGCGTAGCGGACGGCCCAGCTCGCGACCGAGACGTTGGGGTTCGCATCGGTGAGCACCTTGCGGACGGGCTCCGCCATACCGGCGAGGCTGCCGCCCTTGACCGGCTCCATTATGACGACCGGCTTGCCGTGCTTGCGCGCGACCTCGTAGCACTCGCGGCTGCGGACGCCGGGGTTCTCCCAGTCGGCGTAGTTTATCTGGAGCTGTACGAACTCGGCCTCGGGATGCTCGGTGAGCACCTTGTCGAGAAGCTCCGGCGTGTCGTGGAAGGAGAAGCCCAGATGGCGTATCTTGCCCTCGGCCTTCTTCTTCATGCCCCAGCCCCACGCGTCGAACTTGTTCGAGTCGTCATAGTTGCCGCGATTGATGTTGTGCAGCAGATAGAAGTCGAAGTAGCCGACGCCCGCGCGGTCAAGCGACTCCTGGAACTTGACGTCGAGCTCGCTCGCGTCCTTCATGCCCCAGAGCGGCATCTTCGTTGCGAGAGTGAAGCTCTCGCGCGGATAGCGCTTGACGAGGCACTCGCGCGCCGCTATCTCGCTCTTGCCGTTCTCATAGACATAGGCGGTGTCAAAATAGGTGAAGCCGGCCTTCATGAACAGGTCGACCATCTCCTTGACCTGCTCGTGGTCGATCTCTCCGTTTTCAAGCTTCGGCAGACGCATCAGGCCGAAGCCGAGCTGCTTTATGTCCGAACCGAGATACTTTTCCATAGGATCTACGCCTCCATTAAATTTTCTCACCCAAAGGCTTCGTACTCTGAAAACGATTGCAGAATAATTGTAACAAAAACAAAAGGCTCTGTCAAGTGCCGGAGCACGCTCCCGGAGCGCGCTCAAAACAGATATTTCCGCGCCGCCGGACGATGATGACGAACTCAACAGATTTTACTTGACAAACCGGCGGAGCGGGTGTACCATTTATATCAGAAATCGTTTACCCATTTTTGGAAAGGAGTCAGATACATTATGAAAATCAATGTCGGTACTTATTCCTTCGGGCGCGGCCCGATGAGCCTTCAGGACAAGCTGAAGAAGGCGCACGAGCTCGGCTATGACGGCATCGAGCTGCTTGCGGACGACCTCAAGAACAACACCGCCGAGGACCTGAAGAAGATGTGCGAGGAGGCCGGCGGGATAGTGCCGCTCTCCAGCCACGTCGCCATGGACCTGATAGACGACGAGATGCTCGCGAAGTTCGCGGCCATCGGCGGAAAGATGATGATAGTTCCGTCCTTCCAGTTTGCCAACAAGGCCGAGGCTGTGGAGCTCGGCCGTCAGCTCACCGAGAAGGCCGAGATGGCCGAGAAGTACGGCATCAAGATAGGCTACCACAATCACACCACCGAGTTCTTTGAGGACGAGGGCAAGCCGATACTCGAGTGGACGATAGAGTCGACCGAGCCCGGCAAGGTCTGGTTCCAGCTCGACTGCGGCTGGGCCACTGCCGCCGGCTGCGACTGTCCCGCCTTCATCCGCAAGCACAGCGGCCGCTTCATCTCGATACACGTCAAGGAGAACAACCAGCTCGTAGGTACCGGCACCCCGCGCTCGATGAACGAGCCGCGTCCCGCTTTCACCCCGCCCAAGCTCGATGAGAACGGCAACCCGATCTTCTCCGAGGAGATGAAGAAGCGGATGGCCGAGATGCAGAGCCGCATGAAGATACAGTGCCCGATGGGCGACCCGACGAGCCGCATCGACTGGCACGAGATCAAGGCCGCGACCGATGCACAGCCGAACGAGACCGCGTGGACCGTCGAGCGCGAGAACGACTACCTCGACGACATCGTCGCATGCCTCGGCGAGGACGTCAAGTGGCTGAAAGCAAATATCAAGTAACAGAAACCGCTGAAAGGACAGGGGCCGCGTGCCTCTGTCCTTTCTTGCAGCCGGATGGCGGGAGTCATCAGCGAAATTTGCAAAGTATAGTTGAATTTTTCAAAAGATAAGCGTATAATTGACTCAAATCCCACCGGAAACCCGTGTTTGCAGGCGACAGCGCCCGCAGGTACCGTGTTCCGGCAGAGGAGCAACAAACATTTTGAAGTGAAGGAGTTGGAGTAAAATGGCAAAATACTGCCACAAGTGCGGAACACAGCTGGCGGATGACGCTCTCTTCTGCCCCTCCTGCGGAGAGGCCGTAACGGCAGAGCCGCAGCCCGAGCAGGCTCCGCAGCAGACGCCGCCTCAGAGCGCCCCCGGCTATCAGCAGACGCCGCCCCAGAGCAACCCCGGTTATCAGCAGACGCCGCCTCAGGGCAACCCCGGTTACCAGCAGACGCCGCCTCAGGGCAATCCTGGCTATCAGCAGACGCCGCCGCAGAGCAATCCTGGCTATCAGCAGACACCGCCCCAGGGTAACCCCGGATATCAGCAGTACGCTCCGCATCAGAGCAGCTTCATGCCCGACCACACCGCGCAGTACCATCCGCAGGACGCAGCGAACAACAAGGCGATGGGAATTCTCTCCTACATCGGCTTCCTGGTATTTATCCCGTTCTTTGCGGAGAAGCGTTCTCCGTGGGTGCGCTTCCATGCGGTACAGGGAATGTACCTCCTGATTTGCAACGTCGTGCTGTCGATAATCTCTCTCTGCATCGGATTTATCCGTGTACCGCAGAAGATGTTCGGCATAACGTACGCATATCACACCCCGATCATCGTGACGATAATCCAGTGGATCATCGTGCTCATCTCGCTCGCGTATGAGATACTCGGCATAGTCTTCGCCGCCATGGGCAAGGCCAAGGAGCTCCCGCTTATCGGCAAGCTCACCAAGCTCGGCTGGTTCAAGTAATGCTTCCGGGTTCGGAAAACGGTATGATTCATGAGGAGACGGGCGGCATACGCCGCCCGTCCCTCTTTTGTTGCCCGGTCTGCGGGGAACGCCTGTTTCGTGAGGACAGCGCGCTTTCCTGTGCGAACGGACACTCCTTCGACCGCGCGAGGAGCGGATATGTCAATCTTCTCACTGGCCGTCCCCCGAAGCTCGAGGGCGACACGCGCGAGATGGTCGCGGCGCGGAGCGCTTTTCTCGGGAAGGGCTTCTACTCCGCGCTCCGCCGCGAGCTCGAACGAATATCGTCTGGGACGCTGGACGGAGTCCTGCTCGACGCCGGCTGCGGGGAAGGGTGGTTTCTCGAGAACATAGCGCCCACGCGCCCCACGGCGGCGCTTGACCTCTCCAAGTTCGCGGCGGCGTCCGCCGCGAAGCGCCTCGGCGCGAAGACCCGCGAAAACGTCGAGGTCGCGGTCGCAAGCGTGTACGGCATGCCGCTCGAGACCGGCGGGGTATCTCTGATATTTTCCGTGTTTGCGCCGTGGTGCGGCGCGGAGTTCCGGCGTCTGCTCGGGCGGGGAGGCGTCCTCGCTGTCGCCGCGCCGGGAGCGGAGCACCTCGCGGAGCTGAAGCGTATAATTTACGACCGCCCTCCGCATCCTGAGCCCAGAGAGCACCGGCACGAGGGCTTCGAGCTTGCGGAGGAAAAGCGGGTGACGTACTCCGTAGAGCTCGGCGGCGCGGAGGACGCGCTTGAGCTCTTCCGCATGACGCCGCACTCGCGCAGCGGGGAGGCTCACCCCGAGCGTATCCTCACGTCGGATGTGCGGACGATGACGGCAGACTTCGATCTCGCTGTGTACCGGAGGGCATGACGCACGCTCTCGGAGGGTGTACAAAGCCGCTGCATGGGGCTCCGCACAGCGCGGTAAGCAAAAAATTTTAAGTTTGGTATTGACAAACAGCGGGAATTTGGTATAATCATATTTGCGTTTTGGAGATAGCGGGATTGTGTAAGGGTAGCACGACAGACTCTGACTCTGTTTGTGAGGGTTCGAATCCTTCTCCCGCTGCCAATACGGCGGAAAGGCTTTGGATTTTCCAAAGCCTTTCTGAATAACAGGGTCTTTTAAGTTATTTCGAGAGGAAGTGTAAGCGATATGAGCGCCTCCAGAGAAAAGAGGCAGCGCAAGCTTCAGAGCGCCGCCGCGGAAGAGCTTGACGCGAAGAAGAACAAAAAGGACGGTAAGGACAGCGGCATGCGTTACAAGATCGCTACGGTGATCGTTGTTGTGGCGCTTGTGCTTTCGGCCGTTTTCTTTGTGTATCAGGGCTTTGTGAAGCCGAATGCCGCAGCCGTCACCGTCGGCGGAGAGAAGGTCTATGACCACGAGCTGAGCTACTACTATATCAACTCGTACTCCAACTTTGTAAGTCAGGTCGGCGACTACGCATCGACCCTCTTCGGGCTCGACACCACCCAGCCGCTCGCAAACCAGCCCTACTACGCGGACAGCTCGATGACCTGGCACGACTACTTCCTGAACAACGCCAAGAACTCGGTGCAGCAGGTCCACATGCTCGTAGCGGCGGCGGAAGCCGAGGGCGTCACCCTCTCCGAGGAAAACGAGCAGAACGTTCAGAACGAGATGCAGTCGCTTCAGGAATATGTCGACAGCAACGGCTATGATGTGAACGCGTATCTCAGGAATATGTACGGCAAGCGTATGGATACCGCCGAGTACGAGCGGCTCCTCCGCAACGGCTATCTCGCGACCCAGTATTCCGATATGAAGTATGACTCCTTTGCGGACGCCATAACCGATTCGGACATCGAGACCTACTATGCAGACCACAGGAACGACTTCGACCTCGTGACCTACCGCCGCTATCTCGTCACGGCGGACACCGAGGACGATATGACCGACGACGAGCGTACCGCCGCGCTTGACGCTGCCCGCAGCACTGCGGAGAATATCGCGACGGCGAGCACGAACGAGGCGGAGTTTATAGCGCAGGTCGTCACCCGTCAGAACGAGGTCGCGCAGAAGACCGCCGCG
>CANRIN010000083.1 GCA_947630675.1 uncultured Clostridia bacterium | reverse complement strand
CCCGCAAGGTACCGGTGAGGCTCTGCCTCACTTCAGGACGCGGGGGTCGCCCCCGCGGATACCCGCGGGGTCTGCCCCGCTAGAGGGGTGTGGGCTTTGCCCGCTTGCTTGTGGGGTCTGCCCCGCTGGATGGGTGTGGGCTTTGCCCGCAAATTGCCGTTGAATTTGCTGCTGCCGTATGCTAAAATGGAAACTGTATCCAAACATTAAAAAGGAGGAACGACTATGTGCACTGCCGCCGTCTACAAAACGCGCGATTTCTACTTCGGACGCAACCTCGACCTCGAGTATTCCTACACCGAGACCGTCACCGTCACGCCGAGGAACTACCCCTTCCGCTTCCGCAGCGCCGGCGAGATGAAGACCCACTACGCAATGATAGGCATGGCGTTCGTGCAGGACGGCTACCCGCTCTACTACGACGCGACGAACGAAAAGGGTCTCAGCGCAGCGGGGCTCGCATTCTGGAACAACGCCTATTACTTCCCTGTCGCCGACGGGAAGGACAACGTCGCCTCTTTTGAGCTCATACCGTGGATACTCGGGCAGTGCGCGAGCGTGAAGGAGGCGCGTCCGCTGCTCGACAGCCTCAACATCGCAAACATAGCGTTTGCGGAGGGTATGCCTCCGTCCGACCTGCACTGGATGGTCTCCGACAGCGAGGAGTCGCTCGTCATAGAGAGCACGCGCGCAGGGCTGAAGATATACGAGAACCCGGTGGGCGTCCTCACGAACAACCCGCCCTTTGACTATCACCGCATAAACCTCTCCAACTATATGACCCTCTCCGCCGAGCCCGCGGAGAACTCCTTCGCGCCGTCCGTGCCGATGGACAGGTACAGTAAGGGCCTTGCCGCGATGGGACTTCCCGGCGACCTCTCGAGCGCCTCGCGCTTTGTCAAGGCGGCGTTCACCCGCATGAACTCCGTCTCGGGCGACGGCGAAAGCGAGAGCGTCAGCCAGTTCTTCCACATTCTCGCGTCGGTCGAGCAGCAGCGCGGGCTCGTCCACCTCGGCGGTGACAAATATGAGATAACGATATACTCCTCCTGCTGCAACACCGACAAGGGGATATACTACTACACCACCTATGAGAACAGCCGCATAAACGCGGTAGATATGTACGCGGAAAACCTCGACTCGGACGCGCTCGTCTCCTATGAGCTCCGCACCGGTCAGGACATCCGCTTCGAGAACCGCTGAAGGCATTACACGTCGGGGCGGCGGAGGGATCACCTCCGCCGCCCTTTCTTTGCCCCGGGCTTGACCTTTCCCTCCGAAAGGTATAAAATCTGAATATAAATCGTATCCGCAGACATACGCGGATGCATGTACGCATTTCCCGAAACGGAGGAACCGATATGAAAAAGACGATTCGTATAACCGCCCTTCTTCTTGCGCTCGTGCTCGCGTTTCCCTGCGCGGCGCTCGCGGGCGAGAATGAGGACATCGTCTCCTGCTCATGGGTAACGATAAAGAACAGCGCTGGCTTCTCGCACGATGAGATAGACGGCGTCAAGGCCTACCCGTACAACCAGTGCAACGACCTAGTCATCCGCTACTACGAAGAGGTGTACGGCGTGGACATGTGGGTCGGCATCGACCCCCCGGTGGCCTTCCCGTCCGACGATCCGTTTGCATGGATGTTCGGGGTCCCGTCCGAGTACGATTTCTATATCATCTCGGGCAACCCGCGGCGCGGCGATGTGGTCTACTGGTCGCCCGAGAAGCGCAACAAGGACTACGCCCACTCCGCACTCGTCAAGAGCTACGAAAACGGCGTGATAACCCTGATAGAGCAGAACTGGAACTCGGGCGGAAAGGCCGCCTTTGAGCGGAAGGTTGCTTATCCTTCGTCGGATTACGACGTCTACCGTCTGCCGGACTCGGTGCTCAACCCTGAGAGTCCGGCGCCCGCTGCTGCGTCGTCCGCGATCCCGGTGAAGGTATCGACGCAGTCTGTCGTACTCGACAGCAGGCAGGTTTTCCCGACCGCCTACAACATCGGCGGCTACAACTACTTCATGCTCCGCGACGTGGCAAGCCTCCTCAGCGGGACCGACGCCACCTTCTCGGTGGACTACGACAACGAGACGCGGGCCATAACTCTTACCACCGGCGAGATCTACGACAGATCCAGCGGTATCGCCAACCGCAGCCCCGCCTCCACCGGAACTCCCTCCACCTCGCAGGTGTACATCGACGGCGAGGCGATAGAGTTTACCGCCTATCTGATAAACGGGAACAACTATTTCAAACTGCGGGATCTGGCGGCGGCGCTCGACTTCGGCGTCACTTATGACGGGGAGACCGGCACCGTTGTCATCGACAGCACCACGGGCTACACGCCCGAATAAGACCGGAGTACCGAACGCAATGCTGAAAATACTGATCGCCGAGGACGACCGTGAGCTCCGTCAGCTCTTCAGCCACGTCCTGATAAAGAACGGCTACGCAGTGAAAGGCGTGTCCGATGGGCAGGAGGCGCTCGAGGCTCTTGAGGCGGACTACTACGACGCCGTCATAACCGACATCATGATGCCGCGCATGGACGGCTACGAGCTCGTGCGCGAGCTTCGCGACTCGGGCAGCACCATCCCCGTCCTGATGATAACCGCAAAGGACGCGTTTGACGATATGCGCCTCGGCTTTCTCTCGGGCAGCGACGACTACATGGTAAAGCCGGTAAACGTCAACGAGATGGTGCTGCGCGTCGGGGCGCTGCTCCGCCGCGCGCAGATGATAAACGACCGCCGTCTCGTTATTGGCTCCACCGTCATGGAGTGCGACTCGCTCACCGTCGTCACCCCGCAGGACACGCTGATACTTCCGCAGAAGGAATTCATGCTGCTCTACAAAATGGCGTCCTTCCCCGGACGGATATTCACCCGCCACCAGCTGATGGACGAGATATGGGGCTACGACAACGAGAGCGACACCCACACGATAGACGTCCACATCGGGCGGCTGCGCGAGCGCTTCCGCGACAATCCCGACTTCAAGATAGTGACCATGCGCGGGATAGGCTACAAGGTGGTGCGGACATGAAAAAGCGGGACAAGAGCGAAAAAAGCCGCCTGAAGAAGACCCGTCAGAGCGAGGGCCGGAGCAGCCGCTTCGGCATGAGCTTCGTGTTCTCGCTGCTTATACTCATTGTCATGCTCGCGGTCGTCACCGCCGGCTCCGGTGTGGTGGAGCTGCTGCACGCGTGGTTTGAGATAACGCGGAACATTCCGGACGTCGTCTGGCTCATCATCGTAAGCATCTTCCTCGGCAGCGTCATATCTATGCTGCTCAGTCACTGGTTCTTCGGGCCGATAATGAAGCTCAGCGACGCGATGAGCAAGGTCTCCAAGGGAGACTTCAGCATCCGCCTCGGCACGGACAAGGGCTTTCGGGAGGTGCGCCGAATATACGGCGACTTCAATACCATGACCCAGGAACTCGGCGCCACGAAGATACTTCAGACCGACTTTGTGTCAAACGTCTCTCACGAGTTCAAGACCCCGATAACCGCCATCGAGGGCTACGCCACGCTGCTCCAGGGCGGTTCGCACCCGATGAGCGACGAGCAGGCCGAGTATGTGGAAAAGATACTCTTCAACACCCGCCGCCTCTCGAGCCTCGTAGGAAACATCCTCCTGCTCTCGAAGGTGGACAATCAGAGGATACGTCCATCATTCTCCACATACAGCCTCGACGAGCAGATACGTCAGACCATCCTCGCCCTCGAGCCGCGCTGGACCGAGCGCGGTACCGAGTTCGACGTGGAGCTCGACTCCGTCGAGTACACCGGCAGCGAGGCGCTGATGCAGCATGTCTGGCTGAACCTGATAGAAAACGCGATAAAGTTCGGGCCGCAGGGCGGAACGGTGCGCATATTCCTCTCGCGGCGGGAGGACGGTATAGTCTTTACCGTGGAGGACGAGGGTCCGGGCATTCCCCCCGAGGCGCAGAAGCACGTCTTTGACCGCTTCTACCAGACCGACAGCTCGCACCGCGAGGAGGGCAACGGTCTCGGTCTCGCGCTCGTCAAACAGATAGTCCTGCTCGCAGGTGGGACCGTGTCGGTAGAGAACCTCCCCGAGCGCGGGTGCCGGTTCACCGTCGAGCTGCCGGAAGGCTGAAAAAGTCCTGACGGACTAGACTTTCGCGGGCAATCGCGCGGGCTTCGCCCGCGACCTATTTCCCGCGAAGCCGTCGGACAAGGCAAAGCCTTGCCGACGGCAAGCGCTCCGCTTCGCGCCTCGACGGCTTCGCTGTCTTCGACGCGCGCTACGCGAGAGGTGTAAATTTCGCCCGGCGGTTCGTACAATGTTGAGACGTCGGCGCGGAGTGCCGACGTCTGATGCGCCCGGTAGAAAGTTCCGGCGCGCAGCAAGTCGAAGGGCGCATTCACACCGCCGGAATTTACGAATTGGACTTTATTGCGCCGCCGAAGCGGCGAAACTCTGCGAGGCTTTTGCAAACATATCCGTACGAAAGCATGTCTTTCGTACGGATATTTTCACGCCTTTTTTCAACAATTGTTGATTCTGAGTTGAAGCAAAGTTGCAAAATGTGTTCTATACTTTACAATAGGATGGAATGATTCGTTCCGTCGTTCTTTCTTTGAGGTGAATGCAATGCTTACGGCTCTGATGTTCATAGCGCTCGGATATCTCTCCGGCAGCGTGCTCTATGCCCGGGTCTTTTCCCGCCTCTTTGGCAAGGAGAACATGCTTGAGGACAGCCGTGACGGGAACCCCGGCACGGCGAACGCATTCATGTTCGGCGGCTTTCTGTGCGGCGTCTGCACGCTTGTATGCGATATTGCGAAGGGCGCCCTGCCCATCTTCTTCTACATGCACAGCGCCGCCTCTCTGCGCGTCTCCCCGCTGCTGACGGCGCTCGTCATAGCCGCTCCGGTCATGGGTCACATCTTCCCGCTGTTCCATGGCTTTGACGGCGGAAAGGGCATAGCGGTCACGTTTGGGTGCCTTCTCGGGCTCCTGCCCGCATGGCAGCCGCTCGCGTCGCTCGCGTTCTTTTTCATCTTCTTCTCGGTGATACTCCGCGTATCCCCACACTTCTACAGGACGCTTGTAAGCTACGTCTCCTCGCTCGGCGGAATGCTCTGCATGGGCTGCGGAGCGGGCGTATGCGTCGGATTTCTGCTCATCTCCGCCGCCGTCTGCGCGCGGCTGCACATGAGCAGAGAGGAGCGGAAAAAGCCGGTGGTGAATTTGCTATGGATGCACTGATCTTATCCTGCGGCACCGGCGGCGGACACAACTCCGCCGGCCGCGCGATAGCGGAGGAGCTGCGGCGGCGCGGCTGCAATGCTGTCATGCTCAACCCCTATACCCTTCACAGCACGCGCCTCGCAAACGCGATAGACAACACTTACATCCGGATGGCGCAGCGAACCCCGCGCGGGTTCGGGACGGTCTACAAAATAGGCGACCTCTATCGCCGCCTGCCGATACACTCGCCGGTTTACCTCGCGAACCTCGCCATGATGTCCGCGTTGCGGGACTACCTCGCGGAGCACAGCTTCGACGTGGTGTTCATGCCGCACGTCTTCCCCGCCGAGATACTGACCGGCATGCGGCGGCACAGCTTCGAGACGCCGAAGACGATATTCATCGCCACCGACTACGTCTGCATACCCTTCACCGAGGAGACCGAGTGCGACGCGTACATCGTGCCGACTCCCGACCTCATGGGCGACTTCATATCGCGCGGCATACCGCGCGAAAAGCTCTATCCCCTCGGCATCCCGACCTCCGGCGCGTTCTCCGAGCCCGTGTCCCCGGCTGAGGCCAAAAGGAGCCTCGGGCTCGACCCGGAAAAACGGTACGTCCTCGTCTCGGGCGGAAGCATCGGCGCGGGCGAACCGGAGGCCGCGGTCGAGACCCTCTCCGCCCTCACGCGCGAGCGCGGAGATATCGGCATCATAGTAATCTGCGGCAGCAACGAGGAGCTCTACCGCCGCCTGTGCGAGAGATTTGGTGAAGCAGTCACCGTCGTCGGCCACACCGACAGGATGGCGGACTACCTCCGCGCGTGTAGCCTGTACTTCACGAAGCCCGGCGGGCTCTCCTCCACCGAGGCGGCGGTGTGCGGCGTCCCGCTCGTTCACATCTCCCCGATACCGGGCTGCGAGACCCACAACGCGGAATACTTTACGGGGCGCGGCATGAGCGTCTCGTGTGATATGACCGAGCAGTCGCTCGCTTCCGCTCTCTCCCTGCTGGATGATAACACTGCGTGCGACGCCATGCTCGCTTCACAGCGCCGGGAGATACCTCCCGCCGCCGCCGCGCGGATATGCGACCTCGCGGAGCGGCTCGTCCGCTCGCCGGAGCGGGTTTCGCACGGACTGCTCCCCGCGTGAGTGGGCTTGCGCCCCCACCCCCGTATAGCGGGGGAGCCCCGCAAGCATTTGCGGGGCGGGCCCCGCGTCCCTAAGTGAGGCTGAGCCTCACCGGTACTTTGCGGGGGCTGCGCCCCCACACCCGTATAGCGGGGCAGACCCCGCGTCCTTGGTAGAGCGGAGCTCTACCGACACCTTCGCGGGGCTGTGCCGCCCCACACCATCTAGCGGGGAAGCCCCGCAGGAATCTGCGGGGCGGGCCCCGCGTCCCTAAGTGAGGCAGAGCCTCACCGGCACCATGCGGGGGTTGCGCCCCCGCACCCTGCGCTACTTTTTGCTTGTGCAAAAAGTAGCCAAAAACACACATAGGGGAGAAAACCAGTTTTCTCC
>CANRIN010000082.1 GCA_947630675.1 uncultured Clostridia bacterium | reverse complement strand
CATATTAAGTATCTACCACGCCACAAATAGCGGGGAAGCTGGTATCAGCTTCCCCGCTTATACTTTCTACATAGAACTGAAAGTTCTGTTTCCTAGTAGCCTCTGCATTACGCCTATAGCAGGAGGTTGAACCGGACTTTTTGACTCTACGACGCAGGAATCGTTCGATGTTATCGATGACAGTGGGAAAGCTTGATATTGCCCCCAGAAACTCACCCGGCCGGGTGACAGTTTTGTTTGATACAGAATATCGTCATACTCTGGGGGTAATGGTGTTGTGTCTGTATTGGGAGAGGGTTTATTAAGGGAGAGGGCGGAGCCCTCTCCCTTAAGCGCGTTTTTGATTACTTTTTGCGCGAGCAAAAAGTAATGCAGGGGCGCGGGGCGGCACAGCCCCGCATGGTGCCGGTGAGGCTCTGCCTCACTCAAGGACGCGGGGTCGCCCTGCAGATTCCTGCGGGGCTGCCCCGCTAGAGGGATGTGGGCTTTGCCCACTTGGTCGCGGGGCTTCCCCGCTAGATGGGTGTGGGCTCTGTCCGCTTATGCTTGCTTCTTGCTGAATGATGTGCTACAATACAGGCGTCGGCGGGTAACGTGTGTGCCCGTCCGGCCAAGAATATTCCGGGAGGCGTTGAAATGAACTACATTCCGTCCGAATCACGGTACGACACGATGAAGTACAATCGCTGCGGCGAAAGCGGTCTGAAGCTCCCGGCGGTGTCGCTCGGCTTCTGGCACAACTTCGGCGACGCGGCAAATTACGACAACATGCGGAGCATGTGCTTTACGGCGTTCGACAACGGCATAACGCACTTCGACTTTGCAAACAACTACGGTCCCGAGTACGGCGCGGCGGAGACGAACGGTGGGCGTATCCTTTACGACTACTTCCGTCCCTACCGCGACGAGCTCATCATCTCCACCAAAGCGGGCTACGACATGTGGCCGGGGCCATACGGCATAGGCGGCAGCAGAAAGTACCTCCTCGCCAGCCTCGACCAGAGCCTGAAGCGGCTGGGGCTTGAGTATGTCGACATATTTTACCACCACGTCCCGGACCCGAACACCCCGCTTGAGGAGACGATGGGCGCGCTCGCCCAGGCCGTCCGCTCGGGCAAGGCGCTCTACGCCGGCCTCTCCAACTACGACGGGCCGACGATGGCGCGCGCGGCCGAGATACTCGAACGCCTCGGCACTCCGTTCGTCATAAACCAGAACAGCTACAACATCTTCAACCGCACGGTCGAGCGAAACGGCCTCAAGGCCGAGGCGAAGCGGCTTGGCAAGGGACTTATCACCTTCAGCCCGCTCGCGCAGGGTCTTCTCACAAACCGGTACCTTGAGGGCATCCCGTCCGACAGCCGTGCCGGCAGCGGCGTGAAGTTCCTCCGCCCCGAGGCGATAACCGACGAGTACCTTGCCCGTGCCCGCGCGCTCGACGCGCTCGCAAAGGAAAGAGGTCAGACGCTTGCGGAGATGAGTCTTGCGTGGATACTCCGCGACGACTCGGTCACGAGCGTTCTCATCGGCGCGTCCCGCCCCGCGCAGATACTCGACAACATCGCCGCCATAAAGAACACCGTCTTCACCGAGGAGGAACTTCAGAAGATAGACGAGATCTGCGGGCTCGCAAAATGACCGCAGCTCCTGCCTGAAAGCGTTCCGGCGCCGGCTCCGACGCGGAGCCGGCGCTTTCCTCGCGAAAAAGCCTTGCGGCACAGGAAAAAATAGTGTATACTATATGTTGTGTTGGTGTATCCTGCCCCGTTTGCGGGAGACTGTGCGTGACGAGCGGCGTCTCCGCCGCCCTGGGGTAAAGAGAGAGGAGAAAGACTATGAATAACTTCGCAATTCTGGTGGACGCGGGAACCGATCTTCCGAGAGACTTCTACGAGCAGAACGACGTGGACTTTATCCCGATGACCTACATGATAGACGGCCAAGCCTATCTCGACGATGCCGGACTGAGCGCCCCCTACGGCGAGTTCTACGCCAAGCTCCGCGCGGGTCAGGTCTCGACCACCTCCATGATAAATTCGGACACATACGAGCAGTGGTTCCGCAAGTACCTCGAAGCGGGACGCGACCTGCTCGTTATCACCATGTCGAGCGGCATATCGAGCTCCTACAACGCCGCGTGCGTCGCGGCGAAGGACGCCGCGCCCGACTACCCAGAGCGGAAGCTCATCGTCTGCGACGGACTCATCGCCTCGCTCGGCGGCGGACTTCTCACCCACTACGCCGTCCGCCTCCGCCGCGAGGGCAAGACCATCGAGGAGACTGCGGACTGGCTCGAGCGCAACAAGAAGCACATCCAGCATCTCTTCACCGTCGACGACCTGATGTTCCTCCAGCGCGGAGGGCGCGTCGGCAAGGGCACGGCCGTCCTCGGCTCGATGCTCGGCATCAAGCCCCTGCTCGACGTCGACGCGGAGGGCAAGCTCCGTACCTGCTCCAAGAAGCGCGGCCGCCGCGGCTCGCTCGACGGGCTCATAGAGTGGATGGACACTCTCAAGGTCTCGGACGAGTTCGACTGCATCGCCGTAAGCCACGGCGACTGTGAGGCGGATGCGGACTATATCATCGAAAAGCTCCGCGCGAAATATAAGATAGGCAAGATAATCAAAAACTATATCGGGCCGGTCATTGGCTCGCACTCCGGTCCCGGCACCGTCGCGCTCTTCTTCTACGGCAAGGAGCGCGTCTGAGGCGCACGGACGGTACGGCATTCCCTCGCCGGGAAAGCCGGGCGGACGCGGCGCGACTTCCGCGCCGCCGCATAACAAATCACAAGCAAAGGGGTGAAAGGCTTGACTGAAAGCACTCCTAAGAAAAAACAGCGCAGCACCGGCGCGCGCGTCGCGCTTACGACACTGAAGGTCATCGGCAAGACCGTGAAGTGGCTCTTTGCGAGCGTCGGCACGCTGCTCATGATAGCGCTCGTCACCGGCGTGATGTTTGCGCTGATATTTGTCGTCTACTGCCAGAACTTCCTCGCGGAGGGGCAGGACATCAGCCTTGACGACTTTACGCTCAACGAGACGAGCTTCATCTACTACTACGACAAGGACACCCAGGACTGGGAGGTCATGCAGGAGCTGTTCCTTGACAACCGCGTCTGGGTAGAGTATGACGAGCTGCCGGAATACGTCTTCCAGTCGCTCGTGGCCATTGAGGACCAGCGCTACTGGCGCCACCACGGCGTCGACTGGTACCGCACCCTCGGCGCGGCGTACACCATGTTCCTCGGGAACGGGTCGAGCTTCGGCGGCTCCACGATAACGCAGCAGGTCGTCAAGAATGTCACCGGCAACAAGGAGGTCACCGTCCGACGAAAGCTCACCGAGATTTTCAGCGCCCTTGCCCTCGACAAGAAGTACTCGAAGGAGGACATCCTTGAGGTGTACATCAACCTCGTCTGCTTCGGACAGGGCTGCTACGGCATACAGGCCGCCGCGCAGACCTACTTCGGCAAGGACGCGAAGGATCTCACTCTTGCGGAGGCGGCGAGCATCGTCGGCATCACGAACCTGCCCACCTACTATGACCCATACCAGAACCGCGACCACAACAAGGAGCGTCAGGAGAACATCCTGTGGGTCATGAAGGAGCAGGGCTATATCGACGAGGAGGAGTATCAAAAGACCAAGAACGAGCGCCTCGTCTTCAAGCGCGACCGACCGACCACTACCGTCACGACCGACAAAACCTCAAAGGTCCAGAGCTACTTCTGCGACCAGGTCATCGAGGACGTTATAGGAGACATCATGGAGAAGCGCGGCGTGAGCTACGCCGTCGCGGAGCGTTACCTTTTCACCGGCGGCTATCAAATTTATACCACCATGGACCCGGACGTTCAGGCCGTAATAGACGAGGTCTACACGAACCCCGAGCTCTGGCCCACCCTCCGCGACGCGGACACCCTTGAGGCCCCGCCGCAGAGCGCGATAGTCGTCATGGACCCGTACACCGGCAACGTACTCGGCATGTACGGCGGCCTCGGCGAAAAGACGGTCAACCGCGCCCGCAACCGCGCGACCGCCATGACAAAGCAGCCCGGCTCCTCGATAAAACCGATAGCGGTCTACTCCTGCGCCATCGAAGCGGGACTCATCGACCCCTACGACGTCTTTACCGATATGCCGAAGATACTCGACGAGAACGGCAACGGCTACCCGAAGAACTACGACAACATCTACCGCGGGCAGATGACGGTGATGGACGCCGTCGGGCGCTCGAACAACACGATACCCGTCCAGCTCGTCACGACGATGGGCCCGGAGCACTGCTTCGAGTTTGCAAAGTACAAGATGGGACTTCGGACGCTTGTTGAAGGCGAGTACCGCGGCGACCAGTTCTTCACCGACCAGGTAACGCCGTCGATGGCGCTTGGCGGCCTGACGGACGGCGTCACGGTCCTCGACATGGCTGCGGCGTACTCGGTCTTCCCGAACGCCGGCGTCTACAACGAGCCGCGGACCTACACCCGCGTGCTCGACGCGAACGGCGACGTCTTCATCGAGAAGGAGCAGAAGAGCACGGCGGTCATAAAGGAGCGCACCGCGTACTACATGAATAACCTCCTCACGAACGTCGTTGCGAACGGCTCCGGAGTGTATGCCCGCCTCTCGAACTCGATAGCCGCCGGTAAGACCGGCACCACCGACGACGACTTCGACCGTTGGTTCTGCGGTTACACCCCCTACTACACCTGCACGGTGTGGTACGGCTTCGACTACAACCACACGATAAACCCGACCTCCGGCACCAGCCCAGCAGTCCCGCTCTGGCAGCAGGTGATGGAGAAGCTGCACGAGGATCTCGAACCGCGCGAGTTCTTCACCCCCGCCACCGCGGAGATAGTGAAGGTCGCCTACTGCCGCGACTCCGGTATGCTTGCGACCGACGCGTGCCGCGCGGACGTGCGCGGCAGCCGCGTCCTCACCGGCACCTTCCTTGCGGAGGACGTGCCGACCGACGTATGCAGCGTCCACAAGTTCGTGGATGTGTGCGGCGAGAGCGGCAAGCTCGCTACCCCCGCCTGCCCCGAGGAGGGACGGCGTCAGGTCTCGATGATGCAGGTAGACCGCAGCTTCCCGCTGCCGAATATCCGCGTGGCGGACGAACAGTACACGATCCGCGCATACGGCGTGGACTACTCCCTGCCCCTCGGCACCGGTTCCGACGCCGAAGAGACGCCGGAGGTATCCGGGGAGGGAGCCGATGAGAACGTCATGTACCGCGTAGCCGTGAACGTCGCGGACCCGGCAAACGCGTTCTGCACGCTGCACGTCCCCGGCGAAGAACCGGAGGACCCGAATGACGACCCGAACGCGGGAGAGTTCCCGACTGAGCCCTCCGACGCGCCGGAGACCGGTGAGCCGAGCACGGCTCCGCCGGCCGTAAGCGACGAGCCCTCCGCTCCCCCGCCCTCCGGCGGTGAGCCCGGGGCTTCGGACGAGCCGCACGAAACGCCGTCCGAACCACCCGCAGGTCCGGAGTATCCGACCGAGCCGGACGATGCATAGCTTCAGGATAACAGAGCAAACCGAAGGGACGCCCGAGGGCGTCCCTTCATTATGCGCCGGCTTGCCGATGCGCCCGTTTGCGCGCTGCGAGCAGAACGTCGGGACACGGTATCCGGCTTCCGGGACGGCTCCGCACATCTGCGCGGCCACGGCGCTCCGCCTGACGTACCGCCCCCTCCCCTGCCGTGGCCTGACATCTCCGCGGAAATTCGGTACGGTTCCCTCGCCTCTTCACAGACGGCAGGAGCGGTGAGCTTTACCGGTCCATTCTGCTCTCTTGCGGCCATGTGAGGAATGACGCTAAGTTCATCTATCCGGAACGGCGCGGGCGGACATTAACTGCGCGGAAAACATACAGAAGCGGCGGACAGGATCACCTGTCCGCCGCTTTTTGGTTTGTGCTGTTGTTCGCCGCAGGGGCTTACTTCTTCACGCGCCTGCTTCTCACGAGAGAAACGGAGGTGAGCGCAGCGCCTGCGAGCGAGATGACCGCCAGAGCCGTCCAGAGTCCGAACATGTTGCTCTCGCCGGTCTTCGGCGGCTCGCTCGGGTTCTCGGGCGGGTTCACCGGAGTATCAGTCGGAGTAGTCGGTGTCGTCGGAGTGGTCGGCGTCGTCGGAGGCGGCGGGGTCTCCTCGTCCTTGTCGTTGACGAAGCTCACGTAACCCGTGCCGCCGTCGGTTATCGTTCCGCTTACGCCGCTTGAGGTCGTCGTGTAACCGTCCGTATTGGCTTCCGCCTCGGTCACGGTGTAGGTGACGTCTGCGGGCAGCCCGGTCGCGGCCCTGCTCTCGCCGTGCTTCAGCGTGAACTCCGCGACGCCGCCCTCAAAGGTCATATCGCCGTAGGTTCCGTTGATGTCGGCGCCGAGCGTCACGGTGAAGTGCCAATCCTTCGCGGTGTCGCCGGCGCTGCCGGTGACAGTCTTCGTGACGGTGAGGCTGCCGTGTCCGTCCTCGGGCGTCGGGTCCTTGCCGTTCACGAATGCGGCTCTCGCGGTGCCGCCGGCCGGGATGGTCCCGGTGTCGCCGGTGGCGGTGGTGGTGTAGCCGTCCTCGTTCGCTTCGGTCTCGGTCACGGTGTAGGTGATACCGGCCGGGAGGTTCCGTGCGGTCCTGCTCTCGCCGTGCTTCAGTGTGAACTCAGCTACGCCGTTCGTGAACCTCATGTCGCCGTAGCCGCCGGTGAGAGACCTGCCGAGCGTCACGGTGAAGTGCCATTCCTTCGCGGTGTCGCCCTC
>CANRIN010000081.1 GCA_947630675.1 uncultured Clostridia bacterium | reverse complement strand
GAGGACTTCGAGGTGACGATCCGCGACGTGCGCCTCAGCGCCGGCGCGGGCTTCGTCGTCGCGTATGCCGGCGACATAATGACGATGCCGGGCCTCCCGCCCGTTCCCGCCGCTGAGAGCATCGACCTCGACGAGAACGGAAATATCGTAGGACTATTTTAAAACTTCGCAGCAAATCGCGGGGGCAGACTTCGTCTGCCCCCTTACCAATTCGCCGCGAGAGTTTCGCGGAAAATCGCAGGAGCGGGCTTTGCCCGCTCCTTTACCAATTTTCCGCGAAGCTGTCGGATAGGGCAAAGCCCTACCGACAGCGGCGCTCCGCTACGCAATTTCCACACGGTCGGCGACCGCGTGGGAGCCCTTTTAATTAAAATGCTCGCCGGAAATGAATTCTGGCTCCGCGAAGTTAGCGGCTTTGCCGCTAACTTCAACCGCGCGAACAGGCGCGGATGGCGCTTCGCGCGACATTACAGCAAAAAAGCCTCGCAGAGTTCGCGCGAAGCGCGAATAGAGCCAAATTCATTTTTCCCGACGGCGTGTACGTCGGGAAAAATACTTCTCGCGGAGCATGCGCCGAGTTTTCCGCCGAAGGCGGAAAACTCGGCGCGTAGCGGAGGGCAAAGCACCGGCAGAGCTTTGCTCTGTCCGGTGCTCTCGGCGTGAAAGGGTGCGCAGCGAAGCGAGCACATTTCACGCCGACTAGCTTGCCGTCTCCGCAAATTTCAGCGGGAGCAGGACGGTATAGCGCTCCGAGGAGCCGTCCTCGCTTGCCGAGAAGGTCAGGGAGAAGCGGTATGTTCCCTCGCGGTCCCAGTTCTGAAGGACGATGTGGCTTACCGGAACGATGCGCGGCTCAGGCTCGCCGTCATCCTCGGCGATGCGGCACCATTGGCGGTACTGAACGGCGGTCCAGAAATCATCAGTGCCGTCCTCAACCGTCACATAGACGCCGTTTTCCTCCCGCTCGAGCTTCAGGGTATCGGCCTGCGGATACCGTATATCTCCATTCGCATAGAACAGCAGATCAAGTTCGGCGATATTTTGCACGCTGCCGTCCTCGTCCTCACGGCTGTGGTCGATGAGCTTATACTCCATAACGCTCACCGGCTCGTCACCGTGCGCCGGTATGTCGAATTCAAGTACTATCTCATCTTCCGTCTCGCTGTTTGAGCCGCCGTAGGCTATCACGTCCTCGCCGTTGACCGGCTTGTAGGGCGACGTGTCCTCGGTCCAGAGCGGCAGATACTCCCTCACCGTGATACGGGCACGGTAATGCCCCGGGAGATAGTCGTCGAGGCTCATCGCCAACACCTGCTCGTTCTCATTCGTCTCGTAGGGATGGACGAAACCGCTGTGGATCATCGGCGGCAGGTCGAACTCTGTTTTTATCAGCGTCATGCTTTTCGGCGTCCAGTTGGAGATGCTGCCGCAGGCGGTCCACCCGCCGTCCTCCTCCCGTTCCACCGTGCCTAGGACATCCTGCTCCCCGCGTCCCTGGACGAACTTTCCTTCCTCCCAGAAGGATTCTCCGAGCGAGTAGAAGCGCTCGTCGGTGCTCTGTATCACCATTTCCGCGCCGATACCCGGAGTGATGTCCAGATATTGACCGCTGAGGCCCTTGACCGTCACCTCGAACTGCCCGGCGCACCCCGATGTGAACGTCTCGGGCACGGTGAAGGTGAGAACGTCCGGCGCGTCCTTTGCTCCGTTCCCGCCATTCTCCGAACAGGCTGAGAGCATAAGCCCGGCGGCGAGGGAAAGAGCCAACAGTGCCGAGAAGCATCTTTTTGCCATGTTATTTGCTTTCATTTTTACTGCCTCCTTTTGTCGGCTTTCGCCGTTTTCATCTGTATATGTCCGCACACCGCAAAATGAGGACAGCTTTTTTTAAAAATTTAAAAATTTTTTCTGCAAGCAAAAAACAGTCTTTTCGGCGTTAGCTGAAAAGACTGTTTTGCCCATTCTTTCGTATATACCGGCGGAGCTCCCTCCCGCGTAACGGATGCCGCTCACAGCAGCGTCGCCGTCCACTTGTCTCCGTCGCGCTCGTAGATGAACTCGCTCACGCTGTCGTCCTCGAACGCGCGGAGCTGCACGTCGAGCTCGGGCACCTGCTCCATCGAGGCTATCTCATCCTTCGTCGCCCAGAACATCCTGCCTTCCGAGGAGGAGCGCAGCTCGCCCGAAAACTCGCTCGTCTCAAAGTACACCACTATGTAGCGCGCGTCCTCCTTCGTCTGGAACTGTTTTATCGCGGCAAGGCGGACGCGCCCTATCGTAAGGCCGGATTCCTCGTAGACCTCGCGCCGCGCGGCGCGGACAAAGCTCTCCTCCCGCTCGACGTGTCCGCCGGGGAGGCTCACGCCGTGCCAGCCCGGGTCGACCCTGTCCTGAAAGAGTATCCTGTCCCCGTCGCGCACGAGGACGAGCACCGTGAATATCGCGCTTTCCGGCATGATTCAACCCTCCAAAAAATGTTCGAGCAGCAGCATCGCTATGAATCCGAGCACCTGCGCACAGGTCGCCAGGTGCGACTCACCGTGCGAGTGCACGGACGGTATCATCTCTCCGCAGACGACGCAGAGCATCGTCCCGCCGGCAAACGCCAGCGCAAACGGGAGTATCGCCGCCGCAAGGCTCACGGCGGAGTAGCCTACGAGCACGCCCACGACCTCCACGAGTCCGGTGAGCAGCGCCACGATAAAGCTCTGACCTATACTCATGCCGGCGGCGAGCATCGAGGCTACGAGCAGCATCCCGACCGGGATGTTGTGAAGCGCTATGCTCCCCGCTACCGCGAACGCCGCCGCCGTGCCGCCGCCGAAGCTCACGCCCGCCGCTATTCCCTCCGGCAGGTTGTGGACGGCTATCGCAAGGACGAACAGGACCGCGCGGTCGAGCGCGCGCCCGCGCTCCCCCTCGGCGTTCTCTACGCCGGTGAAGCGCCGCAGATGCGGCGCGGCGTGGTCGAGCAGCGTGATAAAGAGCGTTCCCGCGAGTATTCCGGCAACGGTCACCCATATCCCGTTCTCCCCTCCGGCCTCGACCGAAGGTATGATGAGCCCGATCACCGCCGCCGCGAGCATCACCCCGCCCGCGAACGCCATTACCGCGTCTCCGAGCTTCTGAGAAGGTCTGCGTATAAAGAAGCCGGCCGCCGCGCCGACCACCGTCGCTCCGCCTATGCCGAGCGCTGCCAGAAGTACGATAGTCAAGATGTCCCTCCAAAACGCAAATGAAAAGCGGACGACACGCGTCATCCGCTCGGAGCCCGTAATATACTCAGCCGTTACAGCATCTTTACCGTGTAGTAGACCGCGAGTATCAGCAGATACGCGACCATCAGAAACACGAGGTAGTATGCAACCGTAGCGCCGCAGATAAAGCCGATGAGAAGGCAGGCAGCCGTTACGCCCGCCGTTATGTAGCTGAGAAGGTACTTCGTCGTCTTGGGCATGAGCTCAAACGTCTTCGTGCCGACCTTGATAATACCGTTTTTCTTTTCAACGAGCTTCATGGCGCAGACGTAGGCGACAAGCAGCACGAATGCCGCTATCAGGCCGATTATCGCAAAGTTGAAGCGGAAAAAGCGTCCCACCACGAACCCGTCCGCAATAGAGCGGCTGAGGTACCACAGCAACACCGCGCCGCACGCGCACACGAGCGACATCAGGAAGAAGTCGCGCGGATAGAGCAGATAGACGAGTATCAGGGCGCTCGCCACCGGCACAAACACATACATCATACGCACGCCGCCGCTCGTAAACACCGCGCAGCAGAACGCGCACACCGAGACTATCGCGCAGGCGAGCGCGACGTTCTTTCCGCATATTACCTTATACTCGCGCTTCTTGCCGAATATCTCCCAGAGTATCCCCGCGACCGTTCCCGCGGCAAAGACGCCTCCCAGAACATACAGGACCTTCTGAGTGGCAAACATAGTCTCGATTCTTGAATATGTGCGGTACGCGGCCATGAGTCCCAATATCAGAACAAAGGCAAAGGTAAACACCGCAAGCACGCGATTTGTGAGGTAATCCTCACGGCGCTGTGCCATCTTTTTATTTTCCGCTGCCATCTCTATCCTCCCGAACCTATCTCAAAAGCGGACTTTTCCGCCTACTCAGGTTATTGTATCAAATTTTTCTTTCGAGGTCAAGCGTTATCGGGAATTTGCGAAAAAACACGGCTTTTCATTCCCCGAACCACTCCTCGCGGTCTTTTCACTCCCGCCGCCCGAGCTCGAAGGCGTTGGGGAGCAGGTCATCCCGCCCGAATTCCCGCCACTCGCCCTCCGGCGCAGCGCAGAGGACGCGGATCTCCGGCGCCAGCTCGAAGATGAACTGACGGCATATCCCGCAGGGCGTACAGAAACCGCCCTCGCTCGCGGTGACGGCGAGGCGCGTAAAGCTCCGCTTTCCCGCGGCTATCGCCGCGCCGAACGCCATCCGCTCGGCGCAGACGGTCGCGCCGTAGCTGCCGCACTCGACGTTGCAGCCGGTGTACACCGTTCCGTCCGCACACTCGAGTGCCGCGCCGACGTGAAACCCGGAGTACGGCGCGTAAGCGTTCTCCCTCACGCGCATTGCCTCCGCGACAAGCTCCTTATCAGTCATCGAATCCTACCCTCTCCGCTACGATATAGTACGGACGTCCGCGCACCTCGTCAAGCACCCTCGAGAGGTACTGGCCGACGATCCCGAGCATCAGCATCACAAGCCCGAGCGCCGCAAGGATCACCCCGCCGATATAATAGAGCGCGTTCACCGCCGTCCAGACGCCGGTGAGGTGCAGTATAAGCGTCACAAGCAGGAAGACGCAGCTCGCGAAAAGCGTGAATATCCCGAACCCCGTCGCAAATGCGAGCGGCTTGTATGAGAAGGACGCGATACCGTCGCTCGCGAGGCGGAGCATCTTCTTGAGGGTATACTTCGTCTCGCCGACCGTCCGCTCCTCGCGGACATACTCGACCGCCGCCTGCTTAAAGCCCACCCAGCTGACAAGCCCCCGGATGTAGCGGTTGTGCTCCGGCAGGGAATTCATCACGTCGCAGACCTGCCGGCTGAGCAGCCGGAAGTCGCCGGTGTCGACCGGGATGTCGACCGTCGTGAGGCTGTCGAGGACGCGGTAGAATATCTTTGCCGTGAGCAGCTTGAAGGCGGTCTCGCCCTTGCGCTTACCGCGCTTGCCGTAGACGACGTCGTACCCCTCGCGCCACTTCTCTATCATCACCGGAATCACCTCCGGCGGGTCCTGGAGGTCGGCGTCTATGACGACGACGGCGTCCCCGCGCGACTCCGCCATTCCCGCGCTTATCGCGCACTGGTGGCCGAAGTTCCGTGAGAAGCTTATCATCCGCGAATGCGGGTCGCGCGCGCATATCCCGCGCATTAGCTCCGGCGAGCCGTCCCGGCTGCCGTCGTTGACGAATATAAGCTCGTAGTCCTCTCCGGTCTTATCCATAGTCTCCTTGAGGCGGTCATGGCTCCACTCTATGAGCCCCTCCTCGTTGAAGACCGGCACGACTATGGAAATAAGCGACATTTCAGTATCCTCCCAACCTTTTCTTAGACGCGGCTCCGCGGAAAAAGTTCCGCGCCGCCGGAAATTTTCCCTCAGGTGCGGATGTGCCGCCCTCTCCGGCAGGCCAGTCCCCACACGAGCAGCGCCGCTATCGCGGCAAACACCGCCGTCATCGGAATCAGCGCCAGACGCTCGAGCCCCGTGAGCTCGGCCGCCTCGGTCTCCGCGCCCGACGAAAGCAGGAGCGCGAGCGCCGAGAAGCCGTTGTAGCCTATGTGCATAGCCACCGACGCTCCCGCGCCGCACCACACGAACACGAGGCCGAGCAGCAGCCCCGTGGGCAGGACGTAGAGCATCTGGAGCGGCTCCATGTGGATGAGCGCAAACAGCACGCCGGTGATAAGCACCGCTGCCCACGCGGGGTAAGCCCTGCGGAGCGAGCGCATCGGCATACAGCGGAAGGCTATCTCCTCCGTCACCGGCACGAGCAGCGCGACGCAGAATATCATCAGCGGCGACGTGTCGGCGAGCACTTCCCCGACACCCTCGTTGTAGCTGTCAAGCATCCCCTGCGGTATCGGCAGCAGCTCCATAAGAAAGCTCGTCACGAGGTTCATGGCGACGCCGAGGAGAAGCGCGAAGAGAAGCGCGAGGATGTCCGGCCTGCCAAACCCCATGTCGCGGAATATCTTTCCGTGGCCGAGCTTCACCGTGAGGACAGCGCTCACGACAGTGAGCACGCAGTACACCGTCATAATGACCGGCATCATTTCGCTCACGCTCTGCGCCACCTGCTGCTGAAGGACCTCCATGTCTCCCCCGCTCGCAAGCGACAGAGCGAACGTCTGCGCAAACATCACGATAAACGCGACCACGACCTGTGTGACGAGGTACACCGCCGGGAATATCAGCGCGAGCAGCAGGGCAATCATCCTGCTCGGGCGCCTGGGCACGGGCGGCTCCATGCCGGCGTAAGGCTGCATATTCTCATTCTGCCAATGCTCATCCATATCAGTTTGCCCCTCCCGTTGAATTTATTCAAGCCCGTAATAGTCTGCGGCGCGCGCTATGTCCTCGCGGAACACCTCCGCCGGAAGAACGGCCGCGTATCCCGCTTCCCCGCTCGACGCCCAGACTATGCCGAGAAGCTCTCCGTTCCAGGAGTATGCGCCCGAGCCGGAAGCTCCCGGCGCGAGCGGTATATCCGTCAGCACCGACTCCCCCGCGTAGCCCTCGAGCGTCACCCTGCCGGAGTGAACCGAGCCGTCGGAGCCGTCGAAAATCACTATCCTGCCGTCGAGCACGGGCACGGCCGACGAGAGCCGCGCGGCGCGGTTTATGCCCGTCGGCACCTTCAGAATGGCGTAGTCGTGCTCTTCGGATACGCAGTACACCTCCGCCGGGACGCTTCTCCCGCCCGGAAGCGTTACCGCTATCGCGAGCGCTTCCCGCGCAACGTGCGCGTTCGTCACGATAAGCCCGCCCCGGTGGACGGCTACGCCGCCGGCGGATCCGGTCCCGTTCCCGAGCGTCACCGTTATCGAGACGCTTTCGCCCGCGAGCCTCTCGCACGCGTCCGGCGTGAGCTCGAACGCCGCCCCGCTTCCGCGTATCACGGCAAGGCGCTCGTTTGCGATATATTCCACGTCTGCGCCGAGCGCGGACGCAGCAAAGCGGAGCGGCACAAGCGTCCGCGAGGAGATGATCTCCGCCGGGACGTCCATCGTCGCCGTCTTTCCGTTCACGACGGCGGCGGAGCTGCCGATCGTCACCGACACGCTCCTTCCGTCGAGCACGGCGGACGCGGTCCGCGTCGCGCCGTTCCATGACACCTTGGCCCCAAGACCCTCGAATATCGCGCGCATCGGCACGAGCAGCCGTCCCGAGCGGTTCACCGGCTCGACGTCGAAGTCGAGCTTCTTC
>CANRIN010000080.1 GCA_947630675.1 uncultured Clostridia bacterium | reverse complement strand
ATAGTCCGCACGCTTGACGCAAGGCAGGTGGAGCGGAACAGCTATCCGCTCGCCGTGGAGCTGCGCTTCAACTCGCTCAATATGAACAAGGGCCGCGAGCGTGACGGACTGATGCAGTTCGAGGAGCGGCTTTCGGCCTTTGAAGAGAGCATGCCGGTCCCGTTTAAAGAGAAGGTGACGGTCTACACCACCTCGGACTATCAGGCGCTCGGGGTGGACGGACGCCGCACAGAAGCGGACAGGATGCTCCGGCTCCAGTCGATGAACGGCGTGGAGGATCACCTGAAGATAGAGACGGGCCGAATGTATTCCTCCGAGCCGGACGACGGAGTGATAGAGGTCATAGTGAACGAGCGGACGCTCGTAGAGCAGGACCTGCTTCTGGGGGAAGTCCTCGAGATGAAGCAGGCGAAGCTGAACAGCGGAGGTTCGGTGCGCTTCAAGGTCGTCGGCACCTACATAAACAGCGAGGATAATGACCCCTACTGGTACTACTCGCCGCAGACCTTCACCGACGTCTGCCTCATGGACGAGGGACTGTTCCGCGAGACGTTTATCGACCCTCTGCCGCAGGAAGTGAACTTCGGCGCGCAGTACTACGACCTCTTCGACTACTCCTCACTTGACGCAGACGGAGCGCGCGAGGTGTACGAGGCGACGCTTGCGGGTGCGGAGGAGTTTGAGCGCTACGGCACTCTCGGCTTCCGCGCGGGCTATACCTCAACGCTCGAGAGCATACTTGACGAGGCGTCCCGCCTCACAGTCACGCTCTGGGTGCTCCAGACGCCTATATTCATACTCTTTGCGTTCTTCATCTTCATGGTGTCAAAGGAGATACTCGAGCAGGAGAAGAACTCGGTAGCGGTGATAAAGAGCCGCGGCGCATCGCGCGGACAGGTGATACTCCTGTTCCTCGCGGAGAGCGGCATAGTCGCGGGAGTGAGCTTCCTTGCGGGGCTGCCGCTCGGTCTCCTGATATGCAGGGTGCTCGGCGCGTCGGACGGGTTCCTCGGCCTTGTAAACCGCGCCTCTCTGAACGCGCGGATAGTGCCGGAGGCCGTGCTTTACAGCGGAGCGGCGGCGATTCTGGCCGTCCTGATGATGACTATACCGGCCTTCAGATACTCGAAGATAACGATAGTCGACCACAAGCGCACGAAGACGGGACGTTCGTCGAGGCCGCTCTGGCAGAAGATGTTCCTTGACGTGATACTTCTCGGAGCATCCATATACGGTCTCTACTCCTACAACAACCAGAAGGACCTTCTGAGCGCGGGAGGCGGAGGACTCGACCCGCTGCTCTTTGTCACCTCGTCGCTCTTTATGGTCGGCGCGGGACTGCTGCTCGTGCGCGTGTTCCCGTGGATAATGCGGCTGATATTCAGAATAGGGCGTCGGTTCTGGTCGCCCGCGCTCTACGCATCCTTCCTGCGGATAACGCGGTCGATGGGCGAGGAGCAGTTTATCATGATTTTCCTCGTGCTGACGCTTGCGACCGGTATATTCAGCTCTTCTGCCGCGCGCACGATAAACCTCAACATGGAGGAGAACATCCGCTACGAATACGGCGCGGACGTAGTCGTGCGGGAGGAGTGGTCGTCAAACAAGAGCTATGTCACTGCCTCGGACGAGACGGTGTGGTATGAGCCGGATTACGAGAGATATGCGCCGCTCACCGCCGCCGGTATGCAACTGACGAAGGTGCAGCGCACCGAGGATGTCATAGCCCCGGCGCAGAGACTGAATGACGTCACGCTGCTTGCGATAGATTCAAAGGAGTTCGGAGAGATAGCGTGGTTCCGCGAGGGGCAGCTCCCCGCGCACCAGAATGAGTACCTGAACGCCCTGGCGTCCGACGCGTCCGCCGTGCTCCTTTCAATGAACTTCCACACGAAGCAGGGTCTTGAGCTCGGCGATACGATAAACCTGCACAGCCCGGAGGGCGACAGCAGCACCGGTATCATAGCGGGCTTTGTGGACTACTGGCCGAGCCTCGTCATGACGACTCCGAAGGCGGACGGCTCGGGCGGAGTTACCTACGAGGAAAACTACTTCATAATTGCAAATATCGCGCAAGTACAGGCGGAATGGGGCATAACTCCCTACGAGATATGGATGAAGAATTCGCGGGAGGGTGCGCAGCCCGTCTACGACCTTGCAGAGTCGCAGGGTATGCGCTTTGAGGTGTTCCTTGACGCGGATGCCGCGGTCGTTGCGGAGAAGAACGATCCGGTGCTCCAGGGAACGAACGGCGTCCTCACCGTCGGGTTCATCATAGTGCTCGCGGTCTGCATGACCGGCTTCCTGATATACTGGATACTTTCTATACGCTCGCGGGTGCTGCAGTTCGGCATATTCCGCGCGATGGGAATGTCGATGCGGGGCATCTTCTCGATGCTGCTCGCGGAGCAGGTATTCATATCCGGCGTGTCGATAGGCTTCGGCGTGGGGGTAGGGCTTCTCACATCACACTACTTTGTGCCGCTCATACAGATGGGCTATGCCGCGGGGCAGAACGTCCTGCCGCTCAGGATAGCGACCGAGGGGAGCGACTTTGCGCGGCTGTTTATCGTGATAGGCGCGATGCTTATCGTGTGCATAGCGGTGCTCTGCGTACTTATTTCGAAGATACGCATAGCGCAGGCACTCAAGCTCGGAGAAGATTAAGGAGGGGACGCGAATGGAAAACATCATCACCGCGGAGGGCGTGTCCCGCTCCTTCAAGGCGGGGGAGAACGACTTCTGGGCCCTCAGCGATATAACTCTCGGCATCCCTAAGGGGAAGCTCACGATGCTGCGCGGCCGCAGCGGCTCGGGTAAAACAACTCTTATGAACATTCTCGGCGCGCTCGACCGGCCGACGGCAGGCACCGTCACCGTGGACGGCGTGGACATCACCGCCGCCTCCGAAACGGAGAGGGACGCCATACGTCGAAAGAAAATAGGCTTTGTGTTCCAATCGGTAGCGCTCGTCAGCATAATGACGGCTTACGAGAACGTGGAGTTCGGACTGCGCATAGCGGGCGTTCCTGCCTCGGAGCGCCGCCGCCGTGCGGAGGAGTGTCTGCGGCTCGTCGGCCTCGGCTCGCGGATGGACCACATGCCGCAGGAGATGTCCGGCGGCGAGCAGCAGCGCGTCGCGATAGCACGCGCGATAGCGCACCGTCCGGCGGTACTGTTCGCGGATGAGCCTACGGCGGAGCTCGACACCGCCACCGGCCTCTCGGTGATGAAGACCTTCCGCGAGCTTATCGAGAGCGAGGGCGTCACCCTAGTCATGACTACGCACGACGTGGGGCTCGTCGACCTCGCAGACTGCACCTACGAGCTTGCGGACGGAAAACTCATGCAGGGGGTGGACGCCGATGAATGAGACTGCTGTGCGCGACAACATAATAGAGTGTCAGGACCTCGTCAAGATATACAAGACGAGAGACCTCGAGGTCCTTGCGCTCCAGGGGCTTGAGCTCACCGTTGCGCGGGGAGAGCTGATGGCGATAATCGGCAACAGCGGCTCGGGCAAGAGCACCTTCCTCAATATGATAGGCGGCCTTGACCGTCCGAGCGCCGGAAGGCTGATAGTGGACGGCAAGGATCTATTCAAGCTCGACGAGAAGCAGCTTGTAGACTACAAGCGCTACACCGTCGGATTTGTGTGGCAGAATAACGCGAGGAACCTCCTGCCGTACCTCACGGCTCTGCAGAATGTCATGATGCCGATGAGCTTCTGCAAGGCGGACATGCCCTGCGAGGAGGGAAAGCTCCAGCTCTCGAAAAACAGCAGGACGCGCGCTTTGCAGCTTCTCGAGCTCGTCGGGATGGGTCACAGAAAAAACAGCAGGCTGCAAATGCTCTCCGGCGGCGAGCAGCAGAGGGTCGCGATAGCCCTTGCGCTCGCGAACAACCCAAAGCTGCTGCTTGCGGACGAGCCCACCGGCTCGGTCGACGCGACGACGGCAAGCTATATCCTCGACGTGTTCCGTGAGCTCAACCGCGAGCTCGGTACGACGATAGTGATAGTCACCCATGACAGGATGCTCGCAAAGAAGGTCGAGCGGGTCGTCGCCATACGCGACGGCAAGACCGCAAGCGAGTTTATAGTTAAGCGCGACCTCAGCGACGTTGCAAGCCTCGCGGAGGAGGGCGGAGAGACGCAGGAAGAATTTGCGGTGCTCGACCGCGCGGGACGCGTGCAGATACCGCGTGAGCTGCTTGACCGGTTGGGCGTCACCGGCAACAAGGTGCGCCTCGAGTATTCGGAGGGCCGTGTGGTCATATCCGCGCCGCCCGCCGAGGAGGAGAAGAAAAGTTGAAGACGCTGGCGATACTCGGCGGAGGAGCAGCAGGTCTGGCGGCCGCAGTGAGCGCCCTCCGCACATCGGAGGGGCGCGTGCGCACGGTAATAGTCGAGCGCCTTCCCAGGGTGGGGAAGAAGCTGCTCTCCACCGGCAACGGACGCTGCAACTTCACAAATACCGACATATCCGTCGGACACTACCATGGGGACACCCGCTTTGCCGAGCGGGTGATCTCGCATTTCGGGACGGAGGACGCCGTGAGGTTCTTCCGCTCTGTCGGCGTACCGGAATACGTTGAGGACGGCAGGGTATATCCAATGAGCGAAAGTGCGGCGGGCCTGCTCGACGCGCTCCGCGCCGCCGCATCCGGTGCGGAAACGGTGACGGACTTCAAAGCAGCGGCGCTCGTGCCGCCGAAGACGGCCGGCGGGACGTGGCGGATACTCTCGGAAAGCGGAGCCGCTGTCACGGCGGACGCCGTGATAGTCGCGGCGGGCGGACGCGCCGCACCGTCGCTTGGCTCGGACGGGAGCGGCATCGAGCTCCTTCGCGGCCTGGGGTATGAGGTGACGCGGCTGCTTCCGGCGCTCGTGCAGCTCAAGGTCGCGCGGCCGTCGGTCGCGGCGCTAAAGGGCGTGCGCGTCCGAGCGGAGGTAAACGCCTTCTCCGGGGGAAATTTAATACACAGCGAGCGGGGCGAGGTGCTTTTTACCGAGTACGGACTTTCCGGCATACCGATATTTCAGATAACGGCACGGGAGGAGTGCGACACGGTGACGCTTGACTTCTGCCCGGATACCGGTAATGGCGAGCTGCTTGACGAGCTTACAGAACGTAAAGATATCTTCTTTACAAGTTCGGTGGAGGACTTCTTTGCGGGGATGCTGCAAAAGCGCCTCGGCAACCTCGTACTCCGCGCCGCAGGGATAGAGAAGCTGTCGAGGCCGGTGTCCTCCTTCGACCGCGGTACGCTAGAACGCATTGCGTCGGCGCTGAAGCGGTTGGAGTTCAGGGTGTCCGGCAGGATGGGCTGGGAGAACGCGCAGGTCACGGCAGGAGGCGTCCGCGCCGCACAGTTTGACCCGGTGACGATGGAGAGCCGCCTGCACCCGCGCCTTTACGCGGCGGGAGAGCTGCTTGACATCCACGGGGACTGCGGCGGGTACAACCTGCACTGGGCGTGGGCGACCGGCGTCGCGGCGGGACATGCCGCAGCGCACACGTTGGAGGCGGCCGGGAAATGAGGATAAACGAGATAAAGCTTCCGGCGGAGCACACACCCGAGGAGCTGCTTGCGGCACTCGCCCGCAGAGTCGGAGTGAAGCCGGAAAGCTTTACACAGAGAGTGAGGATACTCAGAAAGTCGCTCGACGCGCGGAAAAAGAATATCTTCTGGGTCTACAGTGTCGCGGTGGACGAGGCCCCCGCTCCGGCGGAGAAGATGTTGTCAAGCTCAACAGCTTTACTGCAAGCGGCGAAGAACAGACGCCGGGGAGACGGCGCGGCCCGTCCGACGGTCGTGGGCAGCGGCCCCGCGGGACTGTTCGCGGCGCTCCAGCTTGCGCGCGCGGGGCTATGTCCGATAGTCCTCGAGCGCGGCCGGACGGTGGACGAGCGCGTCCGCAAGGTGGCGAGCTTCTGGTCCGGCGGCGCGCTCGACCCGGAGTGCAACGTGCAGTTTGGAGAGGGCGGAGCCGGGACCTTTTCTGACGGTAAACTCACCACCGGCACGAAGGACCCGCGTATCCGCTCGGTGCTCGACGCGTTTATTGAAGCGGGAGCGCCGGAGGAGATAGGGTACCTCGCGCACCCGCACATCGGGACCGACCTGCTCCGCGGCGTCGTGAAGAACATCCGCGCTGCAATAGAGCGGATGGGCGGTGAGTTCCGCTTCGGGGAGAAGGCGGCGGGCTTGGACGCGCCGGACGGAGCGCTGAAGAGCCTCCGTGTCCTGTCGGCGCACGGGGAGTATGACCTTCCTACAGACGCCGTCGTTCTCGCGATAGGTCACAGCGCGCGGGACACCTTCGCGATGCTCCGTGACAGCGGCGTCGCAATGGAGAAAAAAGCTTTCTCGGTAGGCGTGAGGATAGAGCACCGGCAGGAGCTCATAGACATGGCTCAGTACGGGCGCACGCGTGGGACGCTGCCGCCGGCGGAGTACAAGCTCGCGGCGCACCTCGAAAGCGGGCGCGGCGTATACACCTTCTGTATGTGTCCCGGTGGACAGGTCGTCGCGGCTGCGAGCGAAGAGGGCCGCGTAGTCACTAATGGGATGAGTCTCCACGCGCGGGACGGGGAGTTTGCAAACTCCGCGCTCCTCGTGGGGATCGGCGCGGAGGACTTCGGCACGGATGGAGGCGTCCTCGCGGGGGTGGAGCTTCAGCGCCGTCTCGAGCGCGCGGCGTTCCGCGCCGGAGGCTCGGACTACCGCGCCCCGGCGGAGCGTGTGGGCGACCTGCTCGGAGGCCGGGCGTCCTCGGGAAGCCTCGGTTCCACATACCGTCCCGGCGTCACGGCGTGCGACCTGCGGGAGGTGCTGCCGGGCTACGTCACTGATTCGCTCCGCGACGGGATCCGCATATTCGGACGGAAGCTCCGGGGGTTTGACACGGCGGACGCGCTGCTCATCGGCGTCGAGAGCCGCTCAAGCTCGCCCGTGCGGATACTTCGGGATGAGAACTGTGTCTCGAACGTGCGCGGCCTCTATCCCTGCGGCGAGGGCTGCGGCTACGCCGGCGGCATCATCAGCGCCGCCGTGGACGGGATGAGAGTAGCGGAAAGTATCATCTGCGGAAAGTAAAGCGCTCTCGCCAACCCGATACGTCAACACAAAAAGCGCCCCGAAACATCCGTTTCGGGGCGCTTCTATTTACGAAAAAAATCACAGCGAGCGCGAATTGCCGCAAAGTCAGCGGTGATCCGCCGCGAACAATTACTCCAGCGTCGGGTCGGTGGAGCCGCGCACGATTATCTTGTGGTCGAGGAATATCCGCTTTTCCTCAAGCTCCTTGCCGCTCATGATCTTGACGAGCATGCGCACACACTCGGCGCCCATCTCAAAGAACGGCTGGTCGACGGTGGTGAGCTTCGGGTTGGCGTAGACGGCGCGGCGGTTGTCAAAGCCGGTTATCGCGGCGTCGCGCGGGATGCTCATTCCGCCGCGTATCAGACGGTTCATACAGGCGAGGGCTATCGTGTCGGAGGCGCAGATGATCGCGTCCGGACGCTCCTCTGCGGGCAGGGCGAGCCATTCGTCCGCAGTCTTCTCAGCCGCTTCAAAGCTGCTGCCGGGGGTGGGGTAGCGGACTACAAATCGTTCGTCGAGCGGGATCCCGCGCTTTCGCAGCGCGCGGCGAAGACCTTCCTCGCGAGCCTCGGCATAGTGGATAGTGTAGTTGCGGCGGCTGCCGGGGCCGATGAATGCAAAGCGTCTGCGGCCCTCGTCGGCGAGCATGTCGGTGAGTTCCGCTATCGCCTCGTCGTCCCGTATAG
>CANRIN010000079.1 GCA_947630675.1 uncultured Clostridia bacterium | reverse complement strand
CACGGGATGATAAGATACAGCATCACCGAGGCCAGCGCCTTGCTGCCCTCCTTGGACACTATCTTCGTCTTGAACAGTACAAACCCGACCGCTATGTAGATAAACATTATCACAAGCTGCCGGAAGATTATCATGGCATTCTGCATACGTTCTCCCCGCTTTCCTCATTGTCCGCGCCGGATAGTGCCCCGCGCGGCGGTATCCGTTCGCCGGATGTCACTTCTCCCACGGATTTTCCGCCATCTCCGCCCCGAGCGCGAAAGCCTTCTCCTTCTCCGCCGGAAAGACGGTCTCGCGGCGGAGCTTCTTTGCCTCCGGGTCGAACATCGTCCAGTTGTAGCGGCTGTAGTCGTTCACCTGGAGGGTGTTGCCCGAGATCATCACCCTTGTCTCGCCGACGAAGCTGTCGAGCGAGCCTTTGTACCTCGCTATCATATCGGCGTAGCTGCCCTTAGCGTAGCTCTCCTCGGGCGCGTTGCTAGTCATGATAAACAGCACCGGTATCCTGTGGCCGTTGCAGTTCGGACGCTCCCTGTTGTATGTGAGCGACCGGAATATCAGCCGCTCGAAGAGCGCGCGGAAGCCCGCAGTCACGTCGCCGAGGTAGTTCGGCGTGCCGGCGATGAGCCCGTCCGCGCGGCTTATCTTCTCGAGCACCGGCTGAAGGCCGTCTCGGCAGACGCACTCTCCCATGTGCTCCGGCAGCTTGCAGCCGAAGCAGGACACGCATCCGGTGAACTTCTCAAGCCTGTACAGGTCTATTACCTCTACCTCCGCACCCGCGCTCTCCGCGCCGCGGGCAGCCTCGCGGACAAGTATGGACGTGTTCCAGCCCGTGCGCGGGCTCGCGTTTATGGCAACGATGTGCTTCATCCGAAACCCCTCCGAATATCATTTTCATTGATGGCCGCCGTAGACCGCAGCCCCGTATTACCAGTTTATCCGGCATTTGCCGCAGTGTCAAGACTTTCTTTCTCTCCCCGAGCGCCGCGAACCGCGGCGCACATAAGAGCGCCCCGGAACCCTGAAAGGTTCCGGGGCGCTCTGTGCAGAGCTTCCGCTCGGGAAGGGGTTGTCTCAGTGTTCGTTCCTGCTCCGCCTGAAGCTCACAGCGGTCGCAGCGGCTCCGCAGAGTGATACGACAAGTATGGCGGCGAGCAGGCCGGCGTTCGACGGACCGCCGGTCTTCGGCACCTCCTCCGTCGGTCCGGCGGGCTCGGTCACGGCGTCCGTGGGAGCCGTGGTCGGAGCGGACGTCGGCACTTCGGTCGGAGCGGCGGTCGGAGCGGCTGTCGGAGTCTCCGAGGGCTCGGCCGCCTCGCCCTTGAGGTGTGCATCCAGGAACTCTATCATCGCTCCGGATGCCGCAGCATTGGTGTCCGGGTCGTAGAAGCCGTGTCCGCCGCCCTCTATCGGGATGAGCACAGCGTTCTCGTACATATCGGCGAGCTTCTCGGAGGAGGCTATCGGGACAAGGTTATCCGCAGCGCCGTGGAGTATCAGCACGTCTCCGGTGTACTCTGCGGCGGGAGCGTAGGGATCGAGCGCGAGCTCCTCCTCGATGAGGCCCTTGCCGACGGTCCAGCCGCGGACGTCCAGAGTCTCGGGTACGTTGTCAACGTCGAACTCGACGTCCTGAACGTGGCCGCCGCGCGCGTCGTCGCACATGCTCATCGCCGGGAACCACAGGCAGACGGCGTTGATGTCGTCCGCACGGCCGGGCGCGGTAAGGGCGGTGACAACGCCGCCGAAGCTGTTGCCCTGGAGGAATATGTTGTCTGTGTCGACGCAGTCGAGGGTCTTCACATAGTCGATGATGGCGTTGAGGTCGGCCACCTCGGAGGCTATCGTCATATCCTTGAATTCTCCGTCGCTCTCCGGAGTGCCGCCGAAGAAGAAGCGGACGCTCGCGTAACCGGCGTCTGCAAGAGCGTAGGCAAGGGAGAACGGTGCAAACGCGAACTCGAATATGCCGCTCATGAAGCCGTGGGAGAGGATGACTATCGGTACCTTATCGCCCTCAGTGTAGCCGAGGGGCAGGGTCAGCACGCCGCGCAGGGTGAGATCCCCGCTCTTGCACTCGACATTCATCTCGGTGTACGGGATCTCCGGTGCGGCCGGCGCACCGCTTCCGTCCGCCGCAGCGAAGGCGGCGCCGGAAAGCGACAGTGTAAGCGTAAGGACCAGGAACAGTGCCAGAATTTTCTTGCTCATTTCCATCTTCCTTTCTTATTTTTTCGTGCCGAAGGCACGATTTCTTATGTATGTGGCTGCATCGCTTCTTAGTGAGCGGCGCTCAGAACATCGCCGCGGGCTTGAAGTCGATGACTCTCGGCTCTTTCCCGCCCTCAAGAAGGCGCTTCGGGTCGTAGCTGATGTTGAAATTCTTTCCGTCCGCACGGCCGAAGCCGCTGTCCGCGTGCTTTGCGCCGTATACGGTGGGTATGCCGAACATGCCGGGACGCTCCTCATGGTCGTCCGTGCCGGCGAGTATTTTCCCGCAGAGCTCGATGCCCTCGTCTATCGTCACCGGCGGGAGCACCTGATGGCCGCCGTACATGATATCAAACTGCGGCTGATAGTGCTTGAAGTGCAGGAGATTCTTCAGATAGGTCTCTATCGGCAGGGCGTTTCCGAAGCCAAGGAGGGTATTGCCGTTGCAGGCGTCGCCCGAAAACGCTATGCGGAGCTTCGGGTCGACGAACACGACGCTGCCCGGGGAGTGGCCGCCCACATCTACGACGGTTATCTTTCTGTCCCCAAGGTCGAGCTCGTCCCCGTCGTAGAGCGGGTAGACCTTCATATCGTGCGCGGCGCAGAAGTCGCCCGCCTCCATGGCGTCCTTGTACTCGTCGAAGGCCTCCTCGCGGGCGCGCTCAAGCATCTCCGCCGGGGTGCTGGTACGCGAGTCGTAGAAGTAGGGTATGTCCAGATGGTGCATATAGCAGCAGTCGAAGTCAAAGTTCCCCGCCGTGTGGTCAAAGTGGAAGTGCGTGTTCGCGAGCTTCAGCGGCTTCGAGGTAAGCGTCTCGCAGAACTCGCGGAGATTGCCGTAGCCGTACATGGTGTCTATGACAAGCGCGGTCTCGCTCCCCTCCACGAGGTAGCAGTAGACGTGCTCCCTGTCGGTGAAGTTGTACTCTATCTGCCACGCGCGCTCGCCTATCTCCGTCGCCTTGAAATACGGTACCCTGCTCATTTTGTTTCCTCCCTGCATCGTTTTTTCAAAAGGCCGCAACAGCGGCCAAGTATATTATTTGACAACAATAGTATAACGCTCCGATCATCCCGAAAACAATCAGCAAATTTGATTGATTTAATTATCCGATTTTGATATAATTGATAACAGAGACACACCGTGCGGCGGGAGGCGTATGTATGGAAAATTATCGGGAGCTTGTCTCACAGCTGCGCGAATACAGCGCAAACGACCTGTTTTACAAGGAGTACCGCGATGCGCGCTCCTCGCCCGACCGCCTGCAGAGCTTTCTTGCGCGCCAGTCGGTCGACGATATAATACGCCGGCACCTCATCTGTCCCGAGCTCTTTCCCAAGGACCGGTCGATCCTCCCCGAATATCTCTTCTTCAGCGAAGAGCGCGGAAGGAACATCTGGGTGCGCCGCCACGATCGTTTCATGCCCGCTTTTCCGCACCGCCACGAGTATTTTGAGATAGTTTTCGTTCTCTCCGGAGAGTGCCTGCACAGTATAGACGGCTCGGAGACGGTGCTGCCCGAGGGCTCGCTGTGCTTTGTCGCGACCGGGGTGGAGCACAGCGTCGAAATTCGGGATGACAGCATCGTTCTTCTCTACATGATACAGCGCAGCACCTTCGACGATATTTTCTTCAACCTCATCCGCAGCAGGAACATCCTATCCGACTTTTTCCTCGATAACCTATATACGCGCCCCAAAGTATCCCATCTGACCTTCCTGCTCGACGACCGCGAGCTCATTGAACTGCTTCTGTCGATGTATGCAGAGGTCGTCGCGGAGGACGAATACACCTCCCGCGTGCTGAACAACACGATGGGGCTGCTGTTTGTGAAGCTCGTCCGCAAGTACGGCGGCTCCGCCGTCACATATCCGAGCGTCGCTCGGAACGGGACCGCGCTCGACATAGTGAGCTACATCAACGACAGGTACAAGTCCGTGACTCTCGGCGAGACCGCGCGCCGCTTCGGGTACAGCCTCGCGCACTGTTCCCGCCTGATACGCTCTCTCACCGGGCGCACCTTCACGCAGCTGCTCCGCGACGTGCGGATGCGCCGCGCCGAAGCGCTGCTCGCGTCGAGCGCGGAGAGCGTGGAAAGCATCGGTCTCATGGTGGGCTACGAAAACGCCGCAAGCTTCATCAAGCTCTTCAAGCAGCAGCACGGCATGACGCCCGGAGCGTACCGCCGCGCGTTCCGCATCTGAACAGACCCGCGCCATGCGGGGCTGTGCCGTCCCACTCCCATATAGCGGGGAAGCCCCGCAGGTATCTGCGGGGCGACCCCCGCGTCCTGAAGTGAGGCAGAGCCCACACCCATCCAACGGGGAAGCCCCGCAAGCATTTGCGGGGCGAGCCCCGCGTCCCTAAGTGAGGCAGAGCCCACATCCATCCAGCGGGGAAGCCCCGCAAGCATTTGCGGGGCGAGCCCCCGCGTCCTTGGTAGAGCGGAGCTCTACCGGCACCTTCGCGGGGCTGTGCCGCCCCACTCCGTATAGCGGGGCAGACCCCGCGGGTATCCGCGGGGCGGGCCCCGCGTCCTGAAGTGAGGCAGAGCCTCACCACTACCTTCGCGGGGCTGTGCCGCCCCGCGCCCCTGCGTTACTTTTTGCTCGCGCAAAAAGTAACCAAAAACGCGCTTAAGGGAGAGGGCTGTGCCCTCTCCCTTAATAATCCCTCACCTCTGACTTAAGACCCACAACCAGAACTGCCAGCGTATGACAAACCCACACCACGACAACATCGAACGATTCCTGCGTAGTAGAGTCAAAAAATCCGGTTCAACGCTCCGACTATAGGCGTAATGCAGAGCGTATCCCAAGAAAACTAAACTTTCGGTTCTATGCGAAAGTATAAGCGGGGAAGCTACTGCCAGCTTCTCCGCTATTTGTGGCGTGGTAGCGACTCAATATGTAGAAAGAGGGGTACATAGGGGAGAAAACTTGGTTTTCTCCCCTATGTGTGTTTTTGGCTACTTTTTGCACAAGCAAAAAGTAGCGCAGGGTGCGGGGGCGCAGCCCCCGCGAAGGTGTCGGTAGAGCTCTGCTCTACCAGGGACGCGGGGTCTCGCCCCGCAGATTCCTGCGGGGCTTCCCCGCTATGCGAATGTGCGGTCAGTATGTGAATTGCAGATTCAGCGTGAGGAAGAACCTCTCTCCTGTTCCGTCCTCGTTCTCGCAGAACTCCAGCTTGAGGCGGTACGGGTACTCGGTTTCCATCATTTGCTGAGCATCGTACAGGATGCTCACCAGGCAAGAATACTTATTTCCCTCCGTCGTACCGGTCGCGTACCGGTAGTCTGCCGTTTCCTCCAACCTTTTCACGCGGTCGCTCACATCCTGCCACTCGCCGCCCTTCAGCATCTCGAGAGTGATCCTCGTACCGTCGAGGTATATTCCGGTGCCGTCGTTCCTTCGCAGGACAATACGCATCCCGACAATATATTCCGGTCTGGACCCTATGTAGGCCGAGATCACGTCGAACCGTTTCTCCGTCGCCTCGGGAACGGTAAGCGTAAACGTGATGTGGTACAGCTCGTCGCCGGTGGTGTACTCGTAATACTCCGTGGTCACCGACTCCCGGAAGTACAGTGTGACGCGGTAAGTCCCCGGGTCGCTTGCGGGTATGCCGTAAATATGCGCCGACTCCCACTGAGCTTCTCCGACGTACAGGCGTGCATAAGGAGGCTCACCGAACATCAAAGTACTGTAATACTGGACCCCGAGCTCACCGTACTCGACCCACTCGCCGTCCTCGAGGCGCTCTATGTGTTTCTTGGGATAGCTGTCCTCCTCACCCACCGCTTCCCCGTTCCTGTAGAGCACCGATGTAAAAGCTATATCCTTTGACATCGTGAAGTTCACCTTCGCCTCGTCGTCCGTAGAGCTCATATAGTCCCATTCTATGCTGTCCGCCCGGAGAATGTCTACGTCCCCCTCGCAGTCCGTTATCAGCGTCTTCGGATGGGTGAAGGTGTACACGTCGCGCACCATGCCGAAGTCCGGATTCGGGTCCACCCGCGCCCGAAGCACGAGTATCTCCGCCGTCGCAAGCGCGGCAAATACCAATATCGTCACTGCCGCGAACAGTATCTTCTTTTTCATTCCGATTACCTCCTTCTCCCGGCGTTTCCGGTATTCTGACTGTATATGTCCGAAGGAGACGTTTTGAGGACAAAAATTTTGCAAAATTTCAAAAAATTTTTTGTGACAGAACGGCGGGCGCAAAAGCGCCCGCCGCAGTCCGTCTTCTTTTGTCCCTAAATCTGTCCTGTCCGCTTCTCTCAGCCGTTCAGGCTCTCTACGAAGTAGCGGTAGAGGAAGGTCACTATCTGCCCGCGTGTGCAGGTCTCGTTCGGCGCGAAGGTCGTGTCGGTCTTGCCGTTCGTGATGCCGTTCGCCACTGCCCACGAGACTGCCCTGGCGTATGACGACCCCGCCGGGACATCGACGAAGCTCTGCGTGCCGGAGGTCTGCGAGCCCGCGAGCCGCCAGAGGTAGGTCACAACGTCGCTTCTTGTGCACGGAGCGTTCGGGTCGAGCGTCCTGTCGGTCACGATGCCCTCCTGATAGGCCCACAGCATAGTGTCATAGTAGTAAGTGTCGTCAAACAGCTGGCGGGAGTAGGGGTTCGATATGGTCACCGCCGGCTCGTCCATCGCACGGTAGAGGAAAGTGAGAATCTGTGCCTGCGAGCAGGTGTTGTTCGGGAAGAACTCCGTCGCGGTCGCGCCGGTCGTCACTGCCTCTCTCACGGCCCACGCCACCGGCGTCTCGTAGAACATGCCGGGGATAACATCGGTAAACGTGCTGCTCGAGGAGTCTATCCTGCCGCCTCTCTTCACCGTGACCTCGATAGTGGCCGTTGCCGCCTTGTAATTTTCCGTCTCGTTTGCGGTCACAGTGATAGTGGCATAACCCGGAGTCATTCCGGTCACCCTGCCGCGGTAGTTGACCCTTGCTATCCTTTTGTCCGATGTTGCGTAGGAGTAGGTCGCACCGTCCTCCGACCCGCTGTCGTACAGGCGTATCCTCGCGGTGGACTTGTCGCCTATGTCGATGTTGTTCGAGAGCGTCGGCGAAAGAGTCCTCTCCGCCTTCTCGATGACGAAGTTGTATTCGAGCGTTCCCTCGTAGCTGCCCGTGCCGGTTATCACGACCGTCGCGACGCCCGCATTGACGTTGTCGCGGTACGACACCGTGTAGTCCGTGCCGTACACCAGTGAGGACTCGACTGTCTTCTTATGCGCGGAACCGTTGTAGACCTCGCTCGAGGTGTCAACGCTGAACATATCCGCGCTGAAGCCGGTGACCTTCACCGGTATGTTGAAGCAGTACGCGCCGCCGTCTCCGTCAAAGCCGACCCGCACCTCCGCCGTTCCGATCGCAAGTCCGCTGACGACCACTCTGCCGTCTCCGTCAATATAGACCGAAACCGTGTCCGGAGTGAGCGACTCGGCGTAGGCGATGCGCACTTCAGCCGTGTGCCGCGACGATGCGCCGTAATTTATTATCAATCCGCTGATGATAAGGCTGGAGCCGACCGGAACAGCCGGATCCGCCGGGCTGTATGCGAAGTGGATATTGTTTTCCGCTATCTCCACCGTCCGCGTTTCGATGTGGCTCGTATTGTTCTGAGCGAGCGCC
>CANRIN010000078.1 GCA_947630675.1 uncultured Clostridia bacterium | reverse complement strand
TTCTTGTGGTCGTCCATGGCGTCGCGGCGGATGTTGCGGATAGCGACCTTCGCCTCCTCCGCGTACTTGCGGACGAGCTTCGTGAGCTCCTTGCGGCGTTCCTCGGTGAGCTGCGGGAACGCGAGGCGTATCACCTTGCCGTCGTTCTGCGGGTTGATGCCGAGGTCGCTTGTCTGTATGGCCTTCTCGATCTTCTTGAGTATCGAGGCGTCCCACGGCTGTATCATAAGGGTGCGCGGGTCGGGCGTGGAGATCGTGCCGACCTGCTGGAGCGGGGTAGCCGTCCCGTAGTAATCTATCGTTATCCTGTCGAGCACGGAGGGGTTCGCACGCCCCGCGCGGACGCTTCCGAGGTTGTCCGAAAACGCCTTGATGCTCTTATCCATTCTGTCCTGATAAACCTGATCTGCTGCCATTTTTATAGTCCCCTTTCTTATTTTTTAAATCAAAGCTCTGATTTGCTTTTCAGTCTATGCTGCCGGTGACGAGGGTGCCGACCTTCTCGCCCATAAGGGCGCGGTAGATGTTCTCCGGGTCGGAGAGCGCGAAGAGAAGGACGGGTATGCTGTTGTCCATCGAGAGCGAGGTCGCGGTGAGGTCCATCGCGAGGAGGTGCTTCTGGAGCATCTCGTCATAGCTCAGTTCCTCGTAGCGGTGCGCGTCCGGATTCTTCGCGGGGTCGGAGTCATACACGCCGTCCACATTCTTCGCGAGCAGGACTATGTCCGCGTCTATCTCCGCCGCGCGGAGTATGGCCGCCGTGTCGGTGGAGAAGTACGGATTGCCGGTGCCGCATCCGAAGATGACGACCCTGCCCTTCTCGAGATGGCGGCAGGCGCGCAGGCGCACATACGGCTCCGCTATGGCGCGCATCTCGATGGCGGTCTGAACGCGGACGTCCACTCCCATCTTTTCGAGCGCGTCGGCAAGGGCGAGCGCGTTTATAGAGGTCGCGAGCATCCCCATGTGGTCGGCGCGGGTACGCTCTATCTTTCCTCCGCCGTCCTTTACGCCGCGCCAGAAGTTTCCCCCGCCGACGACGACGCCGATCTCAGCACCCGCGTCCACACACTTCTTTATGACCGAGCACACCGAACGAATCACGTCGATATCGAGGCCGAAGTGTCTGCTGCCCGCGAGCGCCTCGCCGGAGACCTTGAGGAGCACGCGCTTGTATTTCAATTCCATCCGGAACCACTCCTTCCCTTTTATACCTGTCTATTCTACACGAAAGCAGTATGATTAGTCAAGCTCTGCATAAACATTTTAACCGATTATTTATAACTGTCAGCGCTCACCCTTGATCTTCTCCCAGTATGCGGCGGCCGCCTGTTCATTCTTGTTGTCGCCGAAGCGGTAATATGTCGTCCCGACGAGATTATCCGGAAGATACTGCTGCATGACCCAGTGACCCGGGAAGTCGTGCGGGTACTTGTATCCCTGCTCGCGCTCGAAGCCCGTACCGTCCGCATGGACGTTCTGCAGCTCGCGCGGGACGGGTCCAGCCTTCCCCGCGCGGACATCCGCCATGGCGGCGTCTATCGCCGCCACCACGGAGTTTGACTTCGGCGCGGTCGCGAGGAGTATCACCGCCTCCGCGAGCGGAAGCTGCGCCTCCGGAAGCCCGAGCTGCAGGGCACTGTCCACGCAGCTCTTGACTATCGACACCGCCTGCGGATACGCAAGCCCTATGTCCTCCGACGCGGAGCAGAGTATCCTGCGGCACGCGCCCGCGAGGTCGCCCGCGGCGAGCAGGCGCGCGAGGTAATGGAGCGCCGCGTCCGGGTCGGAGCCGCGGAGCGACTTCATCAGCGCCGACACCGCGTCGTAGTGCCCGTCGCCGTCCCGGTCGTGGTGCATGGCGCTCTTCTGCGAGACGAGCTCCGCATCCGCAAGCGAGATATGCAGCATCCCGTCCTCCGTCTTTACGGCGGCGGTGAAGAGCAGCTCGAGGGAGTTCACGGCCTTGCGGACGTCTCCCCCCGACGAGGACGCTATGTGTTCGAGGACGCCGTCCTCTATCTCCGCCTCGCCGAAGGTCTCCCGCGCAAGCCTCTCCGCGCGCCGGACGGCCTCGAGCATATCATCGAATGTAAGCTCCTTGAACTCGAAGACGGTCGAGCGGCTGAGGACGGCGTTGTAGATGTAGAAGTACGGGTTCTCGGTGGTGGAGGCTATGAGCGTTATCTTTCCGTTCTCTATGAACTCAAGCAGCGACTGCTGCTGGCGCTTGTTGAAATACTGTATCTCGTCGAGATAGAGCAGGATGCCGTTCGGCGCGAGGAATGTGTCGAGGTCGGCTATGAGGTCCTTTATGTCCTGGAGCGACGCGCTCGTGGCGTTCAGGCGGCGCAGCTCGCGGTCGGTCTCCCGCGCGATTATGTTCGCGACGGTCGTCTTGCCCGACCCGGACGGGCCGTAGAAGATCATATTAGGTATTTTCCCGCTCTTCACTATCCTGCGGAGCAGACCGTCCTGTCCGAGGATGTGCTTCTGCCCAAATACTTCATCGAGCGTCGTCGGACGGATCCTGTCCGCAAGCGGCTGATACATCCTTCATCACTTCTCTTTCCCGTGGTATCCCGAAATCAGTAAACGGGGTGTTTCCCGCAGAGCTCCGCCACCTCAGCGCGGACGGCGTCCGCACAGTTCGGATAGTTCGTCGCGGCAAGGCGCATGAGCTCCGCTATCTTCTCCATGTCCGCCTCGTCGAAGCCGCGCGTCGTGACGGCGGGCGTTCCGACGCGTATGCCGCTTGTCACGAACGGGCTCTCCGGGTCGTCCGGAATGGCGTTCTTGTTGACCGTGATGTGCATCTCGTCGAGGCGGCGCTCCATCTCCTTGCCGGTGACGCCGAAGCGCCTGAGGTCGACGAGCATGAGATGGTTGTCGGTGCCGCCGGTGACAAGGTCGAATCCGCGCGCGAGGAGAGCGTTTGCGAGCGCCGCCGCATTCCTCACGACGGCATGCTGATACTCCTTAAACTCGGGCTTCATCGCCTCGCCGAAACAGACCGCCTTTGCCGCTATGATATGCTCGAGCGGCCCGCCCTGCGTGCCCGGGAACACTGCCTTGTCTATCGCCTTCGCGTGCTCCTTCTTGCAGAGGATGAGCCCTCCGCGCGGGCCGCGCAGAGTCTTATGCGTCGTGGTCGTGACGACGTCGGCATACGGCACGGGGTTCGGGTGTTCCCCCGCCGCGACGAGGCCCGCGATGTGCGCCATGTCCACCATGAGTATCGCGCCCGCCTCGTGCGCAATCTCCGCAAAGCGCTCGAAGTCTATCGTTCTCGGATAGGCGCTCGCGCCGGCAATAATCATCTTCGGACGGTGCTCGAGGGCGAGGCGGCGCACCTCGTCGTAGTTTATTCTGTGCGTCTCCGGGTCGATGCCGTAGGGGACGACGTTGAAGTACTTCCCCGAAATGTTAGCGGGGCTGCCGTGCGACAGGTGTCCGCCGTGCGCAAGGCTCATGCCGAGGACGGTGTCCCCCGGCTCGCAGAATGCGTAATAGACGGCGGTGTTCGCCTGCGCGCCGGAGTGGGGCTGGACGTTAGCATGGTCCGCCCCGAAGAGCTTACAGGCGCGCTTCCGCGCGAGGCTCTCGAGCTCGTCGATATACTCGCAGCCGCCGTAATAGCGCTTTTTCGGCAGGCCCTCGGCGTACTTGTTCGTCATTACGTTTGCCGCGGCCATCATCACCGCCTCGCTCACGATATTCTCCGAAGCTATGAGCTCAATGTTCCTGCGCTGGCGCATGAGCTCCTTGGATATCGCCGCGCCGACCTCCGGGTCGGCCTCCGAAACAAATCCGAGCACATTTTCCATCATCGAAGCCATCTCGGCCACTTCCTTTCAAAACCGGGTCGCGGGAAGGTGGGCGCTCCGTCCCCTCCCGCCGGGGACGGCGCATATCGTCACTCGCCGCGCGGCACTTGCAAACGCGGGCGTTTTGTGCTAAAATCGTCGAAAAAGGGGGCTTTCGTATGCTTGATAAAAAAGAACGGGCGCAGCGCTGCATAGACGCGCTGAAGCTCGAATATCCCGACGCGATATGCACTATAGACTACGAAAAGGACTACGAGCTGCTGTTCTCAACGCGCCTCGCGGCGCAGTGTACCGACGCGCGCGTGAATATCGTCACAAAGACTCTATACAAGAAGTACCCGTCGCTCGAGGCATTTGCCGCGGCGGACATCCCCGAGCTTGAAAACGACCTCCGCCCTACCGGCTTCTTCCGCATGAAGGCCCGCGACCTCAAGGCCGCGGCGCGTGTTCTGCTCGACGACTACGGCGGGAAGGTCCCGGACACGATGGAGGAGCTTCTGAAGATACCCGGCGTCGGCCGCAAGACCGCAAACCTCGTCCTCGGAGACATCTTCGGCAAGCCGAGCTATGTCTGCGACACGCACTGCATCCGCATAACGAACCTGCTCGGCCTCACCGAGGGGAAGGATCCCGCAAAGGTCGAGGTGCAGCTCCGCGAGATACTTCCGCCGGACGAGGCGGGCGCGTTCTGCCACCGCCTCGTGCTCCATGGGCGTGCGGTCTGCGTCGCGCGCCGCCCGAGCTGCGCCGCGTGCTGCATGAAAGACTACTGCGCCCATGCGGCGTCGCTCGAGGCTCACGAATAGATTCCGCACTTTCGCGGGCGGTCTTCTGACCGCCCGCTTTGTTTTTTAGACTTTTAATTCGCTTTCCGACTTCGGGAGGCGGGCTTTGTTCTTCTCGAGGAGCGGGCGCACCTCTCCCGCAAGGTATTCCTTCACCTGCTCGGGGCTGCGTCCCACATACCTTCTCGGGTCGAGACCTGCCTTCAGCTCGTCAAGGCTGAGCCCGAACGCCTGGTCGGCCGCGATGCGCTCGATGAGGTCGTTCGGCTTTCCCTCCTCCTTGACGGCGTAGCCCGCGCCGAGGGAGTGCTCGCGGATGCGCTCGTGCAGCTCCTGACGGTCGCCGCCGGCCTTCACCGCGTCCATGAGGATGTTTTCGCTCGCCATGAACGGCAGCTCCTCCGCGACGTGCTTCTCTATCACCTTCGGGTGGACGGTGAGCCCGCCCGCGACGTTTATGATTATGCCGAGTATCGCGTCCACGGCAAGGAACGCCTCGCCCGTGGAGATGCGCTTGTTCGCGGAGTCGTCCAGCGTCCGCTCGAACCACTGAGTAGCGGCGGTGAAGGCGGGGTTCTGCGCGTCAGCTATGACGTAGCGTGCGAGCGCGCATATACGCTCGCAGCGCATCGGGTTGCGCTTATAGGGCATGGCGGACGAGCCGACCTGCTTTGTCTCGAACGGCTCCTCGACCTCCTTGAGGTGGCTGAGGAGGCGCACGTCTGTCGCAAACTTGGAGGCGCTCTCGGCTATCCCCGCAAGCGTCGCGAGGACGAAGGCGTCGGTCTTGCGGGAGTAGGTCTGGCCGCTCACAGGCTCGCACTTTGCAAAGCCCATCTCCTCCGCTATGAGACGTTCGAGCTCCTTGCACTTTTCATGGTCGCCCTCGAAGAGCTCGAGGAAGCTCGCCTGCGTGCCGGTCGTACCCTTCGAGCCGAGGAGCTTGAGCGTGGAGATGCGGTACTCTACCTCCTCGAAGTCCGCCATGAGGTCGCGTATCCACAGCGTCGCGCGCTTGCCGACGGTGACGAGCTGCGCCGGCTGGAAATGCGTGAATCCCAGCGTCGGCATATCGGCGTACTTCTCCGCGAAGTCCGCAAGGCGGGATATCGCCATCAGCAGCTTGGACGCGACAAGCTCGAGCGCGGAGCGCATGATGATTATATCCGTGTTGTCGGTGACGTAACAGCTGGTCGCGCCGAGGTGGATTATCGGCATCGCATTCGGGCAGAGCTCGCCGTAGGCGTGGATGTGCGCCATGACGTCGTGGCGGAGCTTGCGCTCCCACTCGTCCGCCGAGTCGTAGTTTATATCCTCGACGTGCGCCTCGAGCTCCGCTATCTGCTCCTCGGTTACCGGCAGGCCGAGTCTGTGCTCCGCGCGCGCAAGCGCTACCCACAGCCGCCTCCACGTCCGGAACTTGCAGTCCGGAGAGAAGAGATAGAGCATCTCGTCGCTCGCGTAGCGGCTGGAGAGCGGTGATTCGTATTTGGACTTCATGTTGACCTCCCATACATTGTAGATCCGCTTCATATCCGGCGGAGACGCTGTTCCCGCCGGATGTACTTACCGATGCTATTATAGCATAGATAAGTCCGCTTGGCTAGACGGGAAATCCGTCTCGCCGCGCCTTGCGGCGGCAAAGGCGCCGAAACCGCGCCGTCATGCACTTTTTGACCCTGCCGGTATGCAGAAACGGCGCGCTGCCTTTTCACCGAGAGAAATTTCATCTTTCCGAATCCTGCAAAATCACCATATCGCCGCCGGTAAATCAATGTAAAATTATCACTTTCGAGTATTGCAACATCGGCGATTTGCGCATATAATATCCAAGGTGCGCCTCTGCAAGTCGGCCACCCAAATCTTGCAAAACCGGAGGATGAGCAAAGATGCCAAAGGAGCTGTCACGAATAGCGGCACAGGTACGCGCTTCAACGACTATCGCGATAGATACCAAATATAAAGAGATGAAGGCGGCCGGCCTGGACGTCATAGGTTTTGGCGCGGGCGAGCCGGACTTCGATACTCCGGACAACATCAAGATGGAAGCTATTCGGGCGATAGGCTCGAACTTCACAAGATACACCCCCGCCGCCGGAACTCTGGAGCTCCGCGAGGCGGTCTGCACACGCCTTGAGAAGGACTGCGGCGTGAGCCACAAGCCGAATGAGATAGTCGTCTCAAACGGCGCGAAGCAGTCGCTCTTCCTTGCCCTCTCGGCGCTCGTCGACCCCGGAGACGAAGTGATAATAGCCGCTCCCTACTGGGTGAGTTACTACGAGCTTATCCGAATGGTCGGCGGTGTGCCGGTCATAGTCGAATGCGGCGAAGACAGCAGTTGGAAGATGACGGCGGACATGCTCCGTGCGGCGATAACGCCACGCACCAAAGCGTTCATACTGAATGATCCGTCCAACCCCTCCGGCGTTGTGTACACAACGGGAGAGCTCTCTGACCTCGCGCGCGTCTGTGTGGAAAGCGACGTCTATATCATAGCCGACGAAATCTACTACAAGCTCGTATACGGCGACGCGCGCTTTACGAGCATCGCCGCCCTCGGTGAGGACGTGAAGAAGCTGACGATACTTATAAACGGAGTATCCAAGAGTTACGCCATGACCGGTTGGCGGATAGGCTACAGCGCGGCAGCGCCGGAGATAGCGAAGGTGATATCGAACCTTCAGAGCCACATGTCCTCCGCGCCGAATTCGATAGCGCAGAAGGCCGCGACCGAGGCCCTCACCGCCTCGCAGAGCTCAATAGAGCTGATGCGCAGAGCGTTTGAGGCGCGGCGCGAGTACTTCATCGAGCGTGTGAGCGATATCCCCGGGGTGAAGATCATCCCGCCGGACGGCGCGTTCTACGTCATGATGGACATAAGCGCATTTATCGGCCGGATCCTCGGAGGGGTCGAGATACACGACGCGGATGACTTTGCAGACGCGTTCCTCACCGCCGGGCACGTCGCTCTGGTGCCCTGCACCGGCTTCGGAGCGCCGAAGCATGTGCGCTGGAGCTACGCGACAAGTCTGGAGAACATCAAGCTCGGCCTCGACCGGCTGGAAAGCTTCATAAAGTAAAAAAGTTAAAAGCGAAAGGTGCGGGCTGTGCCCGCACCTTTCGCTTTTAACGCGCCCTCCAGTGAGATATGCCGCCCCGCGCCCATCCAGCGGGGAAGCCCCGCGAGCATTCGCGGGGGCGACCCCCGCGTCCCTAAGTGAGGCAGAACCTCACGGGCACTTTGCGGGGGCGGTGCCCCCACACCCCCCTTGCGGGGCCTGCTGCCCCGCACCCTGCGCTACTTTTTGCTTGTGCAAAAAGTAGCCAAAAACACACATAGGGG
>CANRIN010000077.1 GCA_947630675.1 uncultured Clostridia bacterium | reverse complement strand
TTCTCCCCTATGTGTGTTTTTGGCTACTTTTTGCACAAGCAAAAAGTAGCGCAGGGTGCGGGGCAGCAGGCCCCGCAAGGGTGTCGGTAGAGCTCCGCTCTACCAAGGACGCGGGGCCCGCCCCGCGGATACCCGCGGGGTCTGCCCCGCTGGATGGGTGCGGGGCAGACCCCGCAAGTCTCACAGCTCTGCTGCGATTCCGCTTAGAATGCAAGTGCTTTCTTCGCGAAGGCTGCCGCGAGGTGCGCGCAGTCCTCGACGTCCGAAAGCGAGCAGCTCTCCTGCGGGGAGTGAATGTAGCGCGTGGGGATGCTGATGCAGCCCGCATACGCGCCGGAGCGCGAGCGCTGTATCGAGCCTGCGTCAGTGCCGCCGGCCTCGAGGACCTCGATCTGCCACTTTATGTTGTTCTCCTTCGCGCAGTCCTTCATGGCGGCAACAAGCGCGGGCGAGCAGACGAGCGAGCTGTCGACGACCTTTATCGCCGCGCCGCCGTTTACATAGCACTCCATGCGGGGCTTTCCGCCGAGCTCGTCGCCGGTGCGGGTGACGTCGAGCGCGACGCCGGCATACGGCTCTATCGCGAACGCAGCCGTCATGGCGCCGCGGGTGCCGACCTCCTCCTGAACGGAGAAGACAAAGTAGACGTCGTTTTCGACCTGCTCGTCCTTCAGCTCCTCAAGCGCCTTGAGGAGGATGATGCCGGCGATGCGGTCGTCGAGATAGGGCGAGAATACCATGTCGCCCGCCTGATAGGTCTCGGTGGCGTATACCGCGACGTCCGCTATCTGCACATGCTCGAGCGCTTCCTCGCGGCTGTGCGCGCCGATGTCGATATATCCCTCGCTCACGCGGGTGAGGTCGTTGAGGGTCTTGTCGCTCGGGCAGAGGAAGACGCCGCGGGTGCCGTTCGCGAACTTCACCGGCGTGCCGACGACGCCCGCCGCGCGGATACCGCCGAGGTTGTGGCAGCGGATGAAGCCCTTCTCGTCGATATGGGTGACGATGAAGCCTATCGAGTCCATGTGAGCCGAGAACATGAGCTTCTTGCCGGGGCCCTTCTTGTGGGCGATAACGCTGCCCATGACGTCACGGTACACCTCGTCGCAGAACGGGCGGGCAAGCTCCATGAATATCTCCGCCACCGGCGTCTCGTGGCCGGAGGGAGCGACTACGCTGTTGACCTTCTTCATGGTCTCTATGGTATCGAACTTAGTCATTTTACTTCACCTGACCTTTCAAATACTCGGCGGCAAGCCGGTAGATGTCCTCGAAATCCTTGATGCTCGCGACGCAGGAGGGCGAGTGGATGTAGCGCACGGCGGCGCTCACGTTCGCGACCCTCGTGCCCGCGTGGGCACGCTGTATCGCGCCCGCGTCGGTGCCGCCCGAGACGTATTCCTTGACCTGATAGTTTATGCCATTCTTCTCGGCCGTGGCCTTCAGCTCCTCGAAGAGCTCCACGGGATATATGGCGGAGTTGTCCATGAACGGGAGCACCGCGCCCTTTCCGGGGCGGCAGACCTTCTCGTGCTCGGCGGCCTCCGGGATGTCGCCCGCGGCCGTGCCCTCGATGACGATCGCGGTGTCCGGGCGGACGCGGAAGGACGCGGGGCCGGCTCCGCGGGTGCCGACCTCCTCCTGGACGGTGAAGGCGTACCACGCGTCGACGTCCGGCCCCTCCTCGATGAGGCGGAGCAGCGTCGCGCAGCCGATGCGGTCGTCTATCGCGCGGGCCTTGAGCATACCGTCTCCGAATTCGACGGGCATGCTGTCAAACGCGGCGTAGTCGCCCTGCTCGGTGAGCTTCTGCGCCTCCTCCTTGGAGTCGGCGCCGATGTCGATATACATGTCGTCCGGCTTCGGCACGACCTTGCGCGCCTCGCGGTTCACAAGGTGCACGGCCTTGATGCCTATGACGCCCGGCGTCCGCTTTTCGCCGACGGTCACGCGCTTGCCGATAATGACGCGGGTGTCGATGCTGCCCACCGGCGCAAACTTCAGGTAGCCCTGCTCGGGGATGTCGGTGATGATGAATCCGACCTCGTCCATGTGCGCGGCAAACATGACGCGCTGCTTTGCTTCCTTGCCCGGGCGGTGGACGATGAGGTTGCCCATAGCGTCCTCAAAGGCTTCGCAGCCCTTCGCCTCGACGCGCGCGCGGATAAAATCGCGCACCTCGTCCTCAAAGCTCGAGACGCCGTCGAGAGTACACAGCTTCTTTACAAGTTCAAGCATCTTATTTGCCCTCCTTGCCGTAGGGGTCTTCCGCAAACGCCGCGATGATCTTCGCGCCCGCCTCGAGGTCGTCCAGGCAGATCTCCTCTATCGGGGTGTGCATGTAGCGGAGCGGGAGAGAGATGACGCCGCTCGCGCATCCCATGCCCGCGACCTGCATCGGCCACGCGTCGGTGCCGGTGTGGCTCGGTGTGACCTCGAGCTGGACGCCTACGCCTATCTCGTCCGCTATGGCGGCGAGGCGCTTTGCGAGCTTGCGCGTCGCGTTCGGGCCGGTGCAGACCGGAACGCCCTTGCCGAACTTCACCGTGACGTTAGGTGCGTCCGGCGTGACGGCGTGGGTGACGTCGGCGGCGATAGCCCACGTCGGAGCCTCGCTGTAAGCGCCGACCTGCGCGCCCTTGGAGCCTATCTCCTCCTGCGTGGAGGCCTGCATGACGAGCTCGACCGGCAGCTTCTTGTCCTTCACGAGCTCGAGCACGCGGAGCATCATCACGACGCATCCGCGGTCGTCGATGGTCTTGCTCGAGTAGTACTTCCCGCCGAGCACCATCGCCTTCTCGCTGTACACGACGGGGGTGCCGACCTCGATGAGCTCCTTTGCGCGCTCGTCCGAGAGGCCGACGTCGATGCAGAGCTGGCTGATGTCGAAGGCGGTCTTCGCGGCGTCGCCGGTCTGGAGATGCGGCGGAACGCTCGTTATGACGCCGTGCAGCGGCGGCTCGGTCATGACCTCCACCTCACGCGCGGGCAGGACACGCGGGTCGATGCCCCCTATCGTGCGGAAGCGGAGGAACCCGTCCTCTATCTTCGTTACCATGAAGCCTATCTCGTCCATGTGCGCGGAGACAAGCAGCTTCGGTGCGTTCGGGTCAGCGGAGTGCTTTATTCCCCGGACGTTCAGAAGCGAGTCGGTCTCGACCTCGTCGCAGAGCGGCTTCATCAGCTCGGCGACGCGTGCCGCGACCTTGTGCTCGAAGCCGCTCGGCCCGTGCATACCGGTGAGCTCTTCAAGCGTCTTTACTACGTCCATTACTCACTCTACCTCCTATGTTCAGTTTCGCGCCTTATCTAAACGACACTACTAACATTGTATTTTACATCAAAACGAAAACGATGACAAGATTTCGGAAGAATAAATATTATTAAAAATGTATGACTTTCCTCACGGCGCTCACGCGAGGCCGCCGACGATGCTCTTGAAGAGGTTTCCCCGCTCCTCGAAGTTGCGGAAGAGGTCAAAGCTCGCGCACGCGGGGCTCAGCAGTACGACGCCCTGCGGCTCCGCGAGTTCCTTTGCCTTGAGTACGGCGTCCTCAAAGCTCTCCGCGCGGACGATGGGCGGGCACCCCTCGACTGCGCGCGCAGCGGCTTCTATCTTGTCCGACGTCGCGCCGACGAGCACCAATGCCGCGACGTGCTCCGGCAGCTCCTGCGCGAGCGGTTCGAACGGGATGTGCTTGTCGTAGCCGCCGGCGATGAGCACGACCTTTTCCTTAAAGGAGCGCAGCCCAGCTATCGTGCGTGTGGGGCTCGAGGCTATCGAGTCGTTGTAATAGCGGACGCCGTGCAGCTCGCGCACGAACTCTATCCTGTGCTCCACGCCGCCGAACTCCCGCGCCTCGTCCGCGACGGCGGACAGGTCGACCGTGCCGTCGAGGGCGCATATCGCCGCAAGGTAGTTTGCGACGTTGTGCATACCCGGCACGCGGACCTCGTCCGCGCGCACGACCTCCCGCTCCGCGCCGTGCGATACGGCGACGAGCCACTCGCCGTCAAAGTACGCCCCGTTCTCCACCGGACGCTCGAGCGAGAAGAACTTCACCTCTCCCGCGGCCTCGGCGGCAAAGGAACGTGTTATCTCGTTGTCTAGGTTCAGCACGACCCGGTCATTCTTCGTCTGCGCGAGGAACACTCGCTTCTTTGACGCGATGTACTCCTCCATCGAGCGGTGGACGTCGAGATGGTTGGGGGTGACGTTCGTGACTATCGCCGTCCCGGCGCTCCGCGTCATGGTCATGAGCTGGAAGCTCGACAGCTCGACGACGCAGACGTCCCCCGCAGTCATCTCCGGCACCCGGTCGAGAAGCGGCGTGCCGATGTTGCCGCCGAGGAAGACGCGCCGTCCCGCGCGTTCGAGTATCCGCGCGGTGACGGTCGAGGTGGTGGTCTTTCCCTCCGAGCCGGTGACGGCAATTATCTGCGCGGGACAGACCTCGAAGAACGCCTCCATCTCGCTTGTGAGAACGGCGCCTCGCGCCGTCGCCTCAAGGAAGCCGGGCACGTCGGGACGTATCCCCGGCGAGCGGTAGATGAAGTCCGCGTCTATGCCGTCGAGGTACCCGTCTCCGCTCACGAGCGGGACGCCGAGGCGCTGAAGCTCCTGCCCGGCCTCGCCGAGCGCCTCCGCGCTCTTGCGGTCGCGCGCCTCGACCTCGAAGCCGTGCGCGCGCAGCAGACGTATCAGCGGGAGGTTGGAAACGCCCACGCCGCACACGACGGTCTTTTTCCCCCGGTGTCTCTCAAGAAAATCGGAATAATTCAAAGCTATCTCTCCAATCCCGCAGCCCTGCGGTGTGATCCCGAAAATCGGTATATTACATGGTATAAGCGCACCCGCGCCGGTATTCTTTTACATTGTATACCCCGGTATGCGCGAATGCAAGCCTTGACCTGCGGCTTTTTTTATGCTATCATTTCCATTGAGCAAGCCGGACGGTCGCGCGGGAAACCGTGAGGAAAGTCCGGGCTCCGCAGGGCAGGATAGCGGATAACGTCCGCCGGGGGCGACCCCAGGACAAGTGCAACAGAGATATACCGCTCGTCGGAGCAAGCGGCGCGGTCAGGCGCCGCTTGACCGAAACATTGGGTCCCCGCAAAATCGGAGATTTTGCGGGGCGAGGAGGAACAGCGGAGCGTTTGAGCTTTGCCGCGAGGCGGTTACGCAGCGCGGCGAAGCGATGGCAGCGCAGCTTGTTCCGACACCCGGGGTCCCCGCAAAATCGCAGATTTTGTGGGGCGAGGAGGAACAGCGGAGCGCTTGAGCTTTGCCGCGAGGCGGTTACGCAGCGCGGCGAAGCGATGGCAGCGCAGCTTGTTCCGACGAGTAAGGGTGGAAAGGCGAGGCAAGAGCTCACCCGCCCCGGCGGTGACGTCGGGGCGCTGTAAACTCTATCCGGAGCAACATCGAATCGGGGGCTTGAACCGGCCCGGCTACCCCGGAAAGATGGCATGAGGCGGCGGGCGACCGCCGTTCGAGACAGATGACCGTCACGGGGACGCTTCGGCGTCCCTTGGACAGAACCCGGCTTACAGGCTTGCTCATCTTCTCAGCTGACCCGGCGGGAGGAACGCGGTCCCGCCGCAGACCGAATATCGAAAGGAGCAGTGCTATATGGGAACTTTGAGACAGCTCAAGTCGTTGATATCCAAGGACAATGACCTGCGCGGACTGATGGTCCGTTCAGGCCGCAGCGAGATACTTCTCGACCTGGACGGCGATAAGAGCCCGGATATCGGACTCATGGACGTCAACCATGACGGCAATATCGACGCCATCGCGGTCGACCTCACCGGCAACGGAGAGTTCAACTTCTACCTCGCCGACAACGACGGCAACGGCATCCCGGACGAGGTCTCGTTCTACCGCGACGGGGACGACATCCCCGTTCACTCGGAGTTCGGACGCACGGTCGAGGTGGAGATGCTCGACAGCGCCGCGAAGATACTCGCCCTGATGGCGGCGGAGGACATCGCCGCAAGCGAGCTTCTGGACGTGCTCGAGGGACTGGAAGCCTTCATCGCCGACGAGTACGCCAAAGTCGATGCGGAGAACGGCGACAAATAAGTACGAAGCACAGATGAAACAGGAAGCGCGGGCAATGTCCGCGCTTCCTGCTTTCTGAAATAGTCCTTTTGCTGTCGTTATCCGAGCCGCTGTCTACTCACTCTTTCTCATAAACCGCCTGCCGCGCAGGGGGGATCACGTTATCCTTCCGAATACTGAGCATCCGCGACACCGCAGTAGGCTTTCACTGCTTGATCCAGGGATTTCGCGAACTCGTAAAGGTCAGTCCTGCCGTATAATAGAAAACTATTCGCATCAGGATTTGCTTCGATCCTCCCGAGCTCGTATCTCAGATGCTCGACATCAAATTCACCCATGTCAAACCCGTAACCCTCGCACATGCTTTGCGAGCCTTTGCTCCGTTCACATCTTACGTCTCCCTCTTGATAAAGTAATATGGGTGTTGACACAGTATCTACACTTGATACGGGCTATTCTCTTGTGTTGCACGCCGCTTGGGAGCTTTTTCTCCACTTAACTATCTTACATATAAAAGCATATCACAACTATGCGGAAAAGTAAAAAGTTATCTGCCCACACCCTACAGAGATCCTGTCATCTCCGTCAACCGCCGGCAGATTAAATTAAATCTTTATAAATTAGGCGTCGGGCTCTTGACTTGTATGTAAAGAGTGGTACAATTACGTCTGAACTGAATATCCGGCATAGCGGATATGATATTCCTTGTGCTCAAGCATCCGGAGGATTAGACCAAATGTTAGTTAAGGTGTTGGAATCTCTTGTATCGGCTGTCACCGTACTGTCTCTGTACAGATTTTTCTACGCTCTTATCGGACTTCTGACCAAGGCAAAGACCTTCCCCGAGACCGACGCGCGGCACACGTTCGGGATAGTGATAGCCGCGCGGAACGAGGCCGCCGTGATAGGCCGCCTGCTTGACAGCATCAGCGCGCAGGACTACGACCCGGACCGGTTCCGCGTCTTCGTCGTCGCGGACAACTGCACCGACGACACGGCAGAGATCTGCCGCACGAAGGGCGCTGTCGTCTATGAGCGCCGCGACCCGTCCCACGCCCGCAAGGGCTACGCGCTCCGGTATCTCTTCGACCGAATCGACCGGGATTTCGGCATAGACTGCGTCGACGGGTACGTCGTCTTTGACGCGGACAACCTCCTCGCGCCGGACTTTCTCACCGAGATGAACCGCGCATTCGACACCGGCGCGGACATCTGCGTCGGCTACCGCAACACAAAAAACTTCTCCGAGAACGCAATATCCGCCGCCTACGGGATACACTTTCTGCGCTCGAGCGCTATATGGCACCGCCCGCGCGGCCTTCTGGGCCTCTCCACGCACATAGCCGGCACCGGCTGGGCGGTACGCAGCGAGCTGCTGCGTGACGGCTGGGACTGTACACTTCTCACCGAGGACACGCAGTTCACGATGCAGAGCGTCGCCGACTCCCGGCGGATAGTTTACTGCGAGGCCGCCGAGTTCTACGACGAGCAGCCGCACGAGCTCGCGACCGCCGTCCGCCAGCGTACCCGCTGGATCAAGGGACGTCTCGCGTGCTTCCTCCGCTACGCGCGGAGGCTGATATGCGGCGTCTTCGCGCCGGGGAACAGCTTCTCAGTGCGGCTCTCCTGCTTCGATATGTTCTTCTACCTCTTCCCCGCCGGGCTGTTTACCGCGCTCTGCGGGCTTGTGACCTCGGCCGCAGGGCTCATCTCCGGCGCGGTCTCCCCCATGCGAGGCGCGGGCGGCGCCCCGGTCTGGGACACGCTTCTCATGTCGCTTGCCGCATACTGGGCGTTCACCGTCCTCACCGGCGCGGCGGTCGCCATCCGCGAGCGGAAGCACATACGCTGCGGCGCGGGACGGCTCGTGTTCTACCTCCTTGTCTGGCCGTGGTTCGACCTTCTCGACGTTCCGCTCGCCATTCTCTCGCTTTTCCGGCACGTCGAGTGGACGCCGATAAAGCACGACCGCTCGCTCACTCTCGACGAAGTCAAGCCCGGTCACCTCTTCACAAAGTAAAACTTTGCGATTTCGCGGGGTGCCCACACCCAAGCGGGCAGAGCCCGCGCCCATCCAGCGGGGAAGGCCCGCGGGCATCCGCGGGGTGACCCCCGCGTCCTGAAGTGAGGCAGAGCCTCACCGGCACATTGCGGGGGCTGCGCCCCCACACCCATCTAGCGGGGAAGCCCCGCAAGCATTTGCGGGGCGAGACCCCGCGTC
>CANRIN010000076.1 GCA_947630675.1 uncultured Clostridia bacterium | reverse complement strand
TTTGTTTCAGGAAAGATATATAAATAATTCCCCTTTATCGAAAAGAACAACCAAAAGCTCCTCACCGCTGGTTCGGTAGCGAGGAATATCTTTTGTATTAAAATCTGCCGGGACATAGACCCCTCCGGCAGAACCGGAAGGGTCTATCTGAAAACCAACAAGGCGGGACGGTCGTTTGACCGTCCCGCCCATTGTTATACGAGTTTGAACTTTATCTCACTTGACATCCAGCTCCATCACGAAGCCGTTTTCCTTGGAGCAGGGTTCCCACTTCTCAAGCGAGCCGCCGTTCGGGTCGCCGGTCTTCATGAAGTTCGTCCAGTAGTCCATCATGCGGTCGGAGAGTGCATAGTCACCCTCGGTCCACGGACGCCAGCAGCGCTTCAGAGTGCCCATCATGTACCACAGCTCGGAGGAGTGCCACGCGCCGAAGTCGTTGCCCGGAAGGTCGCGCTTGAAGTAGTAGACGTATGCGGGATTTCTGCCTATCTCCTCGAGCTTGCGGCTGAACGCCATGCTGCCGCGGTAGAGCGGCTTATCTTCAGGAGACTGCATCTCGGGGGTGACGAGTATGTCGTCCTTGGTGCTGCCGAGCATGTACGGAACGTCCTTTATCTCGCCCTTGTCCATGAGCTCGTAGTATCCGCCGTGGAGCACCCATCCGTCTATGACCGGAACGAGGAAGAGCCCCTTAGCTATCGGCATGACGCGCCCCATGAACGGGCCGAACGCCTCCATTATCTCATCCGCGGACTTCTCACGCATCTCCGCGAGGCTGCCCACACCGAGGACCTCCGCGAAGATCTCGCCGTAGCCCTCCTGCTCGCTCAAGGGAGTGTCGCGGTGCAGTCCCTCGCCGTAGGAGCCGCCGCTCTGGAGAATGGCCTGGCGGAACAGCCCGTCGGTGAGGGGAGAGGAGATGAGCGTCTGCACGCTCATCGCACCGGCGCTCTGGCCGAATATCGTGATGTTGTCGGGGTCGCCGCCGAAGGCGGAGATGTTCTCACGCACCCACTTGAGCGCCGCTATCTGGTCGAGGATACCGTAGTTGCCGGAAACTCCGCTCTCCGCCGTCAGCCACGGATGCGCGAGGAAACCGAACACACCGAGGCGGTACTGCACGCTGACAAGTATGACGCCGCGCTTCGCGTAGGCCTCGCCGCCGAACTCCTTCTCGCTCGCGTTGCCGCCGAGGAATGCGCCGCCGTGTATCCAGAAGGCGACGGGGCAGTTCTGTGCGTCCTTCGGCGCCCAGATGTTGAGGTACAGGCAGTCCTCGCTTATCGGACGGTCGTAAGAGGGGTCGTCATAGAAATCCTTGTCGTAGGGCGGGCCGGCCTGGGGACCCTGCATCGCCTTTGTGGGGAACTCGGTCGCCATATAGACCCCGCTTCCGGGGTCAAGAGGCTGCGGCGCTCTCCAGCGGAGGTCGCCGACGGGTGGTTTGGCATACGGAACGCCGCGGTACTCGTAGTGGTCGCCGCAGTCGATGCCGACTATCTTGCCGTATCTGGTCTCTACCATAAAGTATGTACTCCTTTCCGAATGTTCGGCAGATGCGCGCGTTTCCTTCTCCTCGCGCCGTAGAAAAGAACGGCGCACTGCAATGTATTCAGTAAAATCATTATAGCACATTGAGGCAGGAGATGTAAATGCTTTTTCCGAGCTCCCGGCCGTGTCCCGAGGCTCGGAAAACTCGGCCGTGCGCGGCGCGAGAAACGACAAAAGGACGTGCCGTGTGCTGCCGCGTTTTGGCGGATTATCCTCTTGAAACCGGCGGTAAAACCCACTATAATACTACGTGGAATTTCAGCGAGGGATGCGGGAACCGCTTCCGCCTTCCCGGAAGGGACGAAGATGGCAAAGGAACTGACAAAGACTAAGACCGGCTCCGGCGTGAATATGGATATGGTCTCGGGGCCGCTGCTCTCAAAGCTTATTGTTTTCAGCATACCGATGATGTTCTCGGGATTGCTGCAGCTGCTCTTCAATGCGGCGGACATTGCCGTCGTCGGCAAGTTCACCGGCTCGGACGCACTCGCCGCCGTCAGCGCGGCGGGGCCGGTCACCGGCCTGATAGTCATGACGTTCATGGGACTTGCCGTCGGCGCGAACGTGATATGCGCCCAGCTTGCGGGCGCGGGCAGGAAGGACGATCTGCACGACGCCGTCCATACGGCGATAACGATGTCGGTCTGCGTAGGCGTCATGATAATGCTGCTCGGACTGTTTGTGGCGGGTCCGCTCCTCGAGGCTCTGGACACCCCGTCGGGCGTCCTGCCGCTCGCCAAGCGTTATCTCGTGATATACTTCGTAGGCGTGCCGAGCATGATGGTCTACAACTTCGGCGCGGCGGTGCTCCGCGCGCTCGGAGACACGCGCCGCCCGCTCTACTACCTCACGGCGGCGGGCGTGCTGAACGTCATACTCAACCTCTTCTTTGTCATAGTCTGCAAGATGGGCGTGGACGGCGTCGCGGCCGCGACCTCCATATCACAGACTCTCTCGGCGGTGCTCGTCATAATAACGATGGTGCGCTCGGACACCGACTATCACATCGAGCTGAGACGGCTCCGCATACACAAGAGCAAGCTCATAGCCATACTCCGCGTCGGCATCCCGGCGGGGATACAGAGTTCGGCCTTCTCGATAGCGAATATGCTCATACAGTCGTCGATAAACCGGTTCGGCGAGTCCACGATGGCGGCAAGCACGATAGCGAACAACATCGACTCGTTCTGCTACGTCGCGGTCGACGCATTGGCGCAGGCGTCGATAAGCTTCACCGGGCAGAACTACGGCGCGGGGAACTACAAGCGTATCGACAAGATCTTTGCCTACACCCTCAGCATGGGCTGCGGCATAAGCCTCGTGCTCGGCATCGCCGCTTACATATTCGCCCCGCAGCTGCTCAGGATATACACCGACGACCCGGAGGTCATCTCCCTCGCGCAGCAGATAATGTTCATTCTCTGCGTCTTCGGCTTCACGAACGCGATAATGAACATCCCGGCAAACGTCGTGCGCGGTATGGGGCGCTCGCTCTACCCGACGATAAGCACGATATTCTGCGTCTGCGTGCTCCGTATCATCTGGATATACACGGTGTTCCAGCACTGGCACACGGTGGACGTGCTGTTTGCGGCGTGGCCGGTGTCGAAGGTGTTTGCGGCGGTGAGCGGTATCGCGTACTACTTCTACGTCCGCGCGAAGCTCCGCAAGACCAAGCCTGCGGCAGCGAGCGCAGCATAGATCCCGCTCACGGAGCATACTGATTTTCGGATATATCGCGTAATTCATTATTCCGATGCAGAGAGGAGAAACGAAATGAAAGAAGTGTCTCTGAAGGATCTCAGCCTCAACCCGATGACTATGGTGAGCAGTGAATGGTGGCTCATCACGGCGGGGAACAAGGAGCGCGGCTACAACACCATGACCGCGTCGTGGGGCCATCTCGGCTCGCTGTGGGGACGTCCCGGCGTCGGCGGACACGGTCTGCCGACCGCCATAGTGTTCATCCGCCCGCAGCGCTACACGAAGGAGTTTGCGGACAGGGAGGAGCTGTTCACGCTGTCCGTTTTCCCGCCGGAGCGGCATGAGGCGCTCGCGTACCTAGGCGCGCACTCCGGGCGTGACGGTGACAAGGTCGCGGCGGCGGGTCTCACGCCGGTGTTTGAGGACGGGACGACCTACTTTGCCGAGGCAAAGCTGGTGTTCGTCTGCCGGAAGCTTTACGCTGCGCCAATAACCGAGGACGGCTTCACCGATAAGGAGATAGCCGACTGCAACTACCCGAAGAAGGATTTCCACACCATGTATGTCGGCGAGATAGTGAAGGTGCTTGCCGCAGAATGATCCGCGGCAAATGACCTTTACCGCGGGGAATCGCAGCTATTGCGGAAAATTGCACCGGATATGCTATATGCCGGTTTCTCGTTTTACAGCATAACGGCGCTGGGAGTGTTGACAATGGGTTTAGGCAGCATCATATTTCTATACGGATTTTGCCCGGCTTTCTTTCTGATATATTACCTCTTACCGAAGCGGTTCCGCAATGCGGCCCTGCTTCTTTTCAGCCTTGCCTTCTATGCTTGGGGAGACCCGTACTGTATCTGCGTGCTCATCGCGTCGGCAGCGGTGAACTTCCTGCTCGGGCGGCTGCTCTCCGGCGACAGAAGCGCAAGGACGAGGAAGTGTATTTTTGCTGCGGGATGCTGCTTTAACATCCTTCTGCTCGGCGTGTTCAAGTACACGGGATTTATTTTCCGAACGGTATGTTCTGCTTTAGGCATAGAGCGAACGGCTCCCGTGCTTCCGCTGCCGATGGGCATATCCTTCTACACCTTCCAGGCCGTAAGCTTCCTTGCGGACGCATACAGGCGGCGGATAAAGGCAGGCCCCGTGGGCTTCTCGCTGTATATGATGATGTTCCCGCGCGTGATGCAGGGACCGCTCATGCGCTACGAGGACCTTGCGCCGCAGCTGGACGCGCGGACTGTCGACGCGGAGCGTGTGGCAGGCGGTATATTCCGCTTTGTTATCGGACTTGCGAAGAAGGTACTTATCGCCGACGTGCTCGGTACGGTGTCTGCGGGTTTAGGCGCAGTTCCGGACACCGTTGCGGGAGCTTGGCTGGGACTTGCGGCGTATACGCTTCAGCTCTACTTTGACTTCAGCGGCTACACCGACATGGCGCTCGGCCTCGGCGGGATGATGGGTTTTACTTTCCCCGAAAATTTCCGCTATCCGTACTGCTCTCGCTCGATATCCGACTTCTGGCGGCGCTGGCACATAACGCTGGGAGCGTGGTTTCGGGACTATGTCTACTTCCCGTTGGGAGGGAGCCGCACTACAAAGCCGAAGTTGGTGCGGAACCTCCTGATAGTCTGGCTGCTCACCGGCCTTTGGCACGGAGCAGGTTGGACCTTCGTTATCTGGGGACTTTTCCACGGAGTCGTTATCTGTATCGAGAAGCTGGCGGGTCTCGAAAAGCGGAAGATACCCTCCGGCGTGCGCCATATAGTCTGTATGTTCCTTGTCATGTTCGGGTGGGTGCCGTTCCGCAGCGCCGGAGTGGGAGAGATGTCTGCCTACTTTGCAAGGATGTTCGGCGCAGGCGCTGTTGGCGCCGTCGACAGTACGGCGTTGCTGTATCTGCACGACTATCTGCCGCTCATACTTATCGCGGCGGTCGGCTGCACCCCGCTTGTCTCAAAGCTTTGCTCGCGCCTCGGAGAAAAGCGTCCCGCGCTCGCCGGTGCGCTCAGGTGCGCGGCAACGGTGCTGCTCCTTCTGCTCTGCACGGTGTTCCTTGTGAATTCAACATATCAGCCGCAGCTCTATGCGCGCTTCTGAGGTGAGGGTATGAGAAAAATTACGGCATATCTTACGATCATCGCCTTTTTCGGGATACTTGCCGGCTGTGCGCTGCTCGGCATAGTCCTCCCGGATGCGCAGAGCAGCCTTGCGGAGAACCGCACCCTCACGGCACGCCCCGTAAATGACCTGAGCGACCTTGAGGCGCTTACTGAAAACTGGAACAACTACGCCGTCGACCAGTTCCCAATGAGGGAGAGGCTTCTCAGCGTCTACTCCGCGCTCGAGCTGATGCAGGGAAAGCGCTTCTCACGGAACACCTACGTCACATCGGACGGCTGGCTTCTCACATTTCCCTACGCCTTGACCGACAGTTCTCTGCAAAACCTTGTTTCCGCGCTTGAGGGGGCGGCCGGGCGGACCGGCGTGCCATTCGTGTATGCTCTGCTCCCGCAGAAGAACGATATGCTTTCGGGGCTGGCAGAGCCCTATCTGGATGCGGGAAACACGTTGTCAAACCGTACACGGCTGCTCGACGCGATAGCGTCGGCAAGCGGCGTCACTGCGGCGGACGTCAGCGGTGATTTTCTCGAGCTTTACGGGGAAGATGAGGCGGAACGGATGTACTTCCGCACCGACTTCCACTGGAACGCGCTTGGTGCGTTCCGCGCGGCGGAGAGCATCGCGTCCGAGCTTGCGCGCGAGGGGATAATATCGGAGGCGGACGTCCCCAGGGAGGACGACTTCGAGTGGCGGGACCTCACCGGCGAAGCAGAGTATATGGGCGATCTCAACCGCCGGTTCTCAAATTTGCTTTCGACCGGGGAGTTCATACCGTATTACAGCGTAAAGAACACCGAGCGCATCGAATATTACACGTCCGTTGACGACTCGGTGAAGGTCGAACGGAGCGAGATAGTCTCGCGCGGACTCGGAGGCAAGGAGCTGAACTATAATACGCTCTTTACCGACAACCTCGGATACTTTCGCGTGATAAATCCCGATGCGCGGAGCGATAAGCATGTCCTTATACTGAAGGACTCCTACCAGAACCCTACGACCGACTATTTCACCGAGCTGTTCAGCGAGGTGGACATTATCGACCCACGGGCGTATAAGGACATCCCCTTGCAGGAGCTTGTGGAGGCGCGCGATATAGACGCCGTCATACTCATGTTCCATCAGGAGAACGTAAGCAGCGAGCTTATCGGATTTCTCAACGGGTAAGCGGCGCTTTCACGCAACCGCGCAGACCGTTCCGACGACGGCCTTGAAGAAAGCAGGTCGCGTGCTTTGCCCGCGACCTGCTTTCTGCGATTACCGCACGCTAAATAATAAGTCCGCGTAGGACGGGAAAGGCCAGTACTTCTTGGAGGTGACGGTCTCGGCCTCGTCGCAGACGCGGCGGAGGTCGGACATCCTTGCGATAACGACGTCGCGGATGTAGTTTGCCTCGTCTCCTATCTCGCCCTTTGAATCTATATCGGAGACGGCGGCGTCGAGCGCATCCGCAGCCTCGGCTATGCCGTCGAGGAGACCGCTGAGCTTACGCACGAGCGTGCTCTCGTAGGCGCAGGCTATCGAGGGGTCGACGGCGCGCTTCGCCGCGACCGCGCCCGCGAGCTCGACGGAGTACGCCTCGACGGCGGGGGCTATCTGCGTCCTTGCCATGCTGACCATGGTGTTTGCCTCAATGGTGACGGTCTTGCAGTAGTTCTCGAGGATTATCTCGTAGCGGCTTCTGAGCTCGGTGAGGGTGTAGACGCCGTGCGAGGTGAGCATGTCGACGTTCTTCTTGTCGAGCAGGTGAGGCAGGCAGTCCGGCGTCGTGCGGTAGTTGAGGAGGCCGCGCTTCTCGGTCGCTTCCTCTATCCACGCGTCGTCATAGCCGTTGCCGTTGAAGATTATCTTCTTGTGGTCCTTTATAGTCTTCTTTATCATATCGCCGAGGGCGGTCTTGAAGTCGTCGGCGGCCTCGAGACGGTCGGCGTATATCCGCAGGCTCTCCGCGACGGCGGTGTTAAGCATGACGTTCGCACAGGCGATGCTGTCCGAGGAGCCGACCATGCGGAACTCGAACTTGTTGCCGGTGAACGCGAAGGGCGACGTGCGGTTGCGGTCGGTGGTGTCGCGGCTGAAGGTCGGCAGGACGTCGACGCCGAGCTTCATCGTCGTCTTTTCGACGCCTTTGTACGGCGTGTCATTCTCAATGGCTTCGAGGACAGCATTCAGCTCGTCGCCGAGGAACATGGAGACGACGGCGGGAGGCGCCTCGTTCGCGCCGAGACGGTGGTCGTTTCCGGCGGTCGCGACGGATATGCGGAGAAGGTCCTGATAGTCGTCCACCGCCTTTATGACGGCGCAGAGGAACAGCAGGAACTGCGCGTTGTCGTAAGGCGTCTCGCCGGGAGAGAGAAGGTTCACGCCAGTGTCGGTGGATATCGACCAGTTGTTGTGCTTGCCAGAGCCGTTGACGCCGTCGAACGGCTTCTCGTGCAGCAGACAGACGAGGCCGTGGCGCTCCGCGACCTTCTGCATTATCTCCATGGTGAGCTGGTTGTGGTCGGTGGCGATGTTTGTCGTGGAGTATATCGGCGCGAGCTCGTGCTGGGCGGGCGCCACCTCGTTGTGCTCGGTCTTAGCGAGGATGCCGAGCTTCCACAGCTCCTCGTTGAGGTCCTCCATGTACTCGAGCACGCGCGGCTTTATCGCACCGAAGTAGTGGTCGTCCATCTCCTGACCCTTCGGCGGCTTCACGCCGATGAGCGTGCGGCCGGTGAAGCGCAGGTCGGGGCGCTTGTCGTACATCTCCTTTGTGATGAGGAAGTATTCCTGCTCCGGGCCTACCGAGCTGCGGACGCACTTCACCGTATCGTTGCCGAAGAGGCGGAGGATGCGGAGCGCCTGGCGGTTAAGGGCGTCCATCGAGCGGAGGAGCGGCGTCTTCTTGTCGAGAGCCTCGCCGCCGTAGGAGCAGAACGCCGTCGGTATGCAGAGGGTCTTGCCCTTGATGAAGGCGTAGGAGGTCGGGTCCCATGCAGTGTAGCCGCGCGCCTCGAAGGTGGCGCGGATGCCGCCGGAGGGGAAGCTCGATGCGTCCGGCTCGCCCTTGATCAGTTCCTTGCCGGAGAAGTACATGATAACGCCGCCGTCCGG
>CANRIN010000075.1 GCA_947630675.1 uncultured Clostridia bacterium | reverse complement strand
AGCCGGAATTCATTTCCGGCGAGCATTTCAATCAAAGGGGTCCCCAAACGGCGTGAAACGCCGTTTGGGGTTCGGCGAAACTCTATGAGGCTTCTTACGGCTGTCTACGCCGCCTGCGGCTGCGCCGCGCCTGTTCGCGCGGTTGAAGTTGGCGGTTTTGCCGCCAACTTCGCGCAGCCGGGATTCATTTCCGGCGAGCATTTCGATCAAAGGGGTCCCCAAACGGCGTGAAACGCCGTTTGGGGTTCGGCGAAACTATGTGAGGCAATTCACGCATTTTGTTTGCTTGTAATTTTTTGAAAATTACTCTTGACAGACATTGTAAGCTGTGTTATAGTTTATAGCTGTGGGGTGAAAACGCTTTCACGCAGCCCGCATTTATTCTGAAAGAAAGGAGACCGGCATCATGAGCAGGACGACAGAGCGTTTCGAGCATGGCTATAACTTCAATGACGCGGCTTGCGACAGCATTATCCGTGTATTCAAGTCTGCCTGCAATAGGGGTATTGCGCCAAAAAATGAATATCTGCCGGTCTTGGGATAGGCTTTAAACCTTCCTGCGGGCCGTGCCCGTGGGGTATATGATGTTTTTGAGCTGCGGGCAGACGCCCGCAGCTTTTTTGCGTGAAAGCACATCTTCGGCCTTTGTGCGGCGCCATGCGGCGTACGAAGGCGCGGCTCCGATGGATCCGTTCTGCGGAGCATCTTCTTTTCGAGGCAATACGGCCTGGGGTTGCGGCCGTTTGCGTATATTTTAGTTTGGAGGGATACTTTTGAACAGCCAACGCATCAGGGCGCTGCTGGGATACCTGAAGGGTTTCAAGTGGCTGCTCGCAATAGGACTTGTATTCATGGGGCTTGAGATCTATCTTTCCTTCGTCAGCCCGCTTGTTATGTCGGTGACAATAGACTCGGTCCTCGACGCGAAGCCGGTGGACGTTCCCGGCTACTTCCGGTGGTTCATTGATATGATAGGAGGGGAGAGCGCGCTGCGCGTGAATGCGCTCCGCAGTCTGCTCATAATGGCGGCGGCGATGATAGGCTTCCGTCTCGCGAGCGGACTTCTGACCTTCCTTCGCACCTACGTCAACAGCAAGGCGAGCGAAGGGATGATAAAGCGCCTGCGTGACCGCGTGTATTCGCATGTGCAGAGCCTCCCGTTCCGCTACCACGCCACCGTTCAGACCGGCGACCTCATCCAGCGCGCGACAAACGATACGGAGACACTGCGGCGCTTCATCAGCGGCACGCTTCTTGAGTTTGTAAGAACGATATGTCTCTTCGTCGTCGGACTCATAGTCATGGCGAACCTGCACCTGCGCCTCGCGCTCATAACCCTGTCGCTCGCTCCGTTTATCGTCATAACGTCGATGATTTTCTTCAAGCGGATACAGAACCTCTTCATCGACCTTGAAAACCAGGAGTCGGACATGTACACGATAGCGCAGGAGAACCTGACGGGCACGCGCGTCGTCCGCGCGTTCGGACGCGAGCGCTTCGAGCTCGACAAGTACCTGAAGTCGAACGAGGAGCTCCGCCGCCGCACGATAAAGCTCAACAATATGTTCGCAAACCTGTGGAGCGGGCTCGACGTCGTGAGCGGCATACAGATAGCGCTCGTCGGCATCTTCGGGATAATATTCGCTGTGAGGGATCAGAGCCTTTCGGTGGGTGAGTACACGGCCTTCATGAGCTATGTGTACATCTTCATCTGGCCGCTCCGCAACTTCGGGCGCGTCCTCTCCGACCTCGGCCGCTCGCTCATATCCGTCGGGCGTATCGAAGAGGTGTTAAACGTCCGCCCGGAGGACATCAACGAGGGAGGCAGCACGCCTCCGCTCGGCGGCGACATCGACTTCATGGATGTCAGCTTCGGCTACGAGAAGGGACAGAAGGTCCTCGACCACCTCAACATGCACATCGAGGGCGGCTCGACCGTCGCCATACTCGGCGGCACCGGCTCGGGCAAGAGCACGCTTGCGCAGCTGCTCCAACGTCTCTACGATGTGAACGCCGGACATATCACGATAGGCGGCGAGGAGATAAACGGGATGAACAAGAACTACCTCCGCGACCACATCGGAATAGTTCTTCAGGAGCCGTTCCTTTATTCGAAGACGATAATGCAGAACATCGGCATCAAGCTCGAGACGCCCGAGCCGGAGCGCGTCTACGAGGCGGCGAAGGTCGCCGCGATACATGACGACATAGAGTCCTTCGAGCAGGGCTACGACACCGTCGTCGGCGAGCGCGGCGTCACGCTCTCCGGCGGCCAGAAGCAGCGCGTCGCGATAGCGCGCTCGCTCATCGGCGACAGCAACATACTCATCTTCGACGACTCGCTGAGCGCCGTCGACTCCAAGACCGACGCGCAGATCCGCGCGGCCCTCAAGGACCGCCGCAAGGGCACAACGACGATAATAATCTCCCACCGCATAACTACCCTTATGGAGGCGGATAAGATCTTCGTCCTGAAGGACGGACACATCGTCGAGGAAGGTACGCACGACGAGCTCCTCAAGCTCGGAGGCATCTACCGCCGCACCTACGACATCCAGAGCATGAATGCAGAGGAGGTGTAAGCATGAACAGCGCAATAAAAGAAAAAGAGTACCAAAATCAGAAGATAAACTGGGGCACATGGAAAAAGATACTCAGCTTTGCTTCGCTGAGTAAGAAGTATATATGGATAGCGGCGATCGCGGGAGCGCTCACCGGCATCCTCGATTTCTTTTCGCAGCTCGTCTCGAGCTGGGCGATAGACGACTTCATCGGAGCCATGTCGATGAACGGCATCTCGCTCTACATCTTCGTCGCGGTCGGACTTCAGCTCGTGTATGCGGCGCTCACGCTTGCGTTCAGCCGCGCCTGCGGAACGCTCGAAGCAAACCTCAACGCCGACATCCGCAACGCGGAGTTCCGCAAGCTCCAGACGCTTTCGTTCAGCTACTTTGACAAGACGTCGGTGGGCTACCTGCTCGCCCGCGTCACGACCGACGTGAGCCGCACGGTCGAGACCATTTCTTGGTGCTTTATAGACCTCGGCTGGGGCATCATGGCAATACTTGCCGGTCTTATCGGAATGTTTATCATCAACTGGCGGCTCGCGCTCATTCTTATCGCAGCAATGCCGCTGCTCGCCGTCGTCAGCGTATTTTTCCAGAAGCGGATACTCCGCCACCAGCGCGAGACCCGCCGTTTGAACTCGATGATAACTTCTGCTATAAACGAGGGCATCATGGGCGCGAGGACGACGAAGACGCTCGTGCGCGAAGAACTCAACAACCGAGAGTTCGTCTCGACCACAGCCGCCATGCGCGGCGCGAGCATGCGCGCGGCCATGATCTCCGCGCTCTATATGCCGGTCGCGTCGATGATAATCAGCATAGCGGTCGGAGCGGTGCTCGTCAAGGGCGGTATGGACGTGACGAACATGGTCATTTCCATCGGTACGCTGAACCTATTCATCAACATGGGCAACATGATGTTCGAGCCGATACGCAACTTCGCGCGTATCTTTGCGGATTTCCAGTCGTCGCAGGCGGCGGCGGAACGCGTCATCGACGTTCTGAACGCCGAGAGTGACATCCGCGACAGCGACGAGGTCACGGCAAAGTACGGCGACCTCTTCGACCCGAAGCGCGAGAACTGGGAGGACGTGAAGGGCGAGGTCGAGTTCCGCAACGTCAGCTTCAGCTACATCGAGGGCGAGCCTGTCCTCAAGAACTTCAACCTCAAGGTCCGCGCGGGCGAGAACATAGCGCTCGTCGGCGAGACCGGCTCGGGCAAGAGCACGATAGTCAACCTCGTCTGCCGCTTCTACGAGCCGCAGGAGGGCGAGATACTTATCGACGGCGTGAACATCCGCGAGCGCAGCCAGCTCTGGCTCCAGTCACGGCTCGGGTACGTCCTGCAGCAGCCGCACCTCTTCAGCGGCACGATACGCGACAACATCCGATACGGACGCCTCGACGCGTCGGACGAGGAGATAGAGAACGCCGCAAAGATGGTCGGCGCGGACGAGTTCATCCGTACGCTCGACAAGGGCTACGACACAGAAGTCGGCGAGGGCGGCGGACTGCTCTCGACCGGTCAGAAGCAGCTTATCAGCTTCGCGCGCGCCATAGTCGCCGACCCGAAGATATTCGTGCTCGACGAGGCGACGAGCTCGGTCGATACCGAGAGCGAGGTCAAGATACAGAAGGCCAGCGAGACGCTGCTCCGCAACCGCACGAGCTTCATCATAGCGCACCGCCTCTCCACCGTCCGCGACGCGGATAGGATACTCGTCATAGATAACGGCGAAATGATAGAGCAGGGAAGCCACAAGGAGCTCATGGCAAAGAAGGGCTACTACTACGAGCTCTACACCAACCAGTTCAGGAGCGAGAAGGTGGCGGAAAGCGTCAAGGAGCTGTAAAGCTTCTCGACAGGACACGGTCACACCGCGCCATGCGCGTGACGATAATAAACTTCCGAAAGGAGAGATGTTTTATGAGGTATAGCAACATTTTCTGCGAGGAGGCTCGCACCTGACACCATCTTTTTTCGGGAGGCGATATTCTGAACGATGACAATTTAATACGGGCTGAGGTGCTGGAGGTACAGCGCTCGGGATGCTTCTGCCTGCTTGACGGCAGAGAGGTTTTCGTAAGGACGCGAGCGGGCGGTGAGCCGGTGACGGTCGGGGACAGTGTAAAGCTCGAGCGGACAGGCGGGGACTTCCTTCTGCGCGAAATCCTGCCGCGCCGCTCCTGCTTCTACCGCCTAGCCGTGGACCCGGACGACATGCGTCGTCAGCCGGCGGCGGCAAACTTCGACTATGTGTTCATCATGCAGGCGCTCGGGCACGACTTCAATGTAGGCCGCCTTGAACGCTACCTCGCGGCGGCGTGGCAGTCCGGCGGAACGCCGGTGGTGCTGCTCACCAAGGCGGACACATGTGAAAACACCGCAGAGGCGCTTCTGCGCGCCTCGGAGACGGCGATAGGCGCGGAGGCGTACGCCGTGAGCGCCGTCACCGGCGAGGGGATGGACGCGGTACGACGGTACTTCGCGCCGGGCAGCACCGTGGCACTCGTCGGTTCGAGCGGCGTCGGAAAGAGTACGCTTGTCAACGCGATTGCGGGGCGTCACGCCATGGAGACCGGCGAGGTGCGCGCCTCCGACGGGCGCGGCCGTCACACCACGACCTACCGGCGGATGATACTTCTGCCGAACGGTGCGCGGGTGATAGACACACCCGGGATGCGGTCGTTCGGCGTCACGGCCGCCGCGGGAGTCGCGGCGGCGTTCCCGGACGTCGAGGCGGTCATGGCGAAGGGCTGCCGCTTCCGCGACTGCACTCACTCCGGAGAACCGGGATGCGCCGTTTCGGAAGCTCTAAAGCTCGGGACGCTTACGCGCGAGCGCTGGGAGCAGTACAAAAAGCTCTTGGACGAGACCGAGAGGATCGAGCGCGGCATAGCCCGGCACGACATGTTCAAGGAAAAGAAAAAGGAGCGCAGGACGAAAGTCCGCCGCTCCGGGAAATCTACGGACGATGAGGAGAACTTCTGAATGCTTCTTACAGATAACGAACTGACGATACGCAACGCCACCGCTGCCGACGCACACACCCTCGGCGAGTGGTGGAGGGACGGACGAGTGATGGCTCACGCCGGGTTCCCGCTCGGCCTAGACGAGACGGACGATGAGATAGCGGAGTCCCTGTCCCACGACAGCGACGACCGCCGCACCCGACTCATCATTGAGCTTGAGGGTGAACCGATAGGCGAGATGAGCTATTCCATCTTTGAGGACGGCACGGCGGAGATAGGAATAAAGATCTGCCGCGAGGATAAGCAGGAGAAGGGCTACGGAAAGCGGCTGCTCCGTATGCTCATAAACGAGCTTTTCCGGAGGGGCACGCCGAGGATAATTCTTGACACAAATCTCAAAAACACCCGGGCGCAGCACGTCTACGAGACGCTGGGGTTCAGGAAGACGAGTGTCGACGTGGACGCGTGGACCGACCAGCTCGGCGTCCCGCAGACGGCGGTAAACTACGAGCTGCTGCCGGGCGAGCTGAGATAAGCTTCGGGAGAACAACCCGAAACCGACCTTGGAGAAAGCGCGGTTTGCTCAGAGAGCTGCTGCAAAGCATGTTTTCATTAAGGATTTGTCATGGGTCTTTTACGCAAAAGTTCAACATTCTGAAAAGAGAGGTGCTTTAAGCAAGTTGAATATTTTGGATGCGATTGCAAATCGGCACAGTTATAGGGGAGAGTATCTCTCGACGCCTGTTCCGAGGGAGCATTTAATAACGATTATGGAAGCGGGTTTAAGTGCCCCGTCAGGCTGTAATAAACAAACAACAAGTCTAATCGCCGTAGATGACAGGGAAACCCTTCAAAAAATGCATGAGGTCATCAATCCGCCTGTCGGAAAAACAGCACCTTGCATGATATGTGTTCTTACTCAAAGGGTGAATGCTTATCGTGACAGATGTTTTGCGGTGCAGGACTATTCCGCGGCAATAGAAAATATGCTCCTTGCCATCATTGAACTTGGGTACCAGAGCTGTTGGTACGAAGGTCATATTACGGATGAGGATCAAATCGGGCATAAAATAGCGGAGATACTGAATGTACCAGATGATTACGACTTGGTATGTATTTTGCCTGTCGGGATTGCGAAAGCCGAACCGACAGCGCCCAGGAAAAAGGCATTTGAAGAGAGAGCGTGGTTTAATTCATTCGGAAACATATAGCTGACGGCTGACAAAACGGAGCCATGACCGCCCATCGGCGTGTCATGGCTCTGCCCGCTTTGCCTCTTGTAACTTCGGCGTTTTTCTGGTATAATCGGCAGGAATATGAAATCTCTGAGGTGGCAAATGTTCGAGCTTATAACGACCGACGGCGCGGCACGTCGGGGACAGTACACAACGCCGCACGGCACGGTCGAGACGCCGGTCTTTATGAACGTCGGCACACAGGCGGCAATAAAGGGAGCGCTCGACGCGTTCGACTTGGAGAGCGTGGGATGTCAGGTGGAGCTGTCCAACACCTACCATCTGCACCTCCGTCCCGGCGAGGAGACGGTGGCGGCGATGGGCGGCCTGCACGGCTTCATGCGCTGGAACCGTCCTATACTCACAGACAGCGGCGGGTTTCAGGTGTTCTCGCTTGCGGAGCTCCGGAACATCCGCGAGGAGGGCGTAGAGTTCCGCTCGCACATAGACGGCAGAAGGATATTCATGGGCCCGGAGGACAGCATGAGGATACAGTCCCGCCTCGGCTCGGACATAGCGATGGCGTTTGACGAGTGCGTCGAAAATCCGTCCCCACGCGAGTACGTCGTCCGCTCGGCGGAGCGAACGTACAGATGGCTCGAGCGCTGCAAGGCGGCGCTTGCGGACTTCAACTCCGCCGAGGACGCCGTGAACCCCGGCCAGGTGCTCTGGGGGATAAATCAGGGCGGGGCGTATGCAGACATCCGCGTGGAACACATGAAGAAGATACGCGAGCTCGACCTTCCCGGATACGCGATAGGGGGGCTTGCCGTCGGTGAGCCTACGGAGGTGATGTACGACATACTCGAGTACGTCTGCCCGGAGGCTCCCGCGGATCGTCCGCGCTACCTGATGGGCGTAGGCACGCCGTCAAACATCATCGAAGGCGTCGCGCGCGGCATAGACTTCTTCGACTGCGTCATGCCGGCGCGCAATGCGCGCCACGCGCACGTCTACACTCTCGACGGACGGATAAACCTCCGGAACGCCGCATACGAGCGGGACGACCGTCCGATAGACGGGCACTGCGGCTGCTACACCTGCCGCAATTTTTCGCGGGCGTACCTCCACCACCTGTTTAAGGCGGAGGAGATGCTTTCGATGCGGCTCGGCGTGATACACAACCTCTATTTCTACAACTCGCTGATGGAGCGGATACGCGCCGCCATCGAGGCGCACGAGTTTGAGGCGTTCCGCCGGGAGTGGTCGGAGCGGCTCGACCGGCGGCTGTATGCCTGAAACAAAAGAATTTTCGCTTATACCCTTGCCAAACGTCCGCCGTTTGGCTATAATTAGAAAGTAAAACAAATATGAGGAGGTGACAAGCAATGCTTACAAAGATACTCACTCTTATGCTTGCCGCAGGTGAAGCCGCCGGTGACGCTGCGGCAGAAGGCGCCGCGCAGGGTCTCAATATCGGCTCGATACTGACGATGATACTTCCGTTCGGAATAATCATAGCGGTGTTCTACTTCATGCTGATACGCCCGGAGAACAAGCGTAAGAAGTCGATGCAGAAGATGCTGTCCGAGCTCGTCGTTGGCGACGAGGTGACTACGCGCGGCGGTCTCGTCGGCAAGATAGTCAAGATCAAGGACGACCGTCTGACCATTCAGTCCTCCGGCGCAGACGGCATGACATTCCAGATAATGCGCTGGGCGGTCTCCTCCAAGGGAGCAAGCACAGAGGAAGCACAGTAATTCGTGGAAAAAGGTTTGCGGGCAAACGGTGGGTGCTCATAAGACAGTAATTAAAGTCTACTGAATTATAGCATCTGTCAGTCGGGAAAGGTCAACGAAAGAAAAGGCGCCGGATTCGGCTTACTG
>CANRIN010000074.1 GCA_947630675.1 uncultured Clostridia bacterium | reverse complement strand
GCAGATTCCTGCGGGGCTTCCCCGCTAGAGGGGAGTGGGCTCTGCCCGCTTGGTTGCGGGGCTTCCCCGCCGGATGGCGCTTATCTGTATGCCAGCTCGCGCAGGCGCGGCATGGCGTAGTCGAAGAAGTCCCTGAATGCGGAGCAGAAGTAGTTCCGCCGCGCCGTACCGGGTGCGAACGGCTCACAGTCCCGGCGGCAGCCGCCACGGCAGACCGCAAAGTACGGACAGGAGGCACATTCCTCCCCCTCCGCCGCCGACTCCGCAAGAAAGCGCTGCGCCGCGTCCGATGACATAAGGGCACCGAAGTCGTCCTCCCGTACGTTTCCCATCCGCCACTCGTCGAGGCAGTAGAAATCGCACGGGTACACCGACCCGTCCGACTCCACGACGTTCTGGACGGTGCAGTGTCCCCAGAGGGTGCAGGTCTCCGGTGCGTGGCCCATCAGCATCCCCACGAGGTTCTCAAAGTACCGTATGTAGATAAAGTTTCCGGCTTTGATATCCCGATACCAGAGGTCAAACAGCGTTTTCAGGAACTTTGCATACTTATCCGGGACAAGCGAGTAGGGCGATGTCCCCCGCGGCTCCCCCAACGGGTCGAGGCAGGGTATGTACTGCTGATAGAGCAGGCCGGACCGCCTGAAGAAGTTGTATATCTTCGTTATCGAGTCCGCCGTCCTGCCGGTGACGACCGTGAGCACGTTGAAGTCGACCTTGTGCGCCGTGAGTATCTGCGCCGCGTGCAGGACGCGGGAGTACGTCCCCCGCCCCTCAGCGTCGGTACGGTTGAGGTCGTGTACGTCCTTCGAGCCGTCTAGCGACAGACCGACAAGAAAGCGGTTCGTATGCAGGAACTCCGCCCACTCGTCGTCTATGAGCAGTCCGTTTGTCTGTATCGCATTCGATATGCGCACGCCCCGGACATTGTACTTCTTCTGAAGCTCCACCGCTTTGCGGAAGAAGTCGAGCCCGCGCAGCGTGGGCTCCCCGCCCTGAAAGCCGAAGGTGCAGTCCCGCGTCGCGTACCGAAGCGCCTTCTCGATGAGTATCTCAAGCGTCTCCTCCGACATCTGCCCGTAGGAGAAGGTGTCGCGATTCAGCTGTTCGTCGTGGTAGAAGCAGTACCGGCACCGCATGTTGCAGCCCCCCGAGGCGGGCTTTATAAGCAGGTTGAGAGACGGCATGGTCTACGACCTGCGGCAGTGCCGCTCGCGGAGGCGCTCCGCGCCTTCCTTCCGCCCCGTCTCCTCGAGCCGGCGGAGATACGGCGGGAGCAGCTTGTCCGAGGCGTGGTACGGGCCGCCCTCCGCGAGGACCGTCCACATCGGGTCGGGCGCGCCCGGCTGCTTTGCCATCTGCTCGTCCTGCCAGTCGAGTATTATCTTTGCACCGGCAGCGCACAACTCCGGATGCGCCTCCTTTAGGTCATACTGCTCGTGCGGGTCGTCCGCGAGGTTGTAGAGCATCTCGCCGTCAAAGAGGTGGAATCCGTCGTGATAGGTGCGGACGTAGAGCCAGTCCCCAAACCTCGCCGAGCGCTGGCAGACGTGCGCCATCTGGCTTATGACAAGGCTCTCGCGGCCCGTGTCCTCGCCGTTCCTCACTGCGTCCGCGAAGCCGACGCCGTCCCAGTTGCCGCAGCGCTCAACGCCGAGGAGGTCGGCGACGGTGGGCAGCAGGTCGAGGTTGTAGTGGAGTCCTCCCGCGGCGGCGCCCTTTGCTCCGCCCGGCCACTTGACTATGAGCGGTATGTGGCAGGTCGCTTCGTCCGCAAAGCCGTGCTCGCAGTAGACGCCGAGCTCGCCCATGCTCTCTCCGTGGTCGGAGGTGACGATTATGGCGGTGTCGTCATATATCCCCTGCTCCCGGAGCAGGTCGAAGATCTCTCCCACGAGCTTATCCGCGTAGCTTATGCCGCAGTCGTATCCGTCGATTATCCGGCGGAGGCCCGCCATGTCCGAGGCGCTGCCCGGCATTCTCGGGCAGCCGGGTATCTCCGCGTCGTCGTACATATCGAGCTCGTTTACCGAGTGCGGGCCGACGTGCGCGCGGTGCCGCTCAAAGACCTCCTCGGTTATCCAGTCGGGCAGAGGGTCGTTTTCAAACGGATCGCCGAAGTCCTCCGGCGCGCGGTAGGGCGTGTGCGGGTCCCAGAAGTGGACGTGCAAAAACCAGTTCTCGCGCCCGCGGTTCCGTTCGAGCCAGCCGAGCGCCTCGGGCAGAACCTTCTCACCCGACTCGAGGCCGCTCCCGCCGACGTTTATGCACTCGTGAAACCCCGCGTTGAACCACCACGCGGAGTGACGCTCCGCAAACGTACTCACAGACGCCGTATACAGCCCGGCTCTGCGGAAAATATTGTGGAAATTGTTGAGATCCACATAGTCCTTGAAATCCCTGTCGCGGCCGGTGAGGCGGCGGTCCGCCGCCGTGCCGCCGTGGCCGACGACGCCGCTGCGTATCCCGAACATCCCGCTCACGAGCGCGGCGCGGGACGGGAGACAGGGCGCGTCGCTGCAATAGCAGCGGTCGAAGCGGACGCCCTCACGGCACACGCGGTCGATATTAGGCGTGGTATGCCGCGCATAGCCGTAGCAGGACATGTGGTCGGGGCGCAGAGTGTCGATGTCGATAAACAGAACTCTCATTTTCTCCTCCTTATCTTTACTGTGAAAAGTTTTGCGCAGGCGGTATATATCTGCTTAAATTTTATCATCCGACGCGCCGGATGGCAATGACATTCCGGCAGAAAAATCGGACGGAAAATCGGAGCTTGGCATAGGAAAAGCTCCCCGCGCCGGCAGCACGAGCGGCTTCGGCGAGGGGAGCGCGTATTTGCTTTCGGGCACCATAAGCGTGCGCCGCTTACGTTTATTCTAGCGGAAAGCTCACCGACTCAATAACGAGCTCGCCGCTCAGGACCTCCAGCTTCACTGTGCAGCGCTCGCCCGGCGTCATGGCGAGAAGCGGTTCGCTTTTTATCTCCGAGCCTTCCTTCCAGCGGAACTCCCCGGAGACGCCGCCCGCTGTCACGCGCAGAACGGTGTCCTTCGCGGCTCTGCCCGTGAGTTTTGCGGGGCATCCGCTCACGACTCGCGTCACCGAGTAGCTGACATACTCCCCCTTCCGCAGGCAGACAAGCAGGTTCTCAAGGCCAGGGATGGGATGGTCGAAGATGTGCGGTATGGGCGCGGACGGCTTTCTCTCCATCTTTATGCGGTCCTCCGCACGGTAGCCGTAGATGTTGCCCTCGTTCCACGTTCCCGAGAACGAGCCCTCGCGGCTGTCGTAGCCGGCGGCGGGGATGGTTATGCCCTGCCTGCGCAGTGAGTAATTGGCCATATCCGGGTCGACGGTGCAGTTTTCAAAGCGGCCGGCCTCTATCCACGCATCCAGTATCTTTTGGGATTCCTCGTATGAGGGGCGCGGCCCGCCGTGCTCGATATACTCGGCTATCCTGTCCCAGCCCTCCGGGGCCGGATAGGACAGCATCGCGTCGGGAGTTTTGTCGCCCGTGACCTTTCCCATACTCTTGAAGCAGAACAGGTTGTAGCCGACGCCGAAGCGCTCCGCCATCTCGTAGAACACCGCCATTGCCGCCGGGTCTCCCTTTCCCTCGCCTATCCAGACGGGGACGCCAAGCCGGCGGGACGGCTCGAGGTACTGGTAGAGGTCGCGCATTTCCGGGTTGAAGTTGTACATGTGCACCGAGTATGCCCAGTTGCCGCATTCCGGGTCAAATCCACGGTCAAAGAACGCCATATCGTGTGCGAATGCGGGCGGCTCAATGATAAACATGTGCTTTTTGTCTATTGAACGCACGCGCGCTATCGTATCCTCATAGAATGAGCGGAGCTCTCCGCTCATTCCGCGCAGCGTGGGCGGCGACACCGGCTCATTCAGCAGTTCGTATGCGCCGACTATCCAGCGGTCTCTGTACCGGCGCGCGAACTCCTCCCAGAGAATTATCGTGCGTTCACGGCTCTCCGGCTCGGTGAACATGTGCGGCTGGTTGTCTATGCCGTTGTCGCAGGAGACGCCGGACTGTCCACCGGGCGCTCCGTGCAGGTCGAGAATGGCATAGAGACCGTACTTCTCACAAAGGTCGAGCACCCGGTCAAGCATGGCAAACGTGTCCTCGTTGAAATGTATTCCGGGCTCCTCGAAGAGAAACCCGCCGCTCTCCAGCGGAAGACGTATCGAGTTGTAGCCCATGTCCGCGAGCAGCCGTATGTCGTCCTCGCCGAGGTAGGCACGGTACCACCTCTGCCAGAAGGTCTTCCGATACTCCGAACCGGCGAGCTCGCGCACACCGTAGTCAATAGTCCTCTGCCTGTCGAAGCGGATGTTGTTTATAAGCCCTCCGCCCATGTCGGTAAACCCGTACATTCCGGGTATGCCGTCCACCATGTAGCCCTCGGGATTCATCCAGTTCCCGGCGGCCCAGCCGCGCAGGACGATCTTCTCTCCCGCGCCGTTCTTCATCCACCGCCCGTCGGAGTGAAGATACCCTGTGACTTCCCTTGTTTCCGCCATTTCGCATCCTCCTTATACTGTTTTCATACCGTCCGGCCTGCGTTGCAAGAACGAAGCCGGACGATGTCTTTATCCGTTTGCTTTTCGCCCCGGAGTTACCTTGCGTACTTTATGACGATGCGGAGCATGTCGCGGACGTTCGCGCGGAGGCGCTCGCGGTCGAGGCGTCCGTCGTTCAGCGCGTCGAGTATCGGCGTGACCTCGCGGTCGTCCATGCTCCCCGGCGCCACCCAGGAGAGGCCCGCCTGTGCGGGCGCGCCGCCGGCGCAGCCGCTCGTGCCGCCCCAGTCGCTCATGACGTAGCCCTCGAAGCCCCACTCCTCACGGAGGATGCCTTCGAGCAGCTCCTCGTCCTCGGCGCACCAGACGCCGTTTACTGCGTTGTAGCCGGTCATGACGGTGTCCGGCATGTAGACCTGAAGCGCCTCCTCGAACACCCTCAGATAGAGCTCGCGGGCGGTGCGCTCGGTCATTATCGCGTGGTTGGTGTTGCGCAGATACTCCGCGTTGTTTGCAAAGAAGTGCTTGAAGCTGCACGCCACGCCGCAGGACTGGAGCCCGCGGCCCTCCTGCGCCGCCATGCGTCCCGCAAGCACCGGGTCCTCCGAGAAGTACTCGCTGTGGCGTCCGCAGAGCGGGTTGCGGTGAAGGTTCGCCGCCGGCGCAAGGATGCACGGCAGGGCCATGCCTATAGCCTCCTCGGCTATTGCTCGTCCCTCCTCGTAGGAGAGGCGCTCGTTGAAGGTGGCGCAGACGACGTTCGAGACCGGGAAGCCGATGTTCGCGTCGTTCATGTTGAGGCCGTTGTTGCCGTCCGAGAAGTAGTAGTCCTTCGGGAGCTCGTACTTCTCGAGCGCACCTTCGGCGTAGAGCACGCCGGCAAAGCCGCTCTCGCCGTAGCCCCAGCCGGTCCTGCCGCCCGCGGAGCAGCGGCAGAGCTCGTAGTCGCTCATCTGGAGGACGAAGCTGTCAAGCAGCGACGGGTCCTTCACGAGCATCGGGTAGGTGATGATGCCCTCCGGCTTCTCTCCCCTGACCGGGCGCGCCTCGGGCGTGCGTTCACGCTCGCGGCGGTACGGAAGCTCCTTTGACTTCACTACGGCGCTGTGCCGTCCCTTCGGATACGTCCCCTCCGGGTCGCGGCGGCTCAGCTCCTTTACCTCTATCGGCGGCGTGACGCGGTTCTTCACCTTCGAGACGACTATCTTCTCCGGGACCTCAAAGGACGCGGTCTCCGCGGCTTCCGCCACCGAGCCGCCGAGGTACAGCTTCACCGTGCCCGGCTCGACTATCCAGCTTGCGGTCTCCTCGTCGTAGGAGTCGAAGCCGCGCGCCGTCACCTTCAGATGTAGCGTCTCGCAGGCTCCCGGCGCGAGGGTGTCGGTCTTTGCGAAGTCAACAAGGCGGCGGCTCGGCTGCTCGAGCTTGCCCTGCGGCAGCTCCGCAAAGAGCAGGACGCTCTCCTTGCCCGGGCGCGAGCCGGTATTCGTCACGCGGACGTCCATCTCGACCTCCGCGCCGTGGTTTTCAAACCGCACGCACTCGCGCGTGAAGGCCGTGTAGCTCAGTCCGTGGCCGAACGGGAACGCGACGGGCTTTCCGAAGGTCTCGAAGTAGCGGTATCCGACGTACAGCCCCTCCTCGTAGACCGTGACGTTGAAGTCGCGCTCGGCGCCGAAGCCCATCGGGAAGCCCTTAACCGCTCCGTCAGGCGCGAGGTTGTAGTTTTCGGAGGACGGTATGTCGCGGTAGTCGATCGCCCACGTGTCCGGGAGACGTCCGGAGGGCGACACCGTGCCGTCGAGTATCTCCGCGAGGGCACGCCCGCCCGCCATGCCGTTAAGGCCGGTCCAGAGTATTGCGTCCGCCGCGTCCGTCCAGCCCATCTCTACCGGATAGCCGGTGTTCAGCACGACGACGAGCTTTTCAAATTTCTCGCGGAGCGACTTCATCAGCGCCTGCTCGTCGTCGGAGAGGTAGTACTCGCCGGGCACGAGCGCGGTGTCCTCGCTCTCGCCGGTGGGACGGCTTATCACGAGCACCGCCATGCCGCTCGCGGCTCTTGCGCGCTCCACAACGTCCTCCGGCGGGAGGACGTCGCGCTCGCTGCGGTAGAAGTCCGCAAGTTCGCGGTTGAGTGTGAGAGACGAGTATTTCTCAATGCCCTCTATGAAGCGTATCCCGTAGCGGGGATTTATCTTGCCCGCGCCGACACAGCCGAGGCGGTAAGTAGCAACGCCTTTGCCGAACGCATTGAGCGCACTGCCCTTCGCGAGCGGGAGCACGCCGTCGTTCTTGAGCAGCACGGCGCCCTCACGCGCCGCCTGAAGGACGAGCGGGTCGTGCTCGGGATGCACCTCGCCCGGTTCGACCTTCGGGAGAGTGTGTATCGTCGCCTCGAACGACGGTATCTCGCTTCCGTCCGCCGCCTTCATTCCCTCGAGGCGGACGGTATAGTCATGGTCGTACTCGGTAAAATGCTTCCGCACGAAGACGCCAAGCATCGTGGTGCCGAACATCCCTCCGCCTACGACCGGCGCGCCGGCGTCCTCGCCATTCACATAGCAGCGCCCGCCGGCGTCCTCCGCCAGCGGTCTGAAGCAGACAAGCCCGAGGCACCCGCTCATGCGGTGGTCCATCATGTAGGACTTGCCGTCCACGTCGTCGATGTTGTACACCGGCTCGCTCAAAAGCGAGACGGCGGGTGCGTCCGCGCCTCCAATATGGCTCTTGTGAATGAGCTTCGATGTTTCGTCCATAGATATCGCTCCTCCTGTGTGTAAAAATTACGTCATATTGTTGACGCCTTCATTACATACATTGTAGCACCATAACCGTCCGCATGTCAACAGAAATCGAGATACTTACAAAAATATTATTGTTGACAGAGCTCTCCGAACCGTGTTATGATGTAACCATGGTATGAAAATTTTTTCACAGGCGTGACTGACTATGACAACTATCGAAGATATCGCGAAGGAAGCCGGTGTTTCCATAGCGACGGTGTCGCGCGTGCTGAACGGGCGCGGGTACGTCGCGGAGGCGACGCGCGCCGCCGTCCTCCGCGCGGCACACAAGCTCGGAAGGAACATCGACCCGGAGTTCCTCCGCAAGCGCATACTTGTGGCCTACGTTCCGTCCGGCCACGCGCTCGTCGAGCCGATAATGAAGGCGGCGGAGGGCTTCAACCTCTCCCCGCTGTACAAAATAGTGTCCTCCTCGTCGCTGAGCTCGGACGACGTCGCCTTTGACGGCGACTTCGACGGCGTCATTCTCATCGACGGCGTGATAAGCCGCGCCGAGCTCGAGAAGCTGCGCGCGCGCGTGCCGGTGGTGGAGTGCCGCAACTACAACGACGTCGAGCGTGAGGTCTCGGTGATGGTGGACGACGTCGCCATGGGTTACCTGCTCACAAAGCATCTCACGGGCACCGGCAAAACCCGCGTCGCGACGGTGCTTCTGAACGATGCGATAAGCTCCCGCCCGCACGTCCTCGAGCGTATGCAGGGCTACCGCGCGGCGCTCGCCGAGGCGGGGCTCTCCCCCGCCGTCTCCTATCGGCGCGATTTTTCCGGCGGTGCGGACGGGTTTCTCTCCCTGCTCCGGCGGGACGCCGGGCGCGAGTGGGACGCGCTCATCTACCCCGAGCCGATGGACGAGCTCGCAGAGCTTCTGCGCCTGCTCCGCGAGGACGGACAGGATGTCCCGGGAAATATAGCGCTCGCGTCCTTCGGGGACTCGTCCGCGCTCGAGCGCGTCGGGATAACCGCAACCCGCCAGCCGCTCGAGGCGATAGCGGGCGCGTCGCTCTTCATGCTCGACAGCCTGATGAACGGACGCCTCGAGGTCTCCGAGTCGATGCAGCTTCGTCTGCGTCCGGGGCTCAGTATACGCGGGTCGACTCAGGTAAAATGAAATTCAAAGGGGTGATATTATGCCAACCGAAGATATGATGGAAATGGCTGCGGTCAAAAGAAAAAGGTTGATCTGTGTTGCTGTTGTAATATGTATTGCGGTTTCTCTGATATTTGTGTTTGCTCTGCGGCAAAGCGCAGGCGATTTCGG
>CANRIN010000073.1 GCA_947630675.1 uncultured Clostridia bacterium | reverse complement strand
GTTGCGGGCGCGTAAGGAGGATAAGACATGAGCGAGAGAGCTTTCCGAAAGACCATGGTAGGTATGGTCACGTCCGATAAGATGGACAAGACGATAGTCGTTGCCATAGAGGACCGCGTCAAGCACCCCCTGTACGGCAAAATCGTCAAGCGCACCTACAAGCTCAAGGCGCATGACGAAAACAACGAGTGCGGCATCGGCGACCGCGTCCGGGTCATGGAGACCCGCCCGCTGTCGAAGGATAAGCGTTGGCGCCTCGTCGAGATAATCGAAAAGGCTAAGTAAGGGAGGGAACCGAAGTGATACAGCAGGAAACCAGACTGCGCGTTGCCGACAACAGCGGCGCGAAGGAACTCAAGTGCATCCGTGTGCTCGGCGGTTCCAGCCGTAAGTACGGCAGCATTGGCGACGTCATAGTCGCATCGGTGCGCAAGGTCACCCCCGGCGGCGGCGTCAAGAAGGGCGAAGTCGTCCGCGCGGTCATAGTCCGCACCGCAAAGCCCATCCGCCGCGCGGATGGCAGCTACGTCCGCTTTGACGACAACGCTGCCGTTCTCATCCGTGAGGACAAGAACCCCAGGGGCACCCGTATCTTTGGGCCGATCGCCCGCGAGCTTCGCGAGCACGAGTTCATGAGGATACTGTCGCTCGCCCCGGAAGTCATATAAGGAGGGTATCCGGAAATGAATAACCTGCATGTCCGCAAGGACGACACCGTCGTCGTACTCTCCGGCAAGGACATCGGCAAGCAAGGCAAGGTCCTCGCGACCGAGCCCAAGACCGGAATGGTGCTTGTCGAGGGAGTCAACATCGTCCACCGCCACACCAAGCCGCGCCGTCAGGGCGAGACCGGCGGTATAATCGAGCGCGAGGGCTACATCAACGCCTCCAAGGTGATGCGCGTCTGCCCGAAGTGCAACAAGCCCACCCGCCTTGCCCACAAGGTCAAGGAGGACGGCACCAAGACCCGCGTCTGCAAGAAGTGCGGCGCGGAGATATGAGGGAGGAGGAACCGAAGCTATGGCACGTTTGAATGATAAGTATAAGGCCGAAGCAGTCCCCGCCCTTCAGAAGAAGTTCGAGTATCCGAACGTCATGATGATCCCGAAGGTCGAGAAGGTCGTCATCAACGTCGGCTGCGGCGACTGCCGCGACAACCCGAAGGGCCTCGAGGCCGTCGTGAACGACGTTACCGCCATCTCCGGACAGAAGGCCGTCATTACCCGCGCGAAGAAGTCGGTCGCAAACTTCAAGCTCCGTGAGGGCATGCCGATAGGCGTCAAGGTCACTCTCCGCCACGACAGGATGTGGGAGTTCCTCGACAGGCTCTTCAACGTAGCGCTTCCGCGTGTCCGCGACTTCCGCGGCATCAACCCCAACTCCTTCGACGGGCGCGGCAACTACGCTTTCGGCCTTACCGAACAGCTCATCTTCCCGGAGATAGAGTACGACAAGATCGACAAGATACGCGGCATGGACATCGTGATTTGCACCACCGCAAAGACGGACGAGGAAGCGCGCGAGCTCCTTTCGCTCATAGGCGCCCCGTTCGCCCGCTCGTAAGGGAGGCAGCGACAAATGGCTAAGAAATCTATGATCCTCAAGCAGCAGCGTGAGCCGAAGTTCTCGACCCGCAAGTATAACCGCTGCAAGCTCTGCGGCCGCCCGCACGCGTATCTGCGCGACTTCGGCATCTGCCGCATCTGCTTCCGGGAGCTGGCGTACAAGGGCCAGATCCCCGGAGTCCGTAAAGCAAGCTGGTAAAAGGAGGAGAGAATTATGCATATCACCGACCCGATTGCGGATATGCTCACTCGTATTCGCAACGCAGGTTCCGCGAAGCACGCGACGGTCGACGTGCCGGCTTCCAAGATGAAGAAGTCGATTGCGGAAATACTCGCCAATGAGGGCTACATCTCCGCTTACCAGCTCATCGAGGACGGAGGACAGGGCGTTATCCGCATAACCCTCAAGTATAACAACAAGGTCCATTCCATCAGCGGCATCCGCCGCGTGTCCAAGCCGGGTCTCCGCATCTACGTCGGCACCGACGAGTTGCCGAAGGTGCTTCGCGGCCTCGGTATAGCAATCATTTCGACATCCAAGGGCATCATGACCGACAAGCAGGCTCGCAGCGAGCATGTGGGCGGCGAAGTCCTTGCGTTCGTCTGGTAAGGAGGGAGAAAACCATGTCTAGAATCGGCAGATTGCCCATCACCGTACCGGCCGGCGTCGAGGTCAAGGTCGACGGCAGCACCGTCACGGTCAAGGGCCCGAAGGGTACTCTCTCGCAGAGCTTTGACCCGAACATGGGCATCACGGTGGACGGCGGCCTCATCCACGTCACCCGTCCCGACGATGAGAAGGAGAACCGTGCGCTCCACGGCCTTACCCGCTCGCTCATCCACAACATGGTCGTCGGCGTCACCGAGGGCTACAGCAAGGAACTCCAGATCGAGGGCACCGGCTACCGTGCCGCCAAGGAAGGCAAGAAGCTCGTCATGAACCTCGGCTTTTCGCATCAGGTGTTCTTTGAGGACACCGATGAGATAACCATCGATGTTCCCGCCCCGAACCGCGTGATAATCAACGGCATCGACAAGCAGAAGGTCGGTCAGTTTGCCGCAGAGGTGCGCGAGAAGCGTCCGCCCGAGCCGTACAAGGGCAAGGGTATCCGCTATGCGGGCGAGCATGTCCGTCGTCTGGCCGGTAAGGCCGGCGGCAAGAAGAAGTAAAGGAAGGTGTGCCTAGATGATTAACAGACCGAATACAAAGGCCGCGCGCCTCAAGAGGCATAAGCGCGTCCGCGGTAAGATTTCGGGCACGCCCGAGACACCGCGCCTGTGCGTTTTCCGCAGCCTTAACCACATCTACGCGCAGGTCATAGACGACGTCGCCGGCAAGACCCTCGCCGCCGCCTCGAGCCTTGATATCAAGGACGCCGAGGGCACGAAGAAGGAAGTCAGCCGCGAGGTCGGCAAGCTCGTAGCCGAGCGCGCCCTTGCCAAGGGCGTCGAGACGGTCGTGTTCGACCGCGGCGGCTATATCTACCATGGCCGCGTTCAGGAACTCGCAGACGGCGCCCGTGAGGGCGGCCTCAAATTCTAAGGGAGGGACGACATTATGGCTTACAACAGACTGCTCGGGCTCGACCCGGACACTCTTGAACTGACCGAGAAGGTCGTCTCTTTGAACCGCGTCAGCAAGACGGTCAAGGGCGGCCGCGTCATCAAGTTCTCGGCGCTCGTCGTCGTCGGCAACGGCGCGGGTCTCGTGGGCTTCGGACTCGGTAAGGCGGCGGAGGTGCCGGACGCTATACGCAAGGGCATCGAAGACGCGAAGAAGAACCTCGTGCGCGTGAACCTCTACGGCACCACGATCCCGCACGAGATAGTCGGCAAGTTCGGCGCGGGTGAAGTTCTCCTCAAGCCGGCGGCTCCCGGTACCGGCGTTATCGCCGGCGGCGCCGTCCGTGCCGTCGCTGAGGCGGCGGGGATCCATGACATCCGTTCGAAGTGCCTGCGCTCCAACAACCCCCAGAACGTCGTTTCGGCGGCGATGGAGGGCCTGAAGGGGCTGAAGAGCGTGGAGGAGGTCGCGCAGACGCGCGGCAAGACCGCCGCCTCGATACTCGGTTAAGGAGGAGCGCTAAAATGGCTAATAATGAAACGCTTCTTAAAATCACTCTGAAGAAGAGCACTTCCGGCCGTCTGAAGAATCATCAGGCGACTGCCGAGTCGCTCGGACTCAGGCATATCGGCGACACTGTGTGCCAGCCGAAGAACGCCGCCACCCTCGGCAAGATAGCCCTCATCGGCTATATGCTCGAGGTGGAGGAAGTGAATAAGTAAGGAGGAGAGCAAGCAAAATGAAACTTCACGATCTTGCACCCGCCTCCGGTTCGACGCAGGAGTCGAAGCGCAAAGGACGCGGCATAGGCACCGGCAACGGCAAGACCGCCGGTCGTGGTCACAAGGGCCAGTGGGCCCGCAGCGGCGGCGGTGTCCGCCGTGGTTTCGAGGGTGGTCAGCTCCCGATGGCGCGCCGCCTCCCGAAGCGCGGATTCAACAATATATTCGCACGCCCGCTGGAGTCGGTCAACGTCTCCTCCCTCGAGGTGTTTGACAACGGTGCTACCGTCGACGCAAACACGCTGCTTGAGCACGGCATCATCTCCAAGTGCCGTTACGGTGTCAAAATACTCGGTGGCGGCGAGCTTACAAAGAAGCTCAACGTCAATGCGGCTGCCTTCTCCGGCTCGGCTCGCCAGAAGATTGAAGCCGCCGGGGGAAAGGCAGAGGTGGTCTAAGTGTTTACTACCATGCGGAATGCGTGGAAGGTGAAGGACCTTCGCAAGAAGATACTTTTCACCCTCTTCATACTGCTGATATACCGCCTCGGTTCCGCGATACCGGTGCCCTACATTCATACGAGTGTCCTGGGCACGGCGTTCAGCCGGTATGACAACACGCTCTTCGGAATGATGAACATGATGAGCGGCGGCGCGTTCTCACTTGCAACGCTGTTCGCCCTCGGCATCCAGCCGTATATCAACAGCTCGATAATCATGCAGCTTCTGACCATCGCCATCCCCGCCCTCGAGCGTATGCAGAAAGAAGGCGGCGAGGAGGGTCAGAAGAAGATAGCCTCGATGACCCGCTACGTCACGGTCCTCCTCGGACTGCTCCTCGGCTTTGCGTACTACACCATGATACGCAACGCCGGCGCGCTTGCAAGCGAGGGTGTCTGGGCAGCGATAGTGATAATCCTGAGCTTCACCGCGGGCTCCGCATTCGTGATGTGGCTCGGCGAGCAGATCACCGAGTTCGGTATCGGCAACGGCATTTCGATAATCCTCTTCGCATCTATAGTCTCCCGCCTCCCGTCGACGATCAGCAGCTTTGTTTCCGGTGTCTCCAACTGGGCAAACCACGTTGAGCTCACCGACGAGCTGAAGGCTTCGGGCGTTCAGGTCATCCACCCCGTCGTCATCCCGATCATCCTGATAGTGATGGTGCTGATGATAGCGTTCGTCGTGTTCATCACTCAGGCGGAGCGCAGGATACCCGTTCAGTACGCCAAGCGCGTTGTCGGCCGCAAGATGTACGGCGGTCAGTCGTCGCACATTCCGATCAAGGTCAACATGAGCGGCGTCATGCCGATAATCTTCGCTCAGTCGATAGCCTCCTTCCCGGCGACCATCGCGGCGTTCTTCCCGCAGCCGGCGGAAGGGACTTTCTGGTACAACTTCCTGGAGGGGATCTCCAACGAGTCTATAGTCTACGCCATAGTGCTGCTCGTGCTCATCGTGGCGTTCAGCTATTTCTATGCAGCTATCCAGTTCAACCCCGTAGAGATCGCAAACAACCTGCGCCAGAACGGCGGATTCATCCCCGGCTTCCGCGCGGGACGTCCTACGGCGGATTTCATTGCTCGTGTGCTTAACAAAGTGACGCTCTTCGGTGCGTTTTTCCTCGGCATCATCGCGATAATCCCGATAATTGCTAACAAGTTCGTCTCGATAAACGGCCTCGCTCTCGGCGGCACCTCGCTGCTGATAGTCGTCGGCGTTGCGCTCGAGACGGTGCAGCAGATGGAGTCGCAGATGCTCATGCGCAACTATAAGGGCTTCCTCGAATAAGAAGGAGACAAAGCATGAGAGTAGTGTTACTCGGTGCGCCCGGCTCGGGCAAGGGCACGCAGGCGGCGAGGATAGTCGAGGAATTCGGCATTCCCGCCATCTCGACCGGAGATATGCTCCGCGCGCATCTGCACGCGGAGGACGAGCTGGGACGCAAAGCCAAGGCGTTCATGGACGGGGGAGAACTCGTCCCGGACGATCTGATCCTTGAAATGATAGGTATTCGGCTTGCCGAGCCGGACTGTGCGAACGGGTTCCTGCTTGACGGGTTCCCGCGCACGATCCCGCAGGCCGAAGCGCTCGAGAAGGTCGCGCCGCCTGACTGCGCGCTCCTTCTCGAGGTACCCGACGAGGTCATAATGGAACGTATGACCGGGCGCCGGGTATGCCCGAAGTGCGGACACACCTATCATGTTACCAATATTCCGCCGAAGGTCGAAGGTATCTGCGACAATTGCGGCGAGAAGCTCGTGCAGCGTGACGACGACAAGCCCGAGACCGTCCGGGAGCGCCTTCACGTCTATCACACTCAGACGGAGCCCCTGGTAGATTTCTATAGGGGGCGCGGCATCCTGAAGAGCGTTGACGGCACGCAGAAGCTCGACAAAGCGGCGGCGGAGATATTCGCCGCTTTGAGGGGCTAAATAATGATCAGTATTAAAAACGAGCAGGAGATCGCGATCATGCGCGAGGCGGGGCGTATTTCCAAGAATGCGCTCATAGCAGGCGGCCATGCCGTCCGCGCCGGTGCGACCACTGCGGAGGTCAACGCCGTTGTGGAGCGGTTCATCACTTCACACGGAGCGACCCCTTCCTTCAAAGGCTACAACGGCTTTCCCGCCGGAGCCTGCATATCTGTCAACGACGAGGTGATCCACGGTATCCCCGGGCACCGCAAGCTTGAGCCGGGCGACGTTGTGTCGCTCGACGTAGGGGCGAAGTACAAGGGCTTTCACGGCGACAACGCCGCCACCTTCATCGTCGAGGGCGGCCGCGATATGGAGCAGAAGCAGCGCCTTGTGCGCGTAACGCGTGAGAGCTTTTACGAAGGGCTCAAGTTCTGCCGCGCGGGGAATCGGATAGGCGACATCTCACACGCTGTTCAGACGCACGTTGAAAAGAACGGCTACTCGGTAGTCCGCCCCTACGTCGGTCACGGCATAGGGCGCGAGCTGCACGAGGAACCGGAAGTTCCGAATTACGGACGCCCGGGTCACGGTCCGCGCCTCATGCCGGGGATGGTGATATGCGTCGAGCCCATGGTCAACATGGGCACGCACCTTATCCGCCAGCTTCCGGACGGTTGGACCGTGATAACGGAGGACGGACTGCCCGCAGCACACTATGAGAATATGATCCTCATAACGCGCGGCGAGCCCGAGATCCTCACCATCGGCGATGAGGAGCTTTGAGATGGAACCTAAAGCAGGCGATGTGGTGTTGTCACTCGCGGGCCGCGACTCGGGCAGAATGTTCTTCGTGCTCGGGGTAGAGGACGGATACGCGTTCATTGCGGACGGACAGATGCGGCGCGCAGGCACACCGAAGCGAAAGAAGCTGAAGCATCTGCGCCGGATAGGCACTCCCGACTGCAAGGTTTCGATGAAGCTGCGGGCGGGAGAGACAGTACATTCGGCGGAGCTTCGCAAAGGTATGGCAGAATTCCGGGGTGAAGCACAAGAAGGAGGGTAATTCTTGGCAAAAGAAGATGTAATAGAACTGGAGGGCACGGTCGTCGAAAGCCTGCCCAACGCTACGTTCAAAGTTGAAATAGGGAACGGTCATCAGATCCTCGCCCACATCTCGGGTAAGCTCAGGATGAACTTCATCCGCATACTTCCCGGCGATAAGGTGACGGTGCAGATGTCCCCCTACGACCTGACCAAGGGACGCATCACTTGGCGGTCGAAGTGATAGGAGGTTATATCCAATGAAAGTCAGACCGTCGGTCAAGCCCATGTGCGAGAAGTGCAAGGTAATCCGCCGCAAGGGCAAAGTTATGGTCATCTGCGAGAACCCGAAGCATAAGCAGAGGCAAGGCTAATCAGGAGGTGCTTGAGTAAATGGCCCGTATAGCAGGCATAGACCTTCCGCGCGACAAGCGTATCGAGATAGGTCTCACTTATATCTACGGCATCGGCCGTAAGTTTGCGAGCGAAGCGCTCGCAGCCACCGGTATCAACCCGGACACCCGCGTAAAAGACCTCACCGAGGACGAGGCTTCCCAGCTCCGCGAGTTCATTGAGCATCACTACACGGTCGAGGGCGACCTCCGCCGTGAGGTCGCGATGAACATCAAGCGCCTCACCGAGATCGGATGCTATCGCGGCGTCCGCCATCGCCGCGGACTCCCGGTACACGGCCAGCGCACCAAGACGAACGCCCGCACCCGCAAGGGTCCGAAGCGCACGGTCGCCGGCAAGAAGAAGTAAGGAGGGGAATGTAAATGCCAGCAGCACGCAAAGGTAAGGCGGTCATAAAGCGCCGCCGCGAACGTAAAAATGTTGAGCGTGGAGCGGTCCACATCCATTCCAGCTTCAATAACACGATGGTGACTATCACCGACCTCGAAGGCAACACTCTCTCTTGGGCCAGCGCGGGCGGCCTCGGCTTCCGCGGCAACCGCAAGAGCACTCCGTTTGCCGCTCAGTCGGCGGCAGAGACCGCCGCTAAGGCTGCGATGGAGCATGGTCTTAAGACCGTTGAAGTCTATGTCAAGGGACCCGGCGCAGGCCGCGAGGCCGCGATCCGCGCGCTGCAGTCCGCGGGGCTCGAGGTCAACATGATAAAGGACGTTACCCCAATCCCGCACAACGGCTGCCGTCCGCCCAAGCGCCGCCGCGTCTGATATAGGAGGTATAGAATAATGGCAAAGATCATGCAGCCTGTCGCAAAGCGCTGCAAGGCGCTCGGTATTTCGCCCGCGACAATGGGCTATGCTAAGAAGACCACGACCCGTGACCCGAAGGGCCAGTCCCGCCGTAAGCAGAGCGAGTACGCGATGCAGATGGCCGAGAAGCAGAAGGTCAAGTTCGTGTACGGCATCCTCGAGAAGCAGTTCCGCGCTTACTACGAGAAGGCCGCCCGTGCTCACGGCAACACCGGAGAGATCCTTCTGACCATGATAGAGCGCCGTCTCGACAACGTCGTGTACCGTCTCGGTTTCGCCATGACCCGCCGCGAGGCGCGTCAGGCGGTCACCCACGGCCACTTCACCGTCAACGGCAAGCGGGTCAACAT
>CANRIN010000072.1 GCA_947630675.1 uncultured Clostridia bacterium | reverse complement strand
ATAACGACGCCGGAGATAACGCCTATCGCGGCGCCTATCCACGGGGAGAGGAAGCCTGCGGCAAAGCCGGTGTTATCAAGGCTGACCTTGCCGAACAGGAAGTAGGACGCTGCGAAGCCGCCGATTATCGTGATGCCGGCCGCTATCCACGTTGCACCGTTGAGCTGACCGTGGACGTTCTTGGTCTTGCTCAGGTCCTTGAGGAGCAGCCACGCGATGCCGATGCAGCACGCGATAAGGCCGATGCCCGCGAAGGCTACCGGGAAGAGGTAGAGCTTCTGGAGAAGCTCGGGCGGGATGAGCTTTCCGACAGACTCGTTTGCGAGGAAGAGGTGATACGCGAGAACGACGGCGGAGACGATGGAAGCGACATAGCTCTCGAGCAGGTCGCTGCCGAGGCCGGCAACGTCGCCCACGTTGTCGCCGACGTTGTCGGCGATGGTGGCCGGGTTACGCGGATCGTCCTCGGGTATGTGCGCCTCGGTCTTGCCGACGAGGTCGGCGCCCATGTCGGCAGCCTTGGTGTAGATGCCGCCGCCGATACGGTTGAACATCGCGACGAGCGAGCAGCCGAGGGCGTAGCCGGTGATGACGTTCGGGAAGCGCAGCATCGGTATCTTGGTGAGCCAGGACAGCGGCTCATCGGTCATGCCGAGCCAGTTGAAACCAACGCCGAAGATCATGTACATAAGGAACAGGCCGAGCAGCGCGAAGCCGCCGACGCAGAGGCCCATGACCGAGCCGCCCTTGAAGGCGATCTTCAGGGTCTTGCCGAGGTTTTTGGTGGTGCGCGCCTCGTTGGTGACGCGGACGTTCGCATAGGTCGCGATCTTCATGCCGATGAAGCCCGCGAGAGCGCTCATCACCGAACCGACGAGCAGCGCGACCGCAACGTACCACTCGAGCGCGAGCCATACGCATACGGCGACGATGACGACGACTATCGCCAGCACCTTATACTCGTAGCGTATGAACGCGTTTGCACCCACGCGTATCGCCGCCGCGATCTCCTTCATCCTCGGCGTGCCTTCTTCAAGATGCTTGACGCTGAAGAAGTTGAACGCCGCGAACGCGAGACCGAGGAGAGCGGCCGCTATGGGCAGAACTAACCATGCCATAACCAAACTCCCTTTCCTCCACCCTCAATAGAGAAGGTGACTTAAATAATTGAAAAGCGTCGAGCCCGAAGAACGGATCCCGACCAAAAATAATATACCAAATGCGGCGGATAATGTCAAGCGTAAGTTTCGCTGTAAATCGCGGGCGCGGATTTCATCCGCGCCCGCGATTTACAACGAGGCCGCCGGACAGAGCAAAGCTCTGCCGGCGGCGGCGCCGGTCTACGCTCCGCGCTTCGCGCGAAGCACGACCGGCGAGAGGTGTAAATTTCGACGTACACGCCGCCGAAATTTACGGATTAGATCTTATTTCGCCGCCTTCGGCGGCGAAACTCTGCGAGGCTTTGTTGGTAAACGCAAAATCACGGACGGCAAAGCCGTCCGTGATTTGGAGTGTTACGGTGTGTTTACGCCCCCGCTCTCTCGCCGAAGAACTTGTGATGTACAGCGCGGATAGCCATATCACTGTCTTTGGCGTCGATGAGCACCGAGACCTTTATCTCGCTTGTTGAGATCATGCGGATATTTATTCCGACATTGTAGAGCGCCTCGAAGAGCTGGCTCGCTATACCCGGATGGTTTATCATGCCCGAACCGACTATCGAGATCTTCGCGACGTTCGTGTCGCAGGTTATGTCCGCAAAGTTCAGCTCGTCCTTGTGCTCGGTGAGCTCCTCTATCGCCTCGTCCGCATAGCTCTTCGCGACAGTGAAGGTGATGTCCTTGGTGTTGTCGCGGCCTATTGACTGAAGGATGATGTCGACGTTTATCTTTCTCTGCGCAAGCAGCGAGAATATGCGGTACGCTACGCCCGGCTTATCCTCGAGGTGTGTTATGGCTATGCAGGCGACGTTCTCGTCGCGCGCGACTCCGCTGATGGCTGTACTCTCCAATTTCTTTGCTACCTCCTTAACAATGGTTCCGGGCTTCGGGTCGAGGCTCGAGAGGACCTCGAGCTGTATGCCGAAGCGCTTTGCTATCTCTACCGAACGGTTGTGGAGCACCTGCGCGCCCGCGCTCGCGAGCTCGAGCATCTCGTCGAAGGTTATCTCGTCGAGCTTGCGCGCCTCGGGGACGATGCGCGGGTCGCCGGTATACACACCGTCCACGTCGGTGTATATCTGGCAGAGGTCTGCGCGTATCCGCGCCGCGAGTGCCACGGCGGAGGTGTCCGACCCTCCCCTGCCTAGCGTCGTTATATCGTAGCGGCGGTTTATCCCCTGAAAGCCGGTGACGATGACGATATTTCTGCGGTCGAGCTCGGCGCGCAGGCGCTCGTCGTTTATCGTCTTGATGCTCGCGTTGGAGTAGTTCGAGTCGGTGCTTATCCCCGCCTGCCACGCGTTGAGCGAAATGACGGGGCAGCCGAGCTTCTCTATCGCCATGGCGCAGAGCGCGACCGAAGCCTGTTCCCCCGTCGAGAGCAGCATATCCATCTCGCGGCGGGAGGGCGACTCGTTGAGCTCGTGCGCCTTCTCGATAAGCTCGTCGGTGGTGTCTCCCTGAGCGGAGAGGACGACCACGACGTCGTTGTTCGCCCTGTATGTATCGGTTATGATACGGGCGACGTTGCGGATATGCTCTGCATCCTTTACAGAGCTTCCGCCGAATTTCTGTACGATGAGTGCCATTTACATAAAACCTCCATCGGTTTCCGAAGCCGTATTCAGCGCCGAAGGCGCGGAAATCAAAGTTTAAGTCTCTATATCTTTTCCACGGTGACGCCCGTCTCGTCGCAGTCGAGCATCCTCACGGTCCAGTTCGGGAACTCCTCCGTGAAGTGCTCCCGCACGCGTTTCTCGTAGTCGAGGCTCGCGCGGTCGACGACCGCCATTATCGTCGGTCCCGCCCCGCTTATGAATGAACCGAGCGCGCCGAGCTCACGCGCCCGTGCGGCCACCTCGCGCCCGCCGGGTATCATGTCGAAGCGGTAGGGCTGATGCAGTCTGTCCTCGGTGGCCACTCCTATATTATGCAGCTCGCCCGCGACGAGACTTCCCGCGAGCAGCGCGGCGCGGCTGAGGTTGAACACCGCGTCCCGCATGGTGACCTCCTTAGGAAGCGCCGCGCGCGCCTTCTCGGTCCGGAGCTCGAAGTCCGGCACGAACGCGCAGAAGCGCAGCCTTCCGGATATCGGCACCCGTACCTGCCAGACGCGCCCGTTCTCGAGCATCGCCGCGACGAAGCCGCCGCGTATCGCCGGCGTCGAGTTGTCCGGATGACCCTCTATGATGGCGGCGAGGTTTATTATCGCCTCCTCGTCGAGCGGTTCTCCGAGAAGGGCGTTAGCGCCGACTATCCCCGCCACCGTACACGCCGACGAGCTGCCGAGCCCGCGCGTCATCGGTATGTTGCACTCCTCGACTATCTTCAGCCCCGGCATCGGGACGCCCGCTATGTCGAAGACATGCTTTGCGCAGCGGTAGATGAGGTTCGTCTCGTCCTTCGGGAGCTCGAGGCCGGACTTGTTGGATATGTCTATACGGTCGGAGAAATCCATCTCGACGACGTTCCGTATCGATAGTGCTATACCCATGCAGTCAAAGCCGCTGCCCATGTTCGCGCTCGTCGCCGGTACCTTTACCCTTACCATTCGTCCACCCCGCGTTCAAGGACGCGCATCTCGGAGAACACCCGCGCACGGCGGCGGTACTCCTCCGTCTTCGCCCTGCGCTCCTCCGGCGTGAGGTGCGGCGTTATGAAGGCCGCGCCGCCCTCCTCCGAGATGAGGCGGATGTCGCCGTACACCTCCCGCGCGTCGCGCGCGCTGCCGGCCGAGCCGACGTAGAACCTTCCGCCTATTTCCTCGGGCGGGATGCACTCCGCGCGTTCGCTGCTCCACACAGAGCGGAAGCGCGTCTTATAGAGGTGACGCGCCGCGTCGATGATGTCCGCCGCGACGGCGGACGCCGTCGGCAGCTTTCCCGCGCCCGCGGCAAGGATGTCCACCTCGCCGACGATGTTTCCTATATACGTCACGCCGCCGAAGACGCCGTTCACGTTTGCGAGCACGCAGCTCTTTGGTATGAGGTGCGGCGCGACGAACGCGCTCACCTTCTTCTCCCCGAGGCGGATGTAACGCGCGAGCAGCTTCACCGCGTATCCCACTTCCGCTGCATGGCGGACATCCTCTCGGCGGAGACCGGCTATACCCTCCGCCCGGACGTTCTCAACGCCGATGTCGCAGCCGCAGGCGAGGCTCCCGAGGATACATATTTTTCTCGCGGGGTCAAGACCCTCGATGTCCGCCGAAGGGTCGCGCTCGGCGTATCCGAGCGCCTGCGCCTCCGAAAGCGCCTCCTCGAGCGAAGCACCGCCGCGCTCCATCCGGTCTAGGATGAAGTTCGTTGTGCCGTTGAGTATCCCGTATATCTCCTCTATGACGTTTGCGCCCATGCAGCTGACGAGCGGCCGTATCACCGGCGCGCCGCCGCCGACCGACGCCTCGAACATATAGTTTACATCGTGCGCCTCCGCGAGCGCCGTGAGCTCCGCGCCGTGCGCCGCCACGAGCTCCTTGTTGGAGGTGACGACATTCTTTCCCGCGGCGAGCGCCCGCTTCGTGTAGTCGTAGGCATAGGTCGCGCCGCCCATCGTCTCGACGACTATCTTTACATCCGGGTCACGCTCTACCACGCCGAAGTCGCGGATGACCTTATCCGCAAACTCCGCACCCGGAAAATCGCGCAGGTCGAGGATGTACTTCACCTCGAGCGGCCCGAAGCTCCGACGGGCTATCGTCTCCGCGTTACCCTCGAGCGTCTCGTACACACCGGTGCCGACAACGCCCATTCCGAGTATGGCTATTCCCGTCACTTTTCCACCTCCGTTCATCCCGAGACAAGTTCCAACTTCGTCACGCCTCTCAGCCCGCGAACCGCGTCCACCAGCTCGCCGACCTTGCTCGTGCCGCCGCTGAGGCTCACCGACACCGTCACCGAGGCTATGCCTCCTATCGGTATCGACTGATTTATCGTGAGTATATTCGCGCCCTTTGCGCTGAGCACCGCGAGAAGCGACGACAGCATTCCCGGCGAGTCTTCGAGCACCAGATGCAGCGTGAGCATCTCGCTTGCCGTCGCGTCATAGAACGGCCGGACATAGTCGCGGTACTTGTAGAACGCGCTGCGGCTTATTCCCGCCTCGCGCACCGCGTCGCCCACCGACTCGCACCGTCCGCTCTCAAGACTCTGCATCGCCTCCGCCACCTTGACTATCACCGGCGGGAGCGCGCTCTGCTCCACGAGATAGAATTTCAACTTCTCCTGCATCAAAGATGTCCCCCACAGAAAATCATTTGTATCCGTATCACGGATTATTTTACCACAGTCCGCCCGGCTTTACAAGGCGCGGTATGCGCGTTTTTTGAACAATTTCGACGCTTCACTTTGGTAAATACATACAAAACGACATGTCGAATGGCTTTCCTTTGCCGTACCGCACGGTATTTTGCACCGTGCGCGCGAATATACTCACTCGGCGGACGGCGCCGCCGTCCGCTCTTGAAAGCCGTCGTTTTTTGTAGTATAATCTGTTTACTACAGGCTTTCCGGCGGCAGACCGGATATAGGTTTTCCGCGCCTCGGCGGATGCGCGGCTTCACGGAGAATAACACACAATTATGGCAAAAAAGCTTTTGCGCCTCGCGGTCCCGCTCTGTATAGCGGCGCTCGTGGCGATACCGTTCTTTTTTCTCAGCGGCGGAGGCAGGGACGTTCCCGGCTCCGTCACGCTCACGCCAGCTGGCGTGGAGGCGGCTTCGCCTTCGCCCTCCGACGTACCGGCCGCAGCCGTCCCCGACGTCTCGGACGATTTCCGGGGCGTCTGGGTCTCCACGCTCATAAACCTCGACTACCCCTCCCGCCCCGGCCTCGGCGACGATGAGCTGAAGCGCGAGGCGGACGAGGTCCTCGACCGCTGCGCCGCGCTCGGCTTCAACGCCGTCCTGTTTCAGGTCCGGCCGAGCGGAGACGCACTCTATGAGTCGGAGATTTTCCCGTGGTCGGAGTTTGTCAGCGGAACGCAGGGCATTGGCCCCGGCTTCGACCTTCTCGAATACTGGGTCGAGGGAGCGCACGCGCGCGGGATGCAGCTGCACGCGTGGATAAACCCCTACCGCGTCGCGCGGAACTCGCACGATCTCTCGGCGCTCGCAGAGTCGAACCCCGCGCGGCTCCACCCCGAGTGGGTCGTCATGCACACCGACGGACACATGTACCTCGACCCGGGCATAGAGGGCGCGCGTGAGCTCGTAGTGGACGGCGTGCGCGAGATATGCGAGAACTACGCTGTCGACGGCATTCACTTCGACGACTACTTCTACCCGGACGGCGGCCTTGACGACGCGGCGACCTACGCCGCCTCCGGCAGTACGCTCTCCCTCGAGGACTGGCGGCGCGAGAACATAAACACGCTTATCCGCGAGGTGCGGGACGTCACGCGCGAGTACGGCAAGACCTTCGGAGTGAGCCCCTTCGGGATATGGGCGAACGCCTCATCCGTGCCCGGCGGCAGCGACACGAACGGCAATCAGAGCTATCTCTACCACTTCGCCGACACAAAGAAGTGGGTCGAGGAGGGGTGGCTCGACTACATCTGCCCGCAGATCTACTGGGAGATAGGCTACGCTCCCGCCGACTATAAGACGCTCGTGGAGTGGTGGTCGGACGTGGTGCGCGGCACCGGCGTCCGGCTGTACGTCGGCCATGCCTCCTACCGCTCCGGCGCGGAGAGCGGCGCGTGGAGCGGCACAAGCGAGCTCCGCCGTCAGCTCACGCTCAACCGCGAGACCGAGGAGGTGAGCGGTTCGATACACTTCCGCTACAGATTTTTCGTGGACTACGCCCCCCTCGGGACGTTTATCGCAAGCTGGAACGCCATGGAGAGCCTTCCGGAGGACTATCCCCTGCTCGACCCGATAGAGTGGGACGGCGGCATCTCGGTCGGCCGTCCGTCGGGCGACATCACCGTGGGATACTCGGAGTACTACGTCCTCGGGCGCTGCGATCCGACCGTGCCGCTCTACATGAACGGAGCGCTCGTGGAGGACGTCACCGAGAGCGGCTACTTCGGCGTTTTGGTCCCGCTTTCCGCCGGGGAGAACACCCTCCGTTTCACGCAGGGCGAGCACGAGTTTACCCGCGTGATAACGCGGGGCGGCTCCGCCGTCGTGCCGACGCCGCTCGAACGCGCGTCGATAACGGCGGAGAGCGCGTACCCGTCCGAGGGGGACATCTACGTCGCGCCGGGCGAGAAGATAACCTTCCGCTGCACCGCGCCGATAGGCGCGTCGCTTTCGGTGACGATAAGCGGCGAGACCTTCCGCCTCACCCCCGCCGCCACCGAGCCGCCCGCGAGTGACGGCAAGGTCTACGGCACGAACTACTTCTACACCTACACCGTGAGCCAGGACTACGCTGCGGGCAAGGTCTCTACCGTAGGCAGGCCGGTGTATACAATGACCTACAACGGCCAACTGGAATCGGTCTCCGCCGGCGGGATGCTCTACTGCATCGGAGACGGCGCTCCTTTCTATGCGACCGTCACGAGCGAAGCGGCGTTCATCTACCCCGACTCAACCACCTCCGGCGGCCCGGTGGGCGAGCTCTGCCGCGGCATGACCGACTACGTCACCGCCGTCACGACAAACGGCGCGTGGGTACGCCTCCGCTCCGGGTACTGGGCGGAGAGCGAGGGGCTGGAGCTCGCGGACGGCGCGGGCGAGCTTGCAAGCGGCCTCTCCTCCGCCTCCTATGAGTTCGGGGACGGCTGGGACTACCTCCGTTTCAGAGTTTCGTCGGCCGCGCTCTCGACGGTCGACTACACCGGTGCAAGCGTCACCGTGCGGATACGCTACAGCGGCGTCGCTCCGGCGCTCGCGCTGCCGCAGGGCTCGCTCTTCACCTCCTGCGCGCAGTGGTCGGAGGCGGGCTCCGCATGCTACCGCCTCACCCTCCGCGGCAGCTCGCTCCTTGACGGCTACATATTCGAGTACGACGAAAACTCGGGAATACTGTCGCTCGCGCTGAAGCGCCGCCCGGCGCTGAAGGAGGGCGCGCTTCCGCTCGAAGGGCTCACGATCCTCCTCGACCCCGGCCACGGCGGAAGCGAGCTCGGCGCGCTCGGGCCGCTCGGTGAGGACGTGAGCGAGCGGGTGCTCGTGCTCGCCATCGCAAAGAAGGTGGGCTACGAGCTCGAGCACCTCGGTGCGACGGTCGAATATCTCAGAAGCGACGACTCTACGGTCGACCTGCACGGGCGGCTCGTGACTGCCCGCGAAATGCGGCCCGACCTGCTCCTCTCGATACATCTGAACGCCGTCGACGAAAACGTCGATGCGACGAACATACGCGGCGTCTCGACGTGGTACCGTGAGGACATCTCCGAGGAGTATTCCGAAACGCTTGCGCATTACGTCGCGGAGGCCTTCGGGCTCTACGACCGCGGCGCGAACCAGTCAAACCTCTACATCTGCCGGGGGACCTTCTGCCCCTCCACGATAGTGGAGTGCGGTTTCGTGTGCTGCCCCTCCGAGTTCGAGTGGCTCGCAAACGACGCAGACGAGGCGCGCTTCGCGCGCGCCCTCGCCGACGCGGTATGCGAATATTTTAGATAATGCGGGGAAGCCCGCGACGGCACTTTATGGGGCTGTGCCGCCCCACTCCTCTAGCGGGGAAGACCCCGCGGGTATCCGCGGGGCGAGACCCGCGTCCCATCAGCGGGCGGAGCCCGCAACCTCTTTACTTGTACGAAGTAAAACTTCGAGGTTTTATTCTGAACCTAGAGGTTCCGACACCTTCGCGGGGCTGTGCCGCCCCGCGCCCCTGCGTTACTTTTTGCTCGCGCAAAAAGT
>CANRIN010000071.1 GCA_947630675.1 uncultured Clostridia bacterium | reverse complement strand
GGCGGCTGCTCGTAGTGGTCGAAGTCGGGGTCGTAGTCCGAGCAGTCGGTGAGAAGCAGGAAGTCCCCTACGAAAGACACGTCGGAGTAGACCGGGTCGGTGACTATCCCGCCGCTCCTGTCGGTGAGGCCGTATGTGTAGAGCATGTCCACCGGGTAGTACTCCTCATTGACCGTCCCGACGTACGGAAGCAGCGTGCCGTAGCCCTTCCCCACCTCGAGCTCCGAGCCGCAGTAGAGGTCGGAGTAGTGCCGGATCTGATCCGGGTACTCCGCCGGGTCAAGCTGCGACCAGTCGGTGTATACCGGCGGGTCGGACGGCGACGGCTCGGCGCTTGCGGACGGCGTCCCCGACGGCTCCGCGCTCGGTTCGTCGGACGGTGCTCCGCTCGGTTCGACGGACGGCGCGGCGCTTGCAGGAGCTGACGTTTCTGGCGAAGCGGACGGGCTCCCCGCGGGTCCTGTCGTGCCACAGCTCACGAGGAGCACGAGCGCAGGACACAGCGGAAGATGCACTCGTGCGTCACAAGGTCGTAGCGCGCAAAGCAGGTCACGCCCGAACGCTGTTCAATGAACGCCATAGTCCCGCCGAGCACCAGCGGATAGACGCTCTCCGCCGTCTCGTAGTCTTCCCAGACAGGGTTCCCGTCCCGGTCGAATATGGAGTAGGTGACGCCGTCCCCGGCGTACCCCTCGTAGTAGAGCTCGCCCGTCGCGTCGTCGTATATGGCCCAGACGCTTGCCATACCCGGCACGTCCGGGACTATGGGATCTCCGTTCTCATCCACCGGGTCGCGGGAGACGTAGACCGGCTCGACGGCGTGACCCTCCGGCGGCGTAAGCGACGCCGCTCCGGTCGCGGGGTCGAGGTAGATGTAGAACGGCTCCCACGCGTCCTCCGTAAACTCCATCACTCTCAGATAGCCCATGCCCTCGTACACCTCGAGACTGAGGAAGACATTGCAGTCATCCGTCATGGTGAGAAAGTCGAAACTGAATCTGTCCGTGCCGACAAGCGGCGCATAGACATCCTTCGTGACGATACTTGTGATCTCACCGTCCGAATTTACGAAGCTTATCTCTCCGTCGAGGCCGATGCAGGCTATGGGGCCGCTGTCGTCTATGGCGTAGGTGACGCTCTGCTGAAGCCCCATCTCACGCACCCACCGCCCGTCCTGCGCGGCGATGGTGACATAGCGCCAATGCGTGTAGCTGTCCGCAGCGGCTGTCAGCTTGGTGAGTGCGAGGTATCCGCCGTACTGCGACACGTTGTCGTAGACCGCGTCGGTCACGACACGGCCGCTTCTGTCCATCACGCCGTAGTAGTAGGCATATCCGGGCTCCCAGTCATCGGTGTCTATGGCAGCGCCGATGTACGGCAGGAGCAGACCGTAGTCGTCCCCCGGTGTGAGCTTCTCGCCGGAGTAGTGCGGCGAATATGTGTATTTGTCCTCCGGGTAATCCGGCGGGTCGAGCTGCGACCAGTCGGTGTAGACCGGCGGGCCGGACGGCGCGGGCGTTCCGGACGGCTCCGCGCTCGGTTCGTCGGACGGTGCGGCGCTCGGCACGGCCGAGGGCGTGGCACTCGCGGGTGGCTCAGACGACGCCGACGGACTTTCCGCCGGCCGCAGCGGTAAGCAGCCCGCAAGAAGCGCAAACGCGAGAAGGACTGCTATGATCTTACATTTCATCATACTTTCCTCCGAATACGGCAGCATCTGTGCTTTGCGGTCCTCAATCGTCGTTTGAACGTACTGCGCAGCGGAATATGCACTCCCCCGTCGCGAGGTCGTAACGCGAGAACCACGTCCCGCCGGTGAAGGCTATCGTCCCGTCGAGCACAGGCGGTAGCAGTGTTGACGCGCTGCCGCACCTCCAAAGGACTTTCCCGTCCTCGTCGAGGATGTCCATGCCGTCGTCCTCGGTGTAGGCGGTGTAGTAGAGGATCCTCGTTGCGGGGTCGCGGAAGGCGTATGCCGCGCCGATGTAACCGGGGAAGGTCTCGGGCGCGTCGTTATACATATAAACGGGGCTTTTCGGGTACCCCTCCGGCGGCGCGCTGCTTATCTCGCCCGTGGAAAGGTAGATGAAGCCCTCCAATATCTGCGCGTCGTCGTCCGACTCGTAGGAGAAGGCGGCGACTTCGTCGTACACGCACTCGAAGTTCATCGTGTCGTAGACGTAGAATTGCACCATGTTCTCGTCGCCGAAGAACTCGCCGATGGCGCGGCGCGATACTTCCGCCGCGACAGAGCCGTCCGGGCGGACGAAGCTCAGTCCCTTCTCATTGTCCCAGAGGATGGCGTATCCGTCAAGGATGCGGACGAGGTCGACGCCGCTCATCACCCAGCTGCCGTCGAGCGCGGCGAGGGTGCGGATGCTCTCGTCGTCAAACAGCGTTAGGAAGGAGTCCCAGACCTGCGCGTCGGCATAGGTCGCGTCGGTGACTATCCCGCCGCTCCTGTCCGTGAGGCCGTACAGCGGTGCGTCCTCCCCGTCCGCCGTGACCGTCCCGCCGACATACGGGAGCAGGACGCCGTAGCCGCTGCCCGCCGCGAGCTTCTCGCCGCAGTAGTTCTCGGCGTAGTGCCATATCGGCTCGGGCGGCTCCGACGTCTCTAACTGCGACCAGTCGGTGTAGACCGGAGGTTCGGACGGCGCAGGCGTGCCCGACGGCTCCGCGCTCGGTTCTTCGGACGGTGCGGCACTCGTCCCCGTCGAGGGCGCGGCGCTTGCGGACGTCTCCGGGGAAGCCGGAGCGCCCGCCGCAGGGTCTGACGGTGCGCAGCCCGCGAAGAGTGCGAGGACGAGCGCCGCCGCGAGCAGAGTTGCGGTCGGACGTTGCTTCATCGTGCGTCGCCTCCCACGTCCGTGACCGAGACGTATCCCTCGTGCGCGACGAGGCGCTGTCCCTCGCTCCCGAGTATCCAGTTGTACATTATCCTCGCGGGATGGTCCTCGGCAAGCGCCGTCGAAATGACGACGTAGTAGTTGTTGAGGAACGGATACTCCCCGCTGCGTATCGTGTCGGCGTTCGGCTCGACGCCGTTCACCTTGAGTATCTTGAGGCCGTCCGCCATCTTCATGTCGTTTGCGTAGTAGTAGACGGTGTAGCCTATCGCGGCGGCAGAGCCGTCGTAGGCGGCGACGCCCTCGATGAGTCCGCCCATCGAGCCCGCGACGTAGTCGGTCGGCGGGTCCATCATTTTGAGGTCCTTCATGACGAGGTTCTTCATGGCGGTCTGGCTGCCCGCCTCCTCGTTGCGCTGGAACGGCACTATCTCGAGGTCGTTTCCGCCGACCTCCTTCCAGTTCGTTATCTCGCCGGTGTATATCTTCTGTATCTGCTCGGTGGTGAGGCTGTCGACCGGGTTGTTCTCGTTTGTGATGAAGACGAGGCCGTCCACCGCGAACGGCTCCATCTCCCACTCCAGAGCCATCGCCTTTTTCTCGTCCCATATCGCGTCGGCGGGCTCGGCGGCGATGAGGATGTCCGACTCACCGTACATCAGCGACCGATAGGACATCGTGGTGCGCGAGAAGTTCACGAGGTCCGCGACGTCCTCCCGGCTCTCGCCCAGCAGGACGCTCGCTATCGCCTCCGCAAGCGGGACGGTAGAGGTCGAGCCGTTCATCCTCGGGAAGTTCTCGCGGGTGAAGCGGAAGAGCTCCTCGGGCTCCGTCGACGGCGCCGCGCTCGGCGTCTCGGACGGCTGCTCAGACGGCTCCGCCGATACTTCTTCGCTCGGCGCGGCGGACTCTATCGGCGAAGGCTCCGCCGAGGGCTGCTCGGACATGACGGTCGTCCCGCCGGAGCAGGACGCTGTGAGGCAAAGCGAAAGCGCCAGTATAAAAGCGATAAGTTTCTTCATAATGCTACCCCCATTGTCCGCAGTTTCTGACATTCAGACGCGTTTGATACCGGGAAAGTTCCGCCACCCGGCTGCCTGCGCCGCTTTTCCCGGGGCGGCTGCGGACTCCTCCCCGAAAAGCAAGCTAATTGTATCACAACGCCCGGGCAAAGTCATCTCAAATCGGTTACAATTTATTACAATTCGGTAACACGCTAAAGCGCACTAACGACACCGGCAAAAGCTTCCGAAAAATGATGCGGGGCGGTGCATCCGCACCGCCCCGCATCAAGCGCACGAAGCGCTGTCGCTCAGTTGTACCACCCACGCCCGCCGGCGGAGATCGGGATTATCAACTCCACATCATCGTCGAGCTTAGTGACATTGCCGCCGCTGTACAGGCAGAGCGTACCGTTCCGTCTGCTTATGCTGTAATCGTACAGGAAGAGGATATCTCCCGAATCGGTCATGACCGCGTTCCCGACATCGTCCGAGACCACGTTAGTCTCGCCGTTCGTGAAGACGTTCAGGGTGCCGCAGTTACGGTCGGAATTCCAGTCTGTGTAGAAAAGCACGGAGTTTCCGATAGTGCTGACTTCGTACGCATACACGTCATAGCCCACTATCTGCTTATTTACAAACAGATCTCCGACTTCCCTCTCTGCGGCGTCATTGAAGTTCTTGAAATACACCGGCAGTCCGTCCTCGGTAAATCTTATCCTGGTGTCAACGAACACCCCGGTGTCAACGAGCACCCCTGCGGAGGGCCGTCCCCCGTTCATCGTAAGCTCGTAGAGCTCGCCCGTCTCATCTCCGTACGTGTCTTCGTCCTCATCGGCTCCTGCCGTGTAGTAAATCTTTCCTGTGCCGTTAAAATACACACCGTACACATTCTCCGCGTCTACATCGCTCACCGTCGCGCCGGACGCCACCGCCAATATCTCATCGGGGTACAGCGCAAGATACAGCTCGTTATACAGGTCAGAGACAGACTCTATCTCGCTGAACATGTAGGTCGGTATCTCCTCGCTCTCATAGCGGAAGAACGCCGCGACCGGAGCATCATCCATGGCATAGTTGCCCCATGAGCTGACAAGCCCCGTCGCTATCTCGGAGGTCTCCGAACCGTTGTAGTAATAGAGCGAGGTCTCGGTGACGCTGATGGTATTCATCTCAAGGTCCGAACGCAGGCTGTCACGGTAGAGCTTTTCGTAGTACACATCATACGCCGCCGAGTACTCGTCATAGAGGCGGTCGTATTCCGCTGCGTATGCTTCGTATGCCGCGTCGTACTGTTCCAGAGCTGCCTCATACTCCTCGTAAGTGTCGAAATCCCAGAAGTATGGGTACTCCGGCTCGTCGGGCAGGATCGGCTCGGACGGCTCGTATATCATAGAATCCGACATTGCAAGATCGTCCTCGACAAAATCGGAGAGCGGTCTTTCGTTGCTTTCGGACTTCGTATAGTATATCTCTCCGGTATCGTACACGTTCAGCACGGAGGCGATGTCCGAATCTATCTTGACCCTGTCTTCGCCCAGGGTCTGCCTGTAGAGCCCCTCATCCCGGACAAACCACACTGTACTGAGGTCCTTGGAGTAGCCGCAGATGTAGTCCAAGTCTCCCACGACCTTCTCCGAGCCGTTCTTTTCGCTCCAGACATAGAATTCGTTGTCATCTGTCACGTAGCCTACTCTCTCAAGGTCCTCCGAGACCATGACGTCCCACACGTCGCCCGCAATTCTCTCCTTGTCCTTGAGGTTGTGGACATACAGTTTGGAGTCCTTTAAGTAGATCACCTTGTTTCCTGCGTCGTTTATATAGAAACGAGCCACGCCCGTATCTATCTTCACCGGTTCCTTCTTCATACCCGTATCTCGGAAGTACAGAGTAAATCCCTCGTAATAATCCACACGATCCGGGTAGAACATGCGCTTCCCGTCCGCACTGTACTGGATGCAGGCGCCGAGCGTGTCTGTCAGGTCCCGTGCAAACACATCGGATGTGAAGTCGGTCGGGTTGCTTCCTGCGAACAGGTCCTCCGTTATCTCTCCCTTGTTCTTTCCGGAAGGCTCGGCAAACCACAGCTCGTCGTCCTTGACATAGAGAGCCCTCTGCTCCGCATTGTTGCCGCCCCTGAAGAATATCAGGATCACCGCCACAACGGCCGCCGCGACCACGGCAAGTCCTATACCGCCGAACAGGAATATCTTTCCCTTTTTCGACTTACGGGGCCCGGCCGGCTCAAACTGCTGCACCGGCGCAGGGATATAGTTCGGCTGTGCGGGTGCGGCGGTCCGGACAGGCGCTCCCGCCGCCGTCGGGCCTCCCGAGGGAGCGGGCGTATAGCCCGGCCGGACCGACGGGGCCGGCGCGGGTGCGGCGGCGGGCGCCGGCTGTTCTGCCGGCGTCGGGGCATGATTCGGCCGGACGCCGTTATCTGCCGCAGGGCTCTGCACGGGTGCGGGACCTGCCGGCGCGGGCGCGGAGCCGGAGCCCGCAGCCTCCGGCGCAGGCTTATCCTGCCGCTCGGGCGCGGCTTCGGCATGTTCCTCCGCGTCTGTCCTGGCCGGTGCAGGCTTTGCGGTCTCCTCCGGCACGTTCGAGGGGGCCGGCACATTTTCGACCGGCACGGGCGCAGGAGTCGGTTCCTGCGCCGCCGCGGCGGCGGGCTGCTTCAGCGGTGCGCCGCACTTTATACAAAAATCGTAGTCGCCGCTTATCGGCTCCCCGCACCTCGGACAGCATTTCCCGGCGGGGATCTTCGTTCCGCACTTGTCGCAGAACCCTACGCCGTCCGGCAGCTCTCTTCCGCAATTAGGGCACTTTATCATTTTCCTATTCCTCCTTTATCCCAATATCCCAACTTTTCCCAATATAGTTCAAATACAGTTCTCTGTCAGATAATGAGGCTCCTTATGTAGTCTATCGTGAACTTTATACCCTTCTCGCCGAGCTCGCCTCTCCAGGTGGAGGAGTGCGGCTCTATCGAGAGCATCCCGTCGTAGTGGTGCTTGTAGAGTATCGCCATGAAGGCGCGCCAGTTTATGACGTCGAGACCGGCGGGCGGGTTGTCGTAGTACTTCCCGTCCTCCGCGAGCTCGGGGCGCATCTTATCCATGAGGCCGGGGAAGTCGTGCGCCCAGTCGAAGTATTTCCACATCTTCCGCTCGTCCTGCCGCGAGCCCTGCACGACGCCCTTGACGTGGACGTACTTGAAGCGGTCGCCCCAGCCGAGACCCTCCTCGATGTACGCGCCGTTCACTCCGCCGTGGACGAAGCTGTGGGACGGGTCGTACTTTATCCCGAGGCCCGGGACCTCGTCGAGCACGAGCTTCCACTGCTCCGGCGTACGGATGTAGTGGTCGCCCATGCAGCAGTTGACTATCGCGACGTCGAGGTCCTTCCCTGCCTCCGCGACGACCTTGTTCAGGTAGTTTATCGCGGCGGTGATGTTCTTGTAGTAGCTGAGCTCCTTCACGAAGTTCACGCTCACGCAGTACACGCCCGCGTGCGTCTTGTGGCAGAACTCTATGAGGCGCTTCACCTCGTCAAACTCGCTCTCGATTATCTTTCCCTCCGAGTCGATGACGTGGCTTGCCCAGCGCCCCGCCGCACCGACCGCTACGCCGGTGCGCTCCGTACCCTCGTTGAACGCGTCCGCCATGGAGAGGAGCATCCCCGCGTTGGAATAAGGCGAGTCGTTCGGGCCGCCCATCCACGGACAGTTGCAGTCCATCTCGATGAACTCGAGACCGAGGTCCTTCGCGTAGTCGAGGCTCTTCACCTCAGGCGGTGTGATTATACCCAGCTTCATATAGTTTTCCTCCGTTCGTGGAGCGGCGTCCGGACGTGGCCCGCGACGCCGCAATACCGTTTTATATTCAAATTATACTTTGCCTCGGCGGATTTTGCAATAGTGCAGGTGCGATTTACTGCAGCAAAACAGAAGGAGCGGGGCGTAAATCGCCCCGCTCCGATGTGCCCTTATATCTTCGGCTTACTTGAACAGCAGGCTGAAGAGGTTGTAGTGGTTGAAGACCGCGACCGCGACGAGCGCGACGGTGCTCATTATCTTGATGAAGATGTCCATGCAGGGGCCGACGGTGTCCTTGAGCGGGTCGCCGACGGTGTCGCCCACGACTGCGGCGTCATGCACCGGGGTGCCCTTGCCTGCGCCGGGGATGCCGCCCTGCTCGATGTACTTCTTGCCGTTGTCCCACGCGCCGCCGGAGTTGCCGGTGAAGATGGCTATCATGATAGAGCAGACGGTGGAGCCTATCAGAACGCCGCCGACGAACTCGGGCCCGAAGAGGAAGCCGCAGACGACCGGGATGACGACCGCGAGAAGCGCCGGGACCTTCATCTCGGCGATAGCGCCCTTCGAGGAGATGCCGATGCAGGTCTCGTAGTCCGGCATTTCGGTACCGGCGAGGATGCCGGGACGCTCCTTGAACTGACGGCGGACCTCGTCGACCATCTTACGCGCGGCCTTCGCGACAGCGTCGATAAGCATGCCGCTGAAGAGGAACGGCAGCGCGCCGCCGACGATAGCGCCCGCGAGGGTCATCGGATGGATTATGTTGAGGACCGGGAGAAGCGTGCTCGCCTCAATGCCGTCGAGGCCATAGGCGTACATGTAGCTTATCATCAGCGAGAGGGCAGCGAGAGCGCCCGAGCCGATGGCAAAGCCCTTGCCGATGGCGGCGGTGGTGTTGCCGACCGCGTCGAGAGTATCGGTGATGTCGCGAACCTCGGGATCGAGCTCGCTCATCTCGGCGATGCCGCCCGCGTTGTCCGAGATCGGGCCGTAGGTGTCGACCGAGACGGTGGCAGTGACGAAGCTCAGCATGCCCATCGCGCTCATCGCGACGCCGTAGAGGCCGGCGACATAGTACGCAACTATGATGCCCGCGCCGAGGATGATGCAGGGGGCCATGCATGAGCGCATGCCGAGCGCGAGGCCGCTCGTGATGGTGAGCGCGGAGCCTTCCTTGGAGGCTTCGGCGAGGCGCTTAGTCGGATTGTAGTCGGCGCTGGTGTAGATCTCGGCGATCATGCCGATAACGACGCCGGAAACAACGCCGATGGCCGCGCCAATCCACGGGGAGAGGAAGCCTG
>CANRIN010000070.1 GCA_947630675.1 uncultured Clostridia bacterium | reverse complement strand
ATTTTGAAGCACCCCTTCACAGGAGGTAACATGGAAACAGTTTGGATAACCGACGCAGACGAGAAGAGCCGCGTCCTGCGGGACGTTCTCGCGGAGCTCGGCGACTGGTTCGGAAATCCCGAAGGCGTCGCCGAATACGCCGGGGGTGTGCGCTCGCGGCCGTTCCTCGCCGCCATCGACGGCGGCGAATACCTCGGCTTCTTCTCGCTTGAAACGCACTACGGTCACACCGGCGAGATATACGTCTGCGGGGTGCGCCCCGCATACCGGGGCAAAGGCACGGGACGCGCGCTGTGGCTCAAATCGGAGGAGTGGTTCCGCGAGAATAGGTGCCGGTACGTCGTCGCAAAGACGCTCAGCGACGAGGCGGACTACCCTCCCTACGAGGCGACGCGCGCTTTCTACCGCGCCATGGGCTTCGAGCCGCTGCTCACCCTGCACGAGATCTGGGACGAAGAAAATCCCTGCCTCATAATGATAAAGGCATTGTAAAGAGATTCGACGGCCTCGAGGCCGTCGAATCTCTGTTTTTTGTGAGATCGCTCCGCTTCCTGTCGGGAAAGCGGTCACGCAGCAGGCAGCACTGCGGCAGCCGCAGCCGCCAAGCCCGCCGTCCTCGAAGTCCCCACTACAATCGGACGCCCTGTTTGGGCCCAAGCCCAGGGACCCATTCGTCTCCAAAAATACAAAAGAGGCCGCGGACTCAGGCCGGGTCCGCAGCCTCTTTTATTTTTCTTCAAGCATCTCCCGCATCAGGCTGTCGAAGCCGGGGAACTGCCGCTTCAGTATCATCGGCCTGCCGTTCTCCCCGACAAAACAGTGTGTGCTCTTTGCCGTGAACACGACGGCGCCGGTCTCGACGTTCGTGCCGGTGTATCCTATCGTGAAGCGGGCGCCGTTGTAGTCCGCGACGTGCATGTCTATTCGGACGGTGTCCCCGAACGTCGTGGGCCGCTTGTAGTTCACCTCGACCGACAGCACCGGCGAGGCTATCCCCTCGCTCTCGAGCTTCGCGTAGCCGTACCCCACCTTGTCGAGAAAGTCGACCCGCGCCTCCTCCATCCACTTGATGTAGTTGGAGTGATGGGTGATGCCCATCTTGTCGGTCTCATGGTAATTTACTTTCCGTATATATCCTTCCATATTCGCCTCTGAGTATCCGATTTATACAGGTTTCGACGCAAAATGAATTTTGGCCCTTTGCCGCTACTGACCCGAGATACCGTGCAGTATCTTTTCTATCCGTTCCGTGCAGTCTGCCTCGCGGGCCGCGTCCTTTCTCCAATCGTCGGAAAGCGGGAAATAGCGCTTGTCGTTCACAGCCTTTCCCATGTCCCACTTTCCGTTTTCTCCGCGATTGGCATTCAGCCAGTCCGCGACAAATCCAAGTTTATAGCTTGCCCGCTTATATCTTATAAGCAGCTCGACCGCGCCCAAGTAATTGCTCGCATTCCTGCTGCAAAACTCCTGCGGCAAGACCGAGAGCGGACGGTCATATATGTAATAGATGCCCTTCTCAAAGTTAAGGATATGCTCCGCAAACGCAAGCTCTGTCTTCTCGTCAAGGCAGTCGCACAGCAGGGACACCGGGTAGTAGATTTCGATCCCGATGATCCTTCCGCCGTTCGGGCGAAGGATGCTTTTGTACGCCGTTACATATCTGTCATAGTCGTAGCTTCCGCCCTCAAAGGCGGCGGTCACGATCTCCGCCCAGTTTTCGGCTACCCTGTTTGCGGCGTCGCTGTCCCTTGTAAATCGCCGTATCCCCGTCGCCAGGAGCAGCGAGGTGAAAACGCTCCAGTCGTGGACCTTCTCCTCCCTGTCCGGGATAGTCTTCTCTCCTACAAGGCAGTCGTTCATATACCGGACCGCTTTCCGGATGCACTCGTCCTCCATCGTATATCCGAGTATTTCAAGTCTGCGCAGCGCCTGTTCCGTAGTGACACGCGAACCGCCCGAGACGGCGAGAGAATGAAAATCTCCCCAGCTTCCGTCCTCACGCTGCAGCTCTGTTATCTGCCTTGCCCACTTCCCGTCCTTATGCATAGCTGCCTCCGAAAAACATAAATGTTTTCTCCGTCCAAAATCCATACCAAAGCGCATCTTACGCCGCATAGGCGCGCTCTCGGGTTCCCCGGCGCCGCAGCACCGTATCTGTGGAGCGGTAACGTTTTGCGGACGCTCCGTTACTTCCGCAGCTCGGTCTTGCGCATCTTGCCGCTTATCGTCTTCGGTATCTCGTCCATGAACTCGACGAAGCGTATCCACTTGTACTCGGCCATGCGGCTGTTCGCGTACTCGCGGAGCTCGCGCGCAAACACGGTGGAAGCGGTGTAGCCCGGCGACGGCACGACGAACGCCTTTATCGCCTGTCCGCGCAGCGGGTCGGGCACGCCCACCACTGCGCACTCCATCACGCCCGGGTGCGCCATGAGGACGTTTTCCACCTCGTTCGGACCGATGCGGAAGCCGCCGCTCTTGATGATGTCGTCTATCCTCCCGTAGAAGAAGAACCTGCCGTCCTTATCCTTCAGCGCGGAGTCTCCGGTGTGGTAGACGCCGCCCTCCCACGCGGCGGCATACGTCTCCTCGTCGAGGTAGCCGCAGCAGAGCCCGGTGGGGCGCTTTCCGTCTTTCGGGAGGATGACTATCTCGCCGACCTCGCCCTCGGGGGTGAGGGTGCCGTCCGCATCGCGTATCTCTATATCGTATATCGGCGAGGGCTTGCCGAGCGAGCCGACGACCGGCTCCTCCCAGCAGAAGTTGCCGAGAAGTATAGTCGTCTCGGTCTGGCCGTACCCCTCCGCAAGCGGGAGGCCGGTGCTCTCGGTAAATGTCCTCGATATGCTCGGGTTGAGCTGCTCGCCCGCCGTCGCCGCGTGCTTCAGATTCGGCATGGCGGGGATGCCCTTCCGCGCGAGGTAGCGGTACACCGTCGCGGGGGCGCAGAACGACGTGACGCCGTACTTGTTTATGACGCTCACGAGCTGCTTCGGCTCGAAGTTGTCGAAGTCGTAGACCATGACGGCGCTGCCGACGAGCCACTGTCCGTATATCTTTCCCCAGGAGGCCTTCGCCCAGCCGGTCTCGGCGACGGTGAAGTGCAGTCCGTTCTCCTCCGCCTGCTGCCAGTATTTCGCCGCGACGACGTGCGCGAGCGGATATGTGAAGTCGTGTATGACGCCCTTCGGGTAGCCTGTCGTGCCGGAGGTGAAGTAGAGAAGCATCGGGTCGGAGGCGAGCGTCTCGATACGCTCAAACGTATCGGGCGCGCTCTCCATCTCCTCCGTGAGATTGCGGAAGCCGGGGACGCTCCTCTGCACCGTCCAGAACCGGCAGTCCGGAGCTTTGTTTGCCGCCGCCTCGAGCATCCTGTCGTGCAGGTCGTCATCCGGCGTGCAGATTATGGCGCTTATGCTGCGGCAGCTCATGCGGTACTCGATGTCGTGCGCGGTGAGCATGTGCGTCATGGGTATCATCACCGCGCCGAGCTTGTGCAGCGCGACCGAGACTATCCAGTATTCGTAGTGGCGCTTGAGCGCGACCATCACATAGTCGCCGCGGCCTATTCCCGCAGAGCGCAGGACATTCGCCGTGCGGTTGCTGAGCCGGCTTATCTCCCCGAAGGAGAAGGTGCGCTCATCGCCCGCGGCGTTGCACCAGACGAGCGCGCGCTTATTCGGCTCCTCCTCCGCCGTGGCGTCCACCACGTCGTAGCCGAAGTTGAAGTTCTCGGGGTAGGTGAAATCCATCGAGAGCAGCTTTCCGCTCCCGTCAAACTTCTCCACACAGTATCTCTTGTATACACTCATTGTACTATTCTGCTTTCTTATTTTGATTTGGTACGCCTATCCGGCGGAAACGCTCATATCGATTTCGAATGAGGTCGCTCTCGGTCGAGAGTGCGGCGAGCTCGCTTATGAGGAGCGCGCGCAGCCGCTCGTAGAACTGCGGCTCACCGATATCGTCCTCCGGGACTATCCGCTCTATTACACCGAGCGCGAGCGCGTCGGACGCGGTGAGCTTGAGGTTTTCCGCCGCCTCCTCCGCCTTTGTCGAGTCCTTCCAGAGAATGCTCGCACAGCCCTCCGGGCTTATGACCGAGTAGACTGCGTTCTCAAGCATCCAGACGCGGTCGGCGACGGCAAGCGCGAGCGCGCCGCCGCTCCCGCCCTCGCCCACGAGGACGGAGATCACCGGCGTGTTCAGCGCCGACATCTGCATGAGGTTTTCGGCTATCGCGGCGCCCTGTCCGCGCTCCTCCGCGCCGATGCCGCAGTACGCGCCGGAGGTGTCGATAAAGCACACGACCGGGCGGCGGAACTTCTCCGCCTGCTTCATCAGGCGGAGCGCCTTGCGGTAGCCCTCCGGGTTCGGTGCGCCGAAGTTGCGGCGCATCCTGTCCTTAGTGCCGCGGCCCTTCTCAATGGCTATGACCGTGACCGGCCGGCCGCCGAGGCGCGCGACGCCGCCAATTATCGCTCCGTCGTCCGCGAACGCGCGGTCGCCGTGCAGCTCAAAGAAGTCGGTAAAGATCCCGCGGATGTAGCTTATCCCGGTGGGGCGTTTGCTCCCGCGCGCGGATTTCACTCTCTCGTATGCGGTAACGCTCATATCGCACCTCCGTCCGAGTGTATCGAAAGCAGAAGCGACAGCGCCTCGCGCTGCTCACTTCTCGGCACGATGGCGTCCACAAACCCGTGCTCGAGCAGGAATTCCGCCCGCTGGAAGCCCTTGGGGAGGTGCTTCCGCGTCGTCTGCTCTATGACACGCGCGCCGGCAAAGCCCACCATCGCATTCGGCTCGGCGAGTATGATGTCGCCCTCCATCGCGAAGCTCGCGGTGACGCCGCCGGTCGTCGGGTCGGTGAGCAGAACTATATAGAGCAGCCCCGCGTCGCTGTGTCTTTTCACGGCGGCGCTGGTCTTTGCCATCTGCATGAGCGACAGCAGCCCCTCCTGCATCCGCGCTCCGCCGGAGACGGTGCAGCCTATCACCGGAAGCCGGCGTTCGAGCGCGTGCTCGAAGAGCCGCGTTATCTTCTCGCCGACGACGCTGCCCATGCTGCCCATCATGAAGCCCGGCTCCATGACAAAGAGGCAGCAGGGGTTCCCGTCTATGCGGCACTCCCCGCAGACAACGCCCTCGTTCTCACCGGTGGACTGCTCGGAGTTCCGCAGCTTCTCCTGGTAACCCGAGAAGAGCAGCGGGTCGCTCGAACGCAGCGAGCCGTCAAGCTCGCAAAAGGAGCCCTCGTCCGCCGTAAGAGCTATCCGCTGCCGCGCGGACATACGGAAGTGATGCCCGCAGGAGCAGACGTTCATGTTGGCGCGGAGGGTGCTTATCGGTATCGATTTGTGGCAGTTGGGGCAGGTCTGCTCCGGCTCGCTCTCCTCCTGGAGAACCGGCTCGGCAGAGCGCCCGCCCTCCTCAAGCTCGTTTTTCGGTTGGTACCTGAATTTCAAAAAGGGCATTTGCTATACCTGCGTTTCCATAAAAGTGAGGTCGTAAGAGCCGTCCATAAAGCGCGGATCGTCGAGCAGACGGAGCTGCTCGGAGAGGTTCGTGCGCACCCCGTCTATGACGAGCTCGCAGAGCGCCGCGCGCATCTTCCGCAGCGCCTCCTCCCGCGTTCCCGCGTAGACTATGAGCTTTCCGAGGAGCGGATCGTAGTACGGGGTGATGCTGTCCCCCGCGACAAGGTAGGTGTCAAAGCGCACGAACGGCCCGCCCGGGGTGTGGAGGAAGTTCACCGTTCCCGGCGCGAGGGCGTTTATCCGGCACTCTATCGCACATCCGTCGATCTTAACGTCGTCCTGCGTAAAGCCGAGCGGCACACCCGCCGCCGCGCGTATCTGCCACTTCACCATGTCGACGCTCGTGAGCATCTCGGTGACGGTGTGCTCCACCTGGAGCCGGACGTTCATCTCCATGAACCAGAAGTTTCCCTCGCGGTCGAGCAGGAACTCGAGCGTCCCGACGCCGACGTAGCCGAGCCGCTTTATCGCGGCGGAAGCCCGCTCGATGAGCGTCTTACGCTGTTCCGCGCTCACCGCCGGAGAAGGTGACTCCTCTATGAGCTTCTGGTGCCTGCGCTGTACCGAGCAGTCACGCTCGCCGAGGCAGACGACATCCCCCTGCTCGTCCGCGAGCATTTGGAGCTCGACGTGCCGCGCGGGATGGATATACTTTTCAAGATACAGCGCGCCGTCCCCAAAGGCCGCCGCGCTCTCCCCCTCCGCCTGATAGAACACGCTCTCGAGCCGCTCGGGGGATTCGATGAGACGTATGCCGCGCCCGCCGCCTCCGCTCCGCGCCTTGAGCATGACGGGGTAGCCGAGCTCGCGCGCGGCGTCTGCCGCGGCCTCCGCCGACGGGAGGACGCCCGAGCCGGGTATGCTCGGAAGCCCCGCCTCGCTCATCATCCGCTTTACCTCCGCTTTGTCGCCCAGCGCGTCCATGTTATGCGCGGAGGGCCCGATGAAGACTATACCGTGCTTGCGGCAGAGAGATGCGAAGTGCGCATTCTCGGAGAGGAACCCATAGCCCGGATGTATCGCCTTCGCGCCGGTGACGAGCGCCGCGCTGACTATCCGCTCCTCGTTGAGGTAGCTGTCGGCTGCGTCTGCGCCGCCGATGCAGCAGCGCTCGTCGGCGAGGGCGACGTGGAGCGAATCGGCGTCCGCCGTGGAGTAGACCGCGACGGTCGCTATTCCCATCTCCTTGCAGGCGCGGATTATCCGCACCGCGATCTCGCCGCGGTTAGCTATCAATATCTTGGAAAACATGGGCTATTTTTTCACCACCGCAAAGGAGAATTCCGCCTTGAGGCAGAGCCTGTCGCCGACATATCCGCTGCCCTCCGCGAAGTAGAACGGAGCCTTGGAGCGGGTGATGCGGCACTCGGTGCGGAAAGTGTCCTCCGGCTTCACCGGGCTCTTGAAACGCACCTTGTCAAGGCCGGTGTACATCGGCAGGGCGTCGTCCGTCATGATGTCCGCGAGGAGCACACAGGCGGACTGCGCGAGTATCTCGCAGAGTATCACTCCGGGCACGACGGGGTTTCCGGGGAAGTGTCCCGAAAGGAAGAACTCGTCCCCTCGGACGTGATATTCTCCCTTCGCGGTCTCCCCCTCCCGCTCCACGCGGTCGAGCAGGAGCATGTTGTCCCTGTGCGGGAGTATCCGCATTATCTCGTCTCTTGTCATGCCGTTACCTCTTGATGCGGAAGAGCGGGTATCCGAAGTCGACCACCTGCGCGTTCTTTGCGCAGACCTCGACAAGGACGCCGTCGCACTCCGCCGTTATCTCGTTCATCATCTTCATAGCCTCGATGAGGCAGAGCACCTGCCCCTGCTTCACCTCGTCGCCGATCTTGACGTACGGCTCGGCGTTCTCGGCGGGGGCGCAGTAGAACACGCCGACCATCGGGCTCGTCACCGTAACGGTGTCCGCGTCCGCAGTGCGCGCAACGTCGACGGCGTCTCCCTGCTGAACCGTGGACGCGGCCACGACCGGCACCGGTACCGGTGCCGGACCGGACACACCTCGCTCGAGGCGCACGAAGTTCTCGTTTTCCTTTATCTCAAGGGCGGTAAGTCCCAGCTCTCCCATGAGCCGGGCGTACTTCCTTATCTCTTCTTCCCTGATGGGCATATTACACCCTCCTGAACGCGAGGCAGGCGTTGTGCCCGCCGAAGCCGAGCGAGTTGGATATAGCTATGTCGATATTTGCCCTCGCCGCCTCGTTCGGTACATAGTTGAGGTCGCAGGCCGGGTCGGGCTCGCGCAGATTTATCGTCGGCGGCACTATACCAGTCCCGAGCGCCTTGAGGCAGACTATCGCCTCTATCGCGCCGGCCGCGCCGAGCATATGCCCTGTCATCGACTTGGTGGAGCTCACGAGCGCGCGGCGAGCGTTCTCCTCTCCGAGCGCCATCTTTATTGCCGTCGTCTCGGTCGAGTCGTTCATCGGGGTGCCGGTGCCGTGCGCATTGACGTACACCGTCCCGTTCCCGTCGAAGCCCGCCTCTTCGAGCGCCTGCTGCATCGCGCGCGCGCCGCCGACGGCGTCGGGACGCGGGGCGGTCATGTGGTACGCGTCGCAGGTGGAGCCGTAGCCGCACACCTCGCCGTATATCTTAGCACCGCGTGCCTTCGCGTGCTCATACTCCTCGAGCACGAGCGCCGCGCCGCCCTCGCCTATGACAAACCCCGCCCGTCTCTTGTCGAACGGCAGGGACGCCGCATCCGGGTCCTCCGACACAGACAGCGCCTGCATATTGACGAATCCCGCGACGCCTATCTCGGTTATCGACGCCTCCGCGCCGCCGGTTATCGCCGCATCGGCATAGCCGTGGCGTATCGCGCGGAGCGCCTCGCCTATCGCGTTCGAGCCGGAGGCGCACGCCGTCACCGACGGCATCGCCGCGTTCTGACAGTTGAAGCGTATCGCTATCGTGCCCGCCGCCATGTTCGGTATCATCATCGGCACGAAGAAGGGAGAGACACGGTTCGGTCCGCGCGTTCTCAGCTTGTCAAACTCCGTGGAAATGGTACGGAGGCCGCCTATGCCCGAGCCGAAGTAGACCGCGACGCGCTCGGGCGGCAGCGTACCGATAACGCCGCTCTCCTCGACCGCCTGACACGCGCTCGCGAGCGCGAACTGCGCGTAGAGGTCGCTCCGCAGCGTCTCCGCCTTGTCCATGTACTTTCTCGGGTCGAAGCCCTTGACCTCCGCCGCGAGCTTCGCCTTATAGTTTTCGGTATCAAAAGCCGTTATGGGGGCTATTCCGTGGACGCCCGCCGTGAGGTGCTGCCACGTCTCCTCAACGCTGAGACCTACCGGCGTCACCGCGCCCATGCCCGTAACGACGACTCTTCTTATCCTTGCTTCCATTGTTCCAAGTGTCTCCTTAACTTTGCGGCCCTGCGGGCCGCCGGGGTTTTACATTGCTATGCCGCCGTCGACGTTGAGAACGGCGCCGGTCACATACCCCGCCTCTGCGAGATATGCGGCGGCATCCGCGACCTCCTCCGGCCGTCCCATCCGTCCGAGAGGTATCGTCGCGGCGAGCGGACTGTCGTGCAGTTCGCG
>CANRIN010000069.1 GCA_947630675.1 uncultured Clostridia bacterium | reverse complement strand
ATGGCCATCTTGACCGGCTTTTCCTCGAGCTTCTCGCCCGCGGCGTCGGCCCGCCCGGCTATCTCACGCGCGCGGCGCGCGGTGAGGTTGACGAGCATGTAGCGGTTGTCGACCTTCTTCAAAAGATCTGTGATAGTAGGATAGAGCATCATATTCCCAGTCCTCCCTTGATGAGTTCGATGCACTTTGCCGCCTTCAGTCTCTCGGCGGCCATTATACTTTCTATGTCGCTTACCGCATGGGACACGGTATCGTTTTTCACTATGTAGTCGTACTCGTCCATGTGAAGTATCTCGGCGCGCGCCTTCTCCATCCGCGCCGCTATCTGCTTCTCCGTCTCGGTGCCGCGCCCGCGAAGGCGGCGCTCCAGCTCCTCAAAGCTCGGCGGCACGAGGAACACCAGCACCGCGTCCGGCCGCTTTCTCTTTACGTTGTTTGCGCCGTTTATCTCGATGACGAGTATCATGTCCCGTCCCGCGTCGAGCGCGGCGTCCACCGCCGCCGCCGGCGTACCGTAGGAGGCCGTGGTGTACTCCGCGTACTCCAGGAACTCTCCGCGCTCTATCATCTCCTCGAAACGCTCCCGCGTGACAAAGTAGTAGTCCTCTCCCTCGGTCTCGCCCTCGCGCGGAGCGCGGGTCGTTGCGGAGACCGAGAACGCGGTCTCGGGATGCAGCCGCAGCAGCTCGCGCACGACGGTATCCTTTCCCGTCCCGCTAGGCGCGGAGACGACGTAGAGAGTGCCTTTTCGCTCACTCATCCTCCCCGTCCTCCTCGTCTCCGCCGTTTGTGACGCGGCCGGCTATCGTCTCCGGCTGTATGGCCGAGAGGACGATGTGATCCGAGTCGGTGATAAGCACCGCGCGGCTCTTGCGGCCGTAAGTCGCGTCTACAAGCATGCCGCGCTCGCGCGCGTCCTGCACCATCCGCTTTATCGGCGCTGAGTCCGGGCTTACTATCGCCACGAGCCGCGCCGCCGAAACCATGTTCCCGAAACCTATGTTTATGAGCTTCATCCGATGAACTGCCTTTCTTTTTGAAGGACACGCCCGAAGCGTATCGCTTTACTCTATGTTCTGTACCTGTTCGCGTATTTTTTCTATTTCGCTTTTGAGTGACTTCCCCAAAATGTTCCTTGAACATTTTGGGGGCCCCTTCGATTCAAATGCTCGGCGGAAATGAATTCCGCCTGCGCGAATTTGCCGGCTCCGCCGGCAAATTCACCGCCGGAACCGCGGCGGAAGCCGCCGGGCTACTCTATGTTCTGTACCTGCTCGCGTATCTTCTCTATTTCGCTTTTTAGAGAAACAACTTCGCGCGCGATGTCGAGGTCGTTTGCCTTCGAGCCTATCGTATTCGCCTCGCGGTTGAACTCCTGGATGAGGAAGTCGAGCTTCCGCCCGACCGCGCCGCCGTCCGCAAGCAGCTTGCGGAGCTCCGCTATGTGGCTGCGGAGGCGCACCGTCTCCTCGTCTACGGCGACCTTGTCGGCGTATATCGCCGCCTCGGTGACGATACGTCCCTCGTCCGCGCTCGCGCCGAGCTTTTCGAGCGTGTCGCGCAGGCGTGCGAGCAGCTTGTCAAAGTATCCCGCGACGCACTCCTTCGAGCGCTCCTCTATGCGTCCGACGGCCTGCTCTATCGTGTCCGCGCGCGAGAGGATATCCTGCTTGAGGCGTTCGCCCTCCGCGCGGCTCATCGAGAGGAAGCTCTCCTCCGCCGCGTCGAGCGCCGAGAGGACTCCCGCCATGAGCTCGTCCTCGTCCGGCTCGTTCGCCTCGACCGAAAGCACGCCCTCGAGCTTTGAGAACGCGACGAGGTCGACGTTTGCAACGGGGCCGGACGGCACTCCGTTCGCAAGCTGCCGCAGCATGTTCATCGCAAGCATATACTGCGACGCCACCGGCATATTCACCTTTATCTCCGGCGCGGAGCCCGGCTGCTTCTCGATAGTGACAAACACGTCCGTCTTGCCGCGCGACACATTCTGCGCGAGGCGGCTCTTTATCGCGTCCTCCATGTAGACGTACATGCGGGGCAGGCGCACATTGCAGTCGAAGTAGCGGTGGTTGACCGAGCGCACCTCGACGGTTATGTCGCAGCCCGCGGCGCTCGCCGTCCCGCGCCCGTAGCCCGTCATGCTCCTTATCATAGTCTATCCTCTCCTCTTTATATACTTTCCAAATTTGGATATAAACAGCGCAATAAGCCCGGAAAAGCCTATGTCGTATATCACGAACGCGGCGTTTCCCGCGAGATACACGACCCACACCGCCCAGTCGACGGCAAGGAAGTCGAAAAGGATCGCCCTTGCCGCGAGCACGAGCACTGTGAGAAAAGCGTTGAACACCGCGAGCTTTATCAGCCACTCGAGCGGTCTTCTGTGCAGCCGCTCCGCGAGGCTCTTTATCATCGGGTAGTGCCCGAAGAGCGCCGCATACACGATCGCCGGACCCTTGCCCGGTACCAGCAGCAGCGAGAGCGCCGCCGTTACCGCGTACACCGCAAACCCGGCGGGAAGCCCCGCCGTCAGCACCGCCGCCGCCGGGAGCAGTCCCGCGGCGGCGACGAGCGCGAGCCGCGCCGTCGGCATCATTCCCGAAAGGTACAGCAGCACCGTTCCGAGCGCCGCGAGCATCGCGCATAGCGCCGCGTCCCTCGCGGAAAATACGTTCTTTTTCTCCGTCATATCAGCAGCAGCGTATCAGGTCGCCGCCCATGCACTCGCAGCAGGTGTCCGCACAGAGCAGGTCTCCGCAGAGGCCGCAGCCGGTGAGTCCGCCGCCGGTCGCGGTCGAGCCCCGGTACATCCCGCCGCCGCGCTGCATCATCGCGAGCGCCTGACGGTATTCCATGTTGTTCGGGTCCATGTTGACGGCCGTGGCAATGCTGCGCATCGCCTCGTCATACATGCCCTTCTGGCGGCAGACCATGCCGTAGAGGAAGTACCACTCCGCGTTCCTGTCCGGCACGGAGTTCAGCAGCACCTCGGCCTGCGACAGGTTGCCCGCCTGTATATACTGGCGTATGCGGGCGTAGACGCTCCCCTGGGCCCCGTATCCGCCGTATCCGCCGCTTCCGCCGTATGACGAGGACGTGCCGCCGCTCCCTCCGTAGGGAGTACCGTTCTGGCGCATCTTCGTTATCTCGTCATACGCTTCGTTTATCTGCTTCATTTTCTCCTCGGCGAGGTCGCCGAGGGGATTGTCGGCATAGTTGTCCGGATGATACTTGCGGGCGAGGTCGCGGTACGCCCTTTTGACCTCCTCGTCCGAGGCCGACGGGTCCACTCCCAGTATCTTATAGGGGTCGTTCATCTCAACAGCTCCTTCATCCAACCTATAAAGTCCTTTTGGACTTCTTGGCCTTCCATCTGCCCGCGAGAACCTCTTCCATCACGGCGTAGAGGCCGAGACGAAGCGTGTTTTCTACGAGCGCCGCCTCGCGTCCGAGTTTCAGCTCCCGTGCCGCCTCCCAGGCGGCGTCGAGCGAGAAGCCGAGCGTGCCCTCGAGGTGTGCCTTCGTCTCCACGTCCGGCGGGCCGGTGAGCCCGAAGCGCTCTGCCACCGGATTGTAGCGGCGCGCGGCGATATCCTCCTCAAGGTCGTCGCAGGCGTCGACGATGTATATCCATCTGCCGACGTGGTAGAACATCCGCGCCGTCCGCTCCCCCTCGAGCTCCTCGCCCGCGGCGGAGAGTATCCGCGCGAACGCGTCCGCCGGGTAGTCTATGGAGTCGCAGCGCTCGCTCTCAAGCTTTCCGAGCGCCGCAAGCGCTTCGTCCACCTTTTCGCTGAGCTCCGGGCGGTAACGCCTGGCCTTCCGGTAATACGGCGTGAGGAGCAGGCGCAGAAACCGCGAACCGAGACCTCGGAAAAATCCCGAGTCATGCACCTCGTCGTCAAGCTTCTTATATCCGAGCAGCACGGTGAGGTCGGCGGCAAGCTCCATGCCGCTTCCTTTACAGAGGATGCACTTCTTTCGGAAGGGGCTCGCGGCGCAGCGCCGAAACTCCGGCGCGGCGCTGCCGTCCAGTCCGTCCGCCACGGCGGCGTAGAACGCAAGGTCGTAGCTGAGCAGGAACCGCGCGCCGAAGCCGTATCTGCGGCTCAGCATGTGGCAGAGCCCGCAGTAGACCGCGCGGAACCGCTCATACTCGGAGACCTTCAGTTCTCCCTTCAGCGGACGCACATACCCGAACATCCCGAACCTCCCGACCCGTCTAGGCCGTACCAAGTGCCGGCACACGGAAAATAGCCGGTCTGCAATCGGCTCATTTTATATTTTACTACAAAAGCACCCCAAAGCGCAAGCTCTTGGGGTGCTTTAACGAAAAATTTACAGTTTGTTCACCGTTCGCCCGTCTTTTCCCGTGCCGGCGTCACTCCCCCGGCACTTCGTCCTCCGGTATAAGCTCGATCGATATGTTGTACTTTCCGAGCACTCCGACGTTCGGGAAGCCGTCCACATAGACGTCCGCATCGACGGTGTAGCGTCCGCTCTCGGTTATGCCCGCCCCGCGGAGGTCGGCGATCATGCGCACATTGATCGGCTCTATCTCGTCAAGGTCCTCCGCCCTGCCGCGCAGGGTTATGCTCCGCTCGTTCGTTATGACGTTTACGGCGAGACCTTCAGGCTGGTTTATCGCGACGATGTCGTCGCAGACCACCGTCTTTACCGCAAGGCCCTCAAGAGTTACCGAGACGCTGCACTCCTCCTCGCCGGAGAGGCTTTCCACCCCGTTCGGCAGACTTATCGGGAAGGTGAACTCCGCCGCGCCGAGCACATCCGCAAGGTCGATAGTGCCGACGTCGAACGAGTTGAGCCCGTCCACTATCGAGGGCTCGCCCGCGACCTCTATCTCGGGCGGGTCTATCACCCACTTGGCATCCGTCTCGGCGGCGCCCGCGCCGCCCACTATCTTGACCGCGAGCGGTATGGTCTTCATCTTCTGGACGGGCATCGTCACGCTCACCGTCTCGGCATTCACGCTCAGCGCCTCGGACTCCACAGGCTCTCCGTCGGCGGTGTAGAGCGAATAGGCGACGTCTGCGGTGATGGTACTGTCCACGTTCTCCCGAGTCCATACCGCCTCGGCATAGCTTATACCGCTCACGAGCTCGCGCGGTCCGGTGACGAGTATCGAAGCCGGCTCTATCGTCGGCGTCTTTGTTATGAAGCCCTCGGAGACGCTGCCGTCGTTGCGGAGGCGCACCTCCACGGCGGTCGTTATCACGTTCTCCAGTGTGACGTTCAGATAGTAGGGGGACTGGTCAAGCAGCGTCACGTCCTCATTGGGGATGATGACGGTGTAGTTCACCTGCTTGGTGCCGGCGCTGTTGTAGCGGCTGAGATCCACCTCGACCGTTATCGACTCCTTATGTGTGTTCAGCTCGGCGATGTCCCGGATGCTGCCCATGACCGTGAGGTCTACGGTGGCGCGCTTCTCGGAGGTCATCATGAGGTCGTAGTCCTCATATATCTCGTCCGTGCCGATAAACGTGACCGGCACTCCGCTGATGACGTCCTCCTTCTGCGGGTTTTCCACGCCGACGACGTATATCCACAGCAGCGTGGAGGCGACAAAGGCGAGCAAAATATAGAGAACTCTAGTTTTCCCTGACATTTTTCTTCCCCTTTATCTGCTGCATCACTTTTTTTACGCCCTTCTGTGGGGTCTCCGGCTCGCTCGGGATGAGCTCGCGGCGGAGCAGCGCCGCCAGCGTCTCGGTATTCAGGTGACGCTTGAGCATACCGCCGGTCGCCACGGAAATGGAGCCGGTCTCCTCGCTGACTATGACTACGACCGCGTCGCTCACTTCGCTCATACCTACGCCCGCACGGTGGCGCATGCCGAGGTCCGGGCTCAGGTTGTTGTTTGTGGTGAGCGGGAGCATGCATCCCGCGGCGCAGAGCCGGTCGTCCCGAATTATGACCGCGCCGTCATGCAGCGCCGCCTTCGGGAAGAATATGTTCTTTATGAGCATGCTCGACACCGCGGCATCGACCACGGTCCCGGTCTTTATCACGTCCTCGAGCAGCATCGAGCGCTCAAAGACGATAAGCACGCCTATTTTCTGCTGCGAGAGGGTGTTGCAGGCGCTGACGACCTGGGCGATAACGGCCTCCGTGTCCCGCGCGACGCGCTCGTCATTCTTGGAAAAGAGGTTTGAGAGCTTGCTGCTGCCGACCGTTTCGAGCATCTTCCGCAGCTCCGGCTGGAAGAGCACGAGAAGCGCGATTATTCCGAGCTGGAGGGTGTTCGAGAGGATGAAGGTCAGCACGTCAAGATCGAGGAGCGCGGCGACCGCGAGCATGACTACAAGCAGCGCAATACCCTTGAGTATCTGCGCCGCCGGGGTCTTGCGTATCAGAACCAACACCTTGTAGATGACAAACGTCATCACAAGGACGTCCACCACGTCCGTCCAGCTTATGAGCTGGAGGTAATTGGCGACGTTTGATAGCGCCTCACGAATCAGTTCCATAACCGCTCCACAGCTCTTTATAAGGCTTATCCTGCCGTACTGATTTTACCACACGCACCGCAAATGTGAAATAGGCATTTGGAGAATTTATGAATTTGTAACAATTTTGTAACATTTCGGCGAGCCGCCCGGGAACCGCTCACGCGAACTTGAACTCCGCGAGATTCACGCTGTCTCCGAGCACTATTCTGACGTCTCCCCTGCCGCTCACCGGCTCTACCGGCACCGTCGCCGCAGTGAACCCGTCCTCACCGGAGGTCGCGGGCACCGTCCCGCTGCCTATCTCCCGGCCGAGGGCGAATATCCTAACGGTCTCGCTCTTTCCCTGCGTGGAGCAGCGCAGCTCAAGCGCGGTCTCTCCACGCAGCTCCGCGTCCCGGAAGGTGAGAGTGCCGCCGTGCATGTAGTTCTTCCCGAGCGACCGCGAAAAGCGTATCTCACTTCCCTCCTTCGAGTCGAAGTTGACGGCGGACGTCGTGCGGCCGAGGTCGCGCGGAGGTATGACCTCTCCCTCTACCTTCACGGTGCCGCGAAGGCGTATATCCTCGCTCGAAGCTCCGATCATGAACTCGTATTCGCCGCTCTCCACGCAGAACTTGTCCCGCGTGACGTCATAGAACCGCAGCTCCTTATCCGGCACGAGCTTTTCGATGTGCGCCGTCTCTGCACGCCTTATCTCCACGCGCTCAAACGCGCAGAGCTGCCGCCTCGGGCGCTTCACGCGCGGACTCACCGCACGGAAGTACACCTGCGGCACCTCGGCGCCGTCCGCGCCGCCCGTGTTTTTCACGTCGAAGGACACCTTCGTACCGCCCTCCGTCCGTTCAAGCGAAAGGTTCGAGTACTCGAAGCGCGTGTAGCTGAGCCCGTAGCCGAACGGGTGCAGCGGCCGGCCCTCGTAGTAGAGATAGGTGGAGCCGTTCGTTATGATGTCATAGTCGTTTATCGACGGAAGCTCGTCCTCGCTTGTGTACCACGTCTCCGCGAGACGTCCCGCGGGGTCGAACTCACCGAGCACGACTTCCGCGAACGCCCGTCCGAGCTCCGGGCCGGCGTGCGTCGTATAGAGCGCGGCGCGGGCGGCGGCCTCCTCCGCCTGCACGGCGTAGGGATAGCTCGACACGACGGCAAGCAGGATGTTCCGGTTCGCTTCCGCCGCCGCGCGGACAAGCCCGCTCTCGTGAGAGGGGAGGCTGAGGGTCGTGCGGTCGAAGCACTCGCGCGCCACTATCATGGGCTGGTTTCCGACGCAGGCTATCACTATGTCCGCCTCCGCCGCGAGCTTCTTTGCGCGCTCGAGGCCGGAGGAGACGGTCTCCTCGTCAAAGAGCGTTGCGGGCGACGGGTTTTTCGACGCCGGTATCTGTGTGAGCGCGCCGTTTCCGTCCACGCCGAGGACCGTGTCCTCGAAGTAGGTGACGTAGCGCTTGCCGCCCTCGCAGTCCTTCGGACGGAGTATCTCGCGGTTGAACCAGCGGTAGGCGGTGTCCGAGTCGGCGCGCATGGTCTCGGTGGTAAAGAACTTCCCGCTTGCCTTCACGGTGTAGGTCACTTCTCCGCCCCAGTCCGCCTTGATAAACGTGCAGGACGCGTCCGCACTTTCCCCGTCCGCCGTAATATTTCCCTCCGCGTCCGCACGGAGCAGCCGCCCGGTGAGGCGGGAGCGTATTGCAACGTGGTCGTGACAGTCGTCAAAGAGGACATTTCCCGCGCCGAAGCGCTCCTTCAGTCCATCAACTATCGTCACGTCGTAGCTCGAGAAGCCGGTGTACCAGTCCATATAGTTCGTCCCGGCGACGTCGCCGAGAACGGCGATCTTCACGCCGGGCTTCAGCGGCAGCATACCGTCGTTTTTCAGCAGCACGAACTGCTCGAGCGCCGCGCGGTGGTTTATCGCGCGATGCTCCGCGCCGTCGAGGAGCGACGGGTCGGGCGAGGCAAACGGCACGCTCTCCGGCGGGTCGAACTCACCGAGCGCGAACCGCGCGGAGAGGCTGCACATGAGCGCGCGGTCGATGTCCTCCTCGAGTATCAGTCCCTGCGCGAGCGCCTCGTAGGCCGCCTCGCGCACGACCTCGCCGCTGTCGGTCATGATATCGGTGCCGGCCTTCAGCGCGAGCGCAAGCGTCTCCGCGTGCGACTTCGTGTAGTGGTGACTGTCGACCGTCTGCGTGAAGTCGCCGCCGTCGGTGACGACAAAGCCGAGCCCCCACTCGTCCTTCACGACGTTCCGTATATCCGGGTTCAGCATGCCCGGCACGCCGTTCAGCTCGTTGTAGCAGGCCATCATAGAGTCCGCGCCACCCTCCTCTATGGCGCGGCGGAAGAACTCGTGATAGTATTCGTTCTTCGTGCGCGGGTCGATATTGGAATTGCTCGACAGCCGCTCGCGTTCGTTGTTGTTGGCGTAAAAGTGCTTGAGCGTGGGGATGGTCATGCGGGCGGCGCCGGAGTTCTTGCATTCCTCCGCGCCCTCCGGAAAGGCCATGCCCTTCGTGTAGGCCTTCGTCATCTCGCCCGTGAGGAACGGGTCCTCGCCGTAGCTCTCCTCGTTGCGGCCCCAGCGGGGGTCGCGGCAGGCGTCGACGGTCGGTCCCCAGAGCATGAGATGGCCGCGCGGGTCGCGCGCATGGATGATGCGCGCCTCAACGCCGGCTATACGCCCGAGCTTCTTCATAAGCTCGGGGTCGAACATCCCTGCCATGCCTATCGGCTGCGGCAGGACGGTCGTTGTGAGCTTCGGGTCGCGCGCGACGTAGCCGCGCGCGACCTCTCCTCCGATGTGCCACTCGCCGACGCCGAGCCGCGGCACGGCATGCTGCCACGTCGAGAGCATATTCACCTTTTCGTCGAGAGTGAGACGCGCCACAAGGTCGCGCACCC
>CANRIN010000068.1 GCA_947630675.1 uncultured Clostridia bacterium | reverse complement strand
GCTCGAGCAGCTCGCCGGTCTCGAAGTAGTGGTCGAAGGTCTCGGAGTCCATCGTCTCGTACTCGAGCAGGTAGCCCGCGACGCCGTGGAGCCGCATGAGCTCGCTTGTGAGTATCTGCTCGCAGCGGGCGTAGGCCTCGTCGACTATCTTCTTTATCTCAACGTCTATGCGCGCCGCGACCGCCTCGGAGTAGGTCTGCATGTGGCCTATCTCGCGGCCGAGGAACACCTCGTCGTGATCCGAGCCGTAAGCTATCGGTCCGAGCGCATCGCTCATGCCGTAGCGGGTGACCATCTTGCGGGCGATGTCGGTGGCGCGCTCGATGTCGTTCGAGGCGCCGGTGGAAATGTCGTCAAGGACGAGCTTTTCCGCGACGCGGCCGCCGAGCAGGCTCACTATCTGCTCGAACATTTCGCTCTTGCTCATGAAGCTCTTGTCCTCGTCCGGCAGGGAGATAGTCATGCCGCCGGCCTGACCGCGCGGGATTATAGATATCTGGTGGACCGGGTCGTGGTGGACGAGGCTCTTCATCACGACGGCGTGACCCGCCTCGTGGTAGGCGGTGAGGCGGCGCTCCTTCTCGGATATGACGCGCGTCTTCTTCGCGGGGCCGGCGATGACCTTGATCATCGCCTCCTCGATGTCATCGTTCGTTATCACCCGCCTGCCCATGCGGACAGCGAGCAGCGCCGCCTCGTTCATGAGGTTTTCGAGGTCAGCGGGGCTGAAGCCGCCGCAGGTCCGGGCGATGACCGAGAGGTCGACATCCGCGTCGAGCGGCTTCGCGCGGGAGTGTATCCGCAGGACCGCCTCGCGCTCGCGCACGTCGGGAAGGCCGACGTAGACCTGCCTGTCAAAGCGCCCCGGACGCATGAGCGCGGGGTCGAGGATGTCCTGACGGTTCGTCGCCGCCATGACGATTATGCCTTCGTTGTTGGAGAAGCCGTCCATTTCGACGAGGAGCTGGTTCAGGGTCTGCTCGCGCTCGTCGTGGCCGCCGCCGGTGCCCGCGCCGCGGTGCCGTCCGACGGCGTCGATCTCGTCGATAAACACTATCGACGGAGACGCCTTCTTCGCCTGCTCGAACAGGTCACGGACGCGGCTCGCGCCGACGCCGACGTACAGCTCGACGAAGTCCGAGCCGGATATCGAGAGGAACTGTACGCCCGCCTCGCCCGCGACCGCGCGCGCTAGGTAGGTCTTGCCGGTGCCGGGAGGGCCTACGAGCAGCACGCCCTTCGGGATACGCGCACCGACCTCGGTGAACTTCTTCGGGTCGCGGAGGAAGTCGACTATCTCGCGGAGCTCCTCCTTCTCCTCGACCGCTCCGGCGACGTCCGCAAAGGTTATCTTGCTCTTCTCGTCGGAGGCGAGACGCGCGTGCGCCTTGCCGAACTTGTTCGCGGGGCCGCCGCCTCCGCCCGCACCGTTCGCGCGGTTCATCACAAAGAACCATCCGCCGAGGAACACCACGATAATGATGATATACGGGATGAACATCGCCCACCACGGCGTCTCGTAGCCGGGAACGCGGTCGAGGAGCTTTATCGTTCCGTCGTCGAGCTGGCTGCGTATCGTGTCGCCGAGGTCATTGTAGAACCAGGAGATGTTCGACTCGGTGTAGGTCGCGGTGGTGCCGTCTGCGAGGCCGAGGGTCATGGTGTCGCCCTCCATGTACATCTCGCGCACCTGGCCGCTTGTGAACCAGCGGTACACGTCGCTGTAGCTCGCCTCGGGCGGCTGCGACGAGCTGAACAGCACCCACACTGCCATTACCAACACAAAAATAATGATAATGTAGAAGAGTATGTCCCTAAATCCAAGTTTTCTTTTCAAAAGTTATCTCCTTATCAAGAAATTATGCGAAAGTCAAAATCCCGAGGGAATTGCGGCCGCGCTTTCAGCCTTTCGAGATACGCGCAGCGTGTCTTCCTGCCTCGCAGAGAATGCGCCACTCAACTTGCTGCGCACCGAAACTCTCCACCGGGCGCATCAGACCTCGGCGCTCGTGCCGACGTCCCAACATTGTGCGGAGCCGGACGCCGAAAATACCTCTCGCGGAGCGTGCGTCGATTTTCCGCCGAAGGCGGAAACTCGGCGCGTAGCGGAGCGCCTGCCGTCGGCAGAGCTCCGCTCTGTCCGACGGCTTCACTTGAAATTGCGCTTGCGCAATTCCAAGTGAACATCTCGCGGCGAATTGGTAAGAATGCGCCCGCGAACCTATACCGCATCCGACTCTCTACCGGGCGCATCAGACGTCGGCGCTCCGCGCCGACGTCCCAACATTGTGCGAACTTCGCCGCGCGACTGCGATTTCCCGCGAGACTTCTCAGCTGTATACCTTCGGGTCCAGCACCCCGATAAACGGCAGGTTGCGGTACTTCTCGGCGTAGTCGAGGCCGTAGCCCACGATGAACTTGTCGTCTATCGTGAAGCCCTTGTAGGCGGGCGTCACGTCCGCCACGCGGCGAGCCGGCTTGTCGAGCAGCGTGCATATCTTTATCGAGGCCGCTCCGCGCTCCGAGAGTATGCCGCTCAGGTAGCTGAGGGTCATGCCGCTGTCGAGGATGTCCTCGATGACTATTATGTCCCGTCCGGCGATATCTACCTGCAGATCCTTGATTATCTGCACTGCGCCGGTAGTTTTTGTGCCGCTGCCGTAGCTCGAGACGACCATGAAGTCGAGCTCGCAGGGCAGGTCTATTGCGCGCACAAGGTCTGCCATGAACACAAAGGAGCCCTTCAGCACGCCGACAAGCAGCGGGCTCTTCCCCTCGTAGTCCTTGGTTATCTGCGCGCCGAGCTCGCGTACGCGGGCGGAAAGCTCCTCCTCGCTGTACAGCACCTCCGATATATCCTCCATCATCGGCCTATCCCTCCCAAATATTTGTAAAAGCGGAAAACGGTCCCTCCGCAGGGAAATCATTCACCTCATTATAACATATATCCCGGGAAATTTCACTACTTTTTCAAAAGATGCCGTCCGCTTGCTCCCCGCAGGAGCCGCCGGCGGAAAGGGAGTCCTCCGCTGCGCGGAGCCGCACCTCGACGGCGTCCTCTCCCGCGCTCGCGGCAAATCCCTCCGCCGCGGCGTGACCGGGCACGGCGGCGACGGCGCCGTCCTCGTCGACGACGAGCGGGAACCCGTCCCGCTCGCGCGCCGGTATCTTCAGCTCTATCATCAGCTTCTTTACGGACTTTGTGACGCCGCGCCCCGCCGCGCGGAAGACGTCTCCCTCGGCGCGCGTGCGGACGGAGTAGCGCCTGTCCGCACGGAGAAAGACGGCGCGGCTCGGGTCGAAGCCGCCGCCTCTCTGCATCCTTTGCGCGACCGTCTCACGGAAGGCGACGGAATACTGCCGCGCACCGTCGCCGCGCGAGAATACGAGAGCGTCGTAGACGCGGCGGGCGGTAAAGCCGTGCGGGAGGTCGAGAGCGGCGGATGGGTCCTGCGAAAGGCAGAGCGAATACAGCGCCTCGGTGTGCGTCCTCCCGAGCGCGCCGCCGCCCGCGCGCGTGTGCGCAAGCCTCAGGGCGCGGAGCGCCACCGGCCTCGGAGCGTCGAGCACGGCCGCGGTCGAGAGCGCGACGGCTCCGTTCCCGCAGGGAAGAGACGCCGCGTCGGCGAGCGCGGCAGCCTCGCGCGCGAGGTGTTCCTCGTCCGCGCGGGCGGACTCCGCCGCGGCGCATATATGCTCGACGGCGGCGCTGTTCGCCGCCGCGAGGCGCGGCAGCACCTCGCGGCGGATGAAGTTTCGGGTATAGTCGGTCGAGGCATTCGTGCTGTCCTCGACGTGCGGGAGGCCGCGTTCGTCAAGGAACGCAAGTATCTCCGCGCGGGTAGCCGCGAGCAGCGGCCGGATGACCGTCACTCCCTCCGCGAGACGGCGCTCGGGCGGGATACCGGCGACGCCGGCGGTGCCCGCGCCGCGTATGAGGTTCAGAAGGACGGTCTCGGCGTTGTCGTTTGCGTTGTGCGCCGTTGCGACGAATGCGAAGCCGCCGGCGCGGGCGGCGCGGACAAGCTCCTCATACCGGATGCGCCGCGCCGCGTCCTCTATGCTCTCTCCGCGCCGCGCCTCTGCGCGGACGTCGCGCCGTGCGGCGGTGAAGGGAACGCCGAGCCCGCGGCAGAGCTCGCGGCAGAACGCCTCGTCGCGGTCGCTCTCCGCGCCGCGCAGACAGTGGTTGACGTGCGCTGCGGCAAGCGCCTCCGCGCCGAATTTTTCGCATAAAGCAGCAAGCAGCGCCACCGAATCCGCGCCGCCGCTCAGGGCTGCGAGTATCCTCGCGCCCCACTCGGGCCGATATGCGCGTAAAAGGTGGGCTGCCTGCATATTTGTCTCCTGTTTTGGCCGCGGACGCGCCGCGGGCGTTTGTATTCGGGCGGTACCCCGGCGCTATACGGGTTCGCTGCCGTCGTACCGGCTTTCCGGCTGTGTAAAGAGCGAGAACTGCGGCACGAACTTGAGCTTTATCGTGCCGGTCCTGCCGTGGCGGTTCTTCGCCACGTTCAGCTCCGCAAAGCTGCGGTTCGGGGACTCCGGGTCGTAGTAGTCGTCGCGGTAGAGGAACATGATGATGTCCGCGTCCTGCTCTATCGCGCCTGACTCGCGCAGGTCGGAGAGCATCGGGCGCTTGTCCTGACGCTTCTCATTCGCGCGGGAGAGCTGGCTGAGGCAGAGGACAGGGACGTTCAGCTCCTTTGCCATTATCTTGAGCGAACGGCTCATCTCGCTCACCTCCTGAACGCGGTTATCGCTTCTGCGGGAACCGGTAGTCATGAGCTGGAGGTAGTCGATTATAACGAGCCCGAGGTTCTTTATCCGGCGGCACTTCGCCTTCATCTCGGCGGGGGTGATGCCCGGGTTGTCGTCTATGAGTATCCCGAGACGGCTGAGACGTTCGGACGCGGGCGCGACCTCGTTCCAGTCCTCGGGAGAGAGCGTGCCGGTTATCAGCTTGTTCGAGTCGATGAGACTCTCCGTTGCGAGCGCGCGGGTCGCAAGCTGCTCTGCGGACATTTCGAGCGAGAAGAACACGATGTCCTTGCCGCTCTTCTTCGCGGCGGAGAGCGCCATGTTTAAAGCGATGGTCGTCTTGCCCATACCGGGGCGGCAGGCGATGAGCACGAGGTCGCTCTTGTTGAGGCCGGTCGTTATCTGGTCAAGCTCGCCGAAGCCGGTGGTGAGGCCGGGAAGCTCGCCGGGGTGCTGCGCGAGCTCGTCGATGCGGTCGTATACGTCGACGAGCACCTCGCCCATCGTGCGGAAGGAGCCGGTGGTCCTCCCCTGCCGGATGTCGTATATCCGCTGCTCGGCGTAGTCGAGAACGGCGGAAGCGGCCTCCTCTCCCTCGCGCGCCATCGAGTCTATCTCTCCCGCCGCCTCGAGCACCGAGCGCAGGAGCGACTTGTCCCGGACTATTTCGGCGTAGTATCGGACGTTTGCGGAGGTAGGCGTGACCTCGAGAAGCTGCCGTATGTAGTCCTCCGAGGACTCGGTTTTAACGCCGCGCGACTCCATGCGGTCGAGCAGCGTTATCGGGTCTATCGGCTGGGAGAGGGTGAACATCTGGTGAATGGTCGCGAAGATCTCGCGGTTCTCACGCAGATAGAAGTCCTCCGGCTTCAGCAGCTCTATAACTTCGGCCACACAGCGGCTGTCGAGGATCATCGAGCCTATGACCGACTGCTCTGCCTCGACATTCTGCGGCGCGCGGCGCGCGTTGAATTCGTCCATCCTGCGGTATCCTCAGTTCGGCGCGCTTACTCTGTGACCTGGACTATTATCGTCCCCTCTATCCCGAAGCCGAGGCGGGCGGGCACCTGAACGGTGCCGTACTGCTTTATCGGGTCAGGGAGGACTATCTTGCGCTTGTCTATGGTTATGCCGTGCTGACGCTCGAGCGCGTCCGCTATTTCCTTGGACGTTATCGAGCCGAAGAGCTTGCCGCCCGCGCCGGCCTTGGCCTCGACGCGCACGATGATGCTCTCAAGCTGCTTTGCGATGTTCTCCGCCGCCGCCTTCTCCCGCGCCTCCTGGTCTATGCGCGCGAGCTCCTTCATCTTGGCGGTGTTGAGCGCGTCCGCCGTGGCAGGCTTGGCAAGCCCGCGCGGGAAGAGAAAATTCCTCGCGTATCCGTCGCTCACCTTGATTATCTGGCCCTTCTTGCCCTGTCCCTTGACGTCCTGCAAAAGTAATACCTGCATATATATGACCTCCGATCATTTTATTCGACTGCGAAACGGAGCTTCGTGATCACTGAAAACGATTTACCGTTATGCCGTATGTCCTGCCTTATGCGTTCTTTGCGGCCGCGTCGTCCGCGAGGTAGCCGTCTATTGCGCGGTAGAGGCGGCCCATGACTATCTCCGGGCTCTCTCCGGTTATCTGCGCGCCGGCCATGTTGAGGTGACCGCCGCCGCCGAGCTTTTCAAGTATGACCTGCACGTTTATGTTCCCGAGGGAACGTGCGGAAATGACTATCTGTCCGCCGGACGGGAACACGATGAAGCTCGCCTGAACGCCGGTTATCGTGAGCAGCTCGTCCGCCGCCTGCGCCGCCGTGACGCGATCCTCCTCCTCTTCGCACAGCACCGTCGCCATGACACTGCGGTAGAGCGTCGCCTTAGCGGTGATGCGGCAGCGCTCGGAGTACTGCTCTATCGGCGTCTGGAAGAGGCGCTTTATCTCGATGGGATCCGCCCCCGCGAGGCGGAGGGAAGCCGCCGCCTCGAAGGTCCGCACGCCGGTGCGCATCGTGAAGCTCTTGGTGTCGAGCTCGATGCCGGCGAGCAGCGCGTCCGCCTCAGCGCGTAGCAGCCGCGGCGTCGGCTCGATGTAGCTTATCAGCTCTACGACGAGCTCGCTTGCGGAGCTGGCGTAGGGCTCATGGAGGTTGAGCGCGGCGTTAGAGATATAGCTTGCGGCGCGACGGTGGTGGTCTATGACCGCGACGCGGTTCGCGCTCTCGAGCAGCTCCTGCGCCTCTGTGACTTCGGGACGGTTCACGTCCACTATCACGAGCAGGGATTTCGGGTCGAGCGCTATCATCGCGTCGGACGGGGAGACGAACACCCCCGCATACTCGGGCTGCCGCTCGAGCCGTTCGACGAGCACGCGCGCGGCGGTGACATTGCGGTCGAGGACTATGTGCGCCTCCACGCCGAGCGCGCGGCAGATGCAGACGACGCCCGCCGCCGCGCCGACGCTGTCGAGGTCGGAGTTCTTGTGCCCCATAACGAACACCCTGCTCGAGTCCCGCGCGAGGCGGCAGAGCGCGTTGGCCGTGACGCGGCTGCGTATCTTCGTGCGCTTCTCCATCTCCTGCGTCCGCCCGCCGTAGAACGAGAAATTGAGCTTGTTCTTTATGACCGCCTGATCTCCGCCCCGGCTGAGCGCCATGTCTATGCCGAGCGACGCGAACCCGAACATCTCCCGCAGGTTCTCGCCCTCTACGCCGAAGCCGATGCTGAGAGTGACGGGTATGTCGCGCGAGACTATCTGCTTTGCCGCGTCGAGTATGGAGAACTTGCCCTCGATGAACCGGTCGAGCGTGGAGCGGTCGCAGAGTATGAGATAGCGGTCGCGGTCGTACTTCTTCAGAACGCAGTCGCTGTTGCCGGTCCACTCGTTTATCTTGTCGTCTACGGCGGCGAGGACGGCGCTCTTCTGTGTCTCTGAGATATCCTTGTTTATCTCGTCGTAGTTGTCTATCTGGATTATGCCGACTACCGGGCGCGTCGCTGCGTATATCTCGCGCAGGCGGTGGAACTCGGTGCAGTCGATGAAGTAGAGGGTGCCTATCACCCCGCGTCCCGCGCCGCTCACGTCGGTGGAGCCGAAGACGTTGTAGCGCCTCTCACCGATGCGGACCGGAGACGGCGCTTCGTTCCCTCCGTCGGTGAGCCACGCGAGGCTGAAGTCGGGCAGAACGTCCGAGAGGCGGAACTCAAACGAGTGCTCGCGCTCGCCGGTCATATGCGTGAAGGCCGCGTTCGTCCAGATTATCTCACCGGAGCTTATCTGGATTATCGCGGTGGGGAACGGTGTCTCTATGACCGCGTTCTTCGCCTCATCCACGCCGCCGGCGATGCGGTCGATGTAGCGCATTATCTCGGCCTTGCGGCGGCTCGCGTAGCGGAGGTAAGCGGCAAACTCCAACGCGCCTATCACGATGCCGATGATAGCCATCAGTATCATCGTGACCTTGTTCCCGTCAAGCAGAGCGACGACCGTCAGCGCCGCGCAGTACAGGAAAAACACAATAAAGTAGCTGCGAAGTCCCGGCTCCAGGAATCGCTGCAGCCTTGTCCGGCGTTTCGGCATCCGACGTCACCCCTCTACAGCGCCCTCGGCGCCGATGCTTCGGCGGCCAAAGGCAAAATATTATAGATAATATATTATAGCACGGTTTTTCGCGGCTTGCAATCTTTTTGCGGGCGCCGCCCTTCGGGGCGCGTGGGGCGGCGAAAATTTTCCGTGCGCGGGCCTATGTTAGTATTGACAAACATGGTATAATAACCATAGACGGATATTGCGCCGCGACGGAGGGCGTTTCGCCCCGGCGAGCGCGTTAGAAAGAGGAATGACGATGGAAAAACGCAGAATATATGCGGACAACGCGGCGACGACGAAGCTCAGTGACGCCGCGTTCGAGGCGATGCTCCCGTGGCTGCGCGACGATTACGGCAACCCGTCGAGCGTCTACGAGGCGGCGCGGGTCTCCCGCCGCGCGATAGAGGCCGCCCGCGAGGAGATGGCGGCGGCGCTCGGCGCGAAGCCGAACGAGATCTACTTCACCTCCGGCGGCACCGAGGGCGACAACTGGGCGATAAAGGGCGTCGCCGCGAACGCTAAGGAGAAGAAGCACATCATAATCTCCGCCATTGAGCACCATGCCGTGAGCGAGTCCGCGCACGCGCTCGAGCGCTTCGGCTTTGAAGTGACCGAGCTTGGCGTCGACAAATACGGGCGCGTCTCGCCGGACGACCTCAGGAGCGCCATCCGGGACGACACCTGCCTCGTCTCGATAATGCTCGCGAACAACGAGATAGGCACGATAGAGCCGATAAAGGAGCTCGCGACCGTGGCGCACGAGCGCGGCGTCCTGTTCCACACCGACGCGGTGCAGGCGGTCGGCCACATCCCGATAGACGTGAAGGAGCTCGGCGTGGACATGCTGTCGCTGTCGGCGCACAAGTTCCACGGGCCGAAGGGCTGCGGCGCGTTCTACCTCCGCACGGGGCTCCGCATAGCGAACCTGATAGACGGCGGCGGACACGAGCGCAGAAGGCGCTCCGGCACCGAAAACGTCGCCTCGATATGCGGCATGGCTGCGGCGCTGAAGCAGCAGACCGAGGGCATGGAGGAGAGGAACGCGCGCCTTTCGGCGCTCCGCGACCGGCTCTACTCGCAGATACTCGAGCTGCCCTACTCCCAGCCGACCGGCCATCCGACCGACCGCCTCCCCTCCTGCGTGTCTGTCGTCATAAACGGCATCGAGGGCGAGGGGATGATCCTCGGCCTTGACGAGCTCGGCATACAGG
>CANRIN010000067.1 GCA_947630675.1 uncultured Clostridia bacterium | reverse complement strand
TCGACAACATCGAACGATTCCTGCGTAGTAGAGTCAAAAAGTCCGGTTCAACGCTCCGACTATAGGCGTAATGCAGAGGCTTTCTCTAGGAGATAGGACTTTCGGTTCTATGCAGAAAGAATAAGCGGGGAAGCTGATACCAGCTTCCCCGCTATTTGTGGCGTGGTAGAGACTAATATGTAGAAAGAGGGGTACATAGGGGAGAAAACTTGGTTTTCTCCCCTATGTGTGTTTTTGGCTACTTTTTGCACAAGCAAAAAGTAGCGCAGGGCGCGGGGCGGCATGCCCCGCATGGGGGTGTGGGGGCACAGCCCCCCACAAGGTGCCGGTGAGGCTCTGCCTCACTTCAGGACGCGGGGCCCGCCCCGCAGATTCCTGCGGGGGCTTCCCCGCTATACGGCGTGGGCTCTGCCCGCTTAGGCGCAGAGCTTCGTGTTATATTTTCTGTTCCTGCGGAATATCCTTCATTAGCAAAATGCTGACGGAGGCTGGAATGAGGAAGTTGATAGCCCGCGGCGGGGCACACGTCCGCCGCAGAACCGGAAGACGCGGGAGGACCCTCCTGCTTATCATGCTGCTCGGAACGGTCGCGGCGTGCGCCGTCGCCGGCGGCAGAGCGCTCGTGCACCTCTCGGGAAACCTCGGCGCGGATTTCTTCGGCGCAGCGCTCGCGGCAGAGCTGAGTCCGTCCGGCTCGCCGCGCGAGTCGCTTCTTGACGCGGCGCTCTCACCTGTCATAAGCCTTGTCCACCGGCCGGAGCAGGAGGGTGAAACGACCGCCGCGCCTCCCTCCGCGGAAGTGTCCCCGGCGGCGGAGCCGTCCGCGCCGCCTACCTCCGCGCCTCCGAGCGAAGCGCCGAGCAGTGAGCCGAGTCCGGTTCCCGCGCCCTCCCGCGAGCCGAACGCCGCAGACCTCGACCCGAATATCCGCACCGTCTCGATAATACCGAGCGACACGGCGGGCTACGACTACGCGGACGGGGTGTTCATCAAAAACGGCACCTCCTTCGACATAGATGTCAGCTCCTACCTCGAGGCCGTGCCGGAGTTTGACTCCATGCCGCACATCCTCATAGTCCACACTCACGCGAGCGAGTCCTACTACCCCTCCGAGGAGTACGACTACGAGCCCACCGATGTAGAGCGTACCGAGGATACCGATTTCAACGTCGTCCGCGTGGGAGACGAGCTCGAGAGCGTGCTGCGCGGGCGCGGCCTCGAGGTAACGCACATCCGTGAGATATTCGACTACCCCTCCTACTCCGGCTCCTACACCCGCACGCTCGAAGCGATAGAGGCGGCGCTTCGGGACGACGGAGAGATCTCCGTCGTCATCGACCTGCACCGCGACGCGGTCGAGGGTGCAGACGGCTCTACGTGGCGCGTCATAAGCGAACAGGATGATGGCTCCTACGCCGCGCAGTCGATGCTCGTGATAGGCACCGACGAGGGCGGACTCAGCCACCCGAACTGGCGGCAAAACCTTCTCTTTGCCGTCCATCTGCAAAAGTACATCGTCGACCGGCACCCCACCCTCATGCGCCCGATAACCCTCTCCCCCTCCCGCTACAACCAGCACGCGACGCCAGCGTCGGTCATTCTGGAGGTCGGAACGAGCGGCAACACCCTCGACGAAGCGCTCCTCTCCGCGCGGATAATCGGCGGCGAGCTCGCAAATCTCCTCGGCGAGCTTGTTTCGGGGTGAAATCGCTCGAATTGCGGCATACTACTCCCCGTTTTTTTGTGCCGCTTGCCGCATTGAATTTCCCTTCCGACTTAGGTAAAATGTAACTGGGTCCATATCAGTCAGGACATGGGAATAGTTGGATTTTCAGGGGAGGTATATCGGCAAATGGAGGTAACCAATCAGGGACCGATCGGACGGCTCGGTATAATCGGTCTTGCGGGAAGCGACAAGTTCCTGCACAAGGTCGACAACTTCATCCGCGAATGGCGCCATGAGGAGGACAGCTTCATCATCGACGCGAAGTGCCCGCGCTTCCAGACCGGCGAGGCCAAGGGCATCATCAACGAGACGGTCCGGGGCTACGACCTGTTCATCTTCTGCGACCCGTTCAACCACGGCGTCACCTACAAGATGTACGGCATGGACGTTCCGATGAGCCCGGACGACTACTATCAGGACCTCAAGCGCATAATCAACGCGGCGGGCGGCAAGGAACGCCGCACCACCGTCATCATGCCGATGCTCTACGAGGGCAGGCAGCACCGCCGCTCCGGGCGCGAAAGCCTCGACTGTGCGTCGATGCTGCAGGAGCTCGTGGGTCTCGGCGTGAACAACATCATCACCTGCGACGCACACGACGCGCGCGTCGCAAACGCTATCCCCGGCCACGGCTTCGACAACCTCAACCCCGCATATCAGGTGCTCAAGGCCATAAAACGCGACTTCCCCGACTTCGATTTTCAAAACACCGCCATCATCGCCCCGGACGAGGGCGCGCTCAACCGCTCGATGTTCTACTCGTCGGTGCTCGGCGTGGACCTCGGAATGTTCTACAAGCGCCGCGACTACTCCCGCATCGTCGACGGGCGCAACCCGATAATCGCCCACGAGTTCCTCGGCAACGACCTCAAGGGCAAGAACGCCATAGTCATAGACGACATGATCTCCTCCGGCGACTCGATGATAGACATCACCGAGCAGCTCAAGGAGCGCGGCGTGAACAAAATACTTATCTTCACCTCGTTCGGCCTCTTCTCGAGCGGCCTCGACAGGTTCGACCGCGCGCACGCGCAGGGTCTCTTCGACAAGGTGTACACCACGAACCTGATATATCAGCGCCCCGAGCTGTTCACGCGTGAGTGGTACACCTCGGTCGAGATGAGCAAGCTCATCGCCTACGTCATAGACACGCTGAACTGCGACCGCTCGATAAGCGGACTTCTCGACCCCACGGAGAAGATTAACGCGCTGATGAAGAAGTGATGGCAAGTAAATTCTTCGCCTACATCAGCCGCATGAAGTTTGTCATGCGTTGGGGGCTCATGCGCAACTCGCTTTCGGACAACCTCGCCGAGCACTCGTATATGACGGCGGTGCTCGCGCACGCGCTCGGCGTAATACGCCGTGAAGTCTTCGGCGAGGAGTGCGACGCGAACCTTCTCGCCGCCGCCGCGCTCTATCACGACTCGAGCGAGATCCTCACGGGCGACCTGCCCACGCCGATAAAGTACTCGGACAAGACTCTCACCGAGCGCTACAAGGCGACGGAGCGCGTCGCCGCCGAGCGGCTCGCGGACTATCTCCCGCCCGAGATGGCGGGGGTCTACCGCCCTCTGCTGACAGAGGACCTTCCGCCGAGGGAGCTCGAGCTCCTGAAAGCGGCGGACAAGCTCGCAGCGCACATCAAGTGCATCGAGGAGCTCCGCACCGGCAACAACGAGTTCCGCCGCGCGGAGACGCAGACCCGCGCCGCGCTCGATGCGCTCGGGCTGAAGGAGGTCGACTACTTCCGCGAAAACTTCCTCGGCTCGTTCGAGCTGTCGCTTCACGAGCTGGGGTGAACGCCGCACGGCCGGCCGCGCTCGGCGCACGACATTCAGATGTTCTTTGCAAAACGGTACCCCGCCCGCAGATGATCTGCGGGCGGGGTTTTCTCGTGGTACGAATCTGCTGCAATAAAACTACGGCTTCGCCGCATATTTCCTCTTGACAAACAGCTCAGAACTGTATATACTGTTTATATACAGTTAATCACGCCGGGGTGATGCCGTTTGAACCTTATCATTGACAACCGGAGCGGAACCGCCATCTACGACCAGATATATTCCCAGATAAAGTCGCAGATAATCAGCGGCGAGCTCCAAACCGACGAACCTCTCCCCTCGATACGCGGCCTTGCGAAGGACCTCAGGATAAGCGTTATCACCACAAAGCGCGCTTACGACGAGCTCGAGCGCGAGAGGTTCATCTACACCGTCGCGGGGAAGGGCAGCTTTGTCGCTCCGAAGAATGTCGAGCTGCTGCGCGAGGAAAATCTGCGGGAGATAGAGCGGCACATCGGCGAAATCGCGCGGCTTGCGGCATCCTGCGGTCTCCGCCGTGAGAATGTCGTCGAAATGATCGGGCTTATTTGGGAGGGAGAACAATGAATGCGCTCGAGATAAAGAGTCTGCAAAAGGACTACGGCGGTTTTAAACTGCATCCGCTCGATCTCGTGCTCCCGAGCGGGTGCGTGATGGGGCTCGTCGGTGAAAATGGCGCGGGCAAGAGCACGACCATCCGGCTGATACTCGGCGCCGTTGCGCAGGACGGCGGCAGCGTGTCGATACTCGGCACCGACAGCCGGGAGTGCCTTCCCCTCGCCAAGGACGACATCGGCGTCGTCTTAGACGAGACGGGCATACCCGAATGCCTGAACGCGGCGCAGGTCGGGCGCGTGATGCGCCGTATATTCAGCCAGTGGGACGATGCGGAGTACGCGCGGCTCATCGAGAGGTTTTCCCTGCCCGGGAAGACGCCTTTCCACAAGCTCTCGCGCGGCATGAAGATGAAGCTTGCGCTCGCCGTCGCGCTGTCGCACGGCGCAAGGCTGCTGATACTCGACGAGCCGACCGACGGTCTCGACCCGCTCGCGCGCGACGAGCTTACGGAGCTTCTGCTCGACTTTACGCGCGATGAAAACCATTCGGTGCTCATTTCCTCGCACATACTCAGCGATTTGGAAAAGATATGCGACTACGTTGCTTTCCTGCATCGCGGACGTCTGCTCCTCTGTGAGGAGAAGGACAGGATCGGCGAGATCTTCGGTGTCGTGCATCTCACGCGGGAGGAGTTTGCGGCACTGCCGTGCTCCGTCGCCGTCGCGGGCTCGCGGGACACCGGGTACGGCGTCGAGGCCGTGGTGCGCCGCGACACGCTTCCGCGCGGCATCGCCGTGTCGCCCATAGACCTCGAACAGCTCTTTATTTACATGGCAAAGGAGGAAAACACCCATGAGCGGACTTGTTCTTAAGGACATATACCGGCTTCTCCTGAGCTACCGTCTGCCGCTTGCGGCGATGGCGCTGCTTACGGTGCTGAGCGCGCTCATGCCCGATCCGTCGTTCTTTATCATCTTTCTCTGTGTGCAGAGCGCAGTCCTGCCGGTCTCGCTTTTCTCCTACGACGAAAAGGACAGGTGGTGCGGGTACCTTGGCGCTCTGCCGGTCTCAAAGACGCAGTATGTCTGGGCGAAGTATCTCGTCGGCGCGCTGGCGGTCGCGGCGTGCGCCGTCCTCGTCCTCCTTGCGCAGACCGTGAGGATGCTCGTGCTGATGCAGCTCGACCTCGACGGTCTTCTCGGCCTCACGGAGTTCTTCTTCATTGTCGGGCTGACGCTTCCGGCGCTGATGTTCCCGTTCATGTTCCGTCCCGGGAGTGAGAAGGGGCGCATCGCGTTCATACTGATAATCGTGGCGGCGTGCGCCCTTGCGGCAGTCCTCCTGCCCGACGGGACGGTATCGCTCCCGCACTCGGCGGCGCTCATTGTCCCTCTCGCTGCCGCTCTCTACCTCGCCTCCGGTATGCTCTCGGCGGCGCTGTACGAGCGGCGCGAGACCTGAGCGGCGCCCGCGCTTTCAGCGCACAACACAAACCGCCCTGACATTTGCACGTCAGGGCGGTTTGTGCTGTAAGACTGCATTTTACGTCGGTCACTCGTCAAACACAAGGTTAAGTACCAAAGAATACCGCTCGCCGGTGCCGTCCTCGTTTTCAAAAAACGTCATTTTCAGAGCGTATTCCTTGTCGTAATCTATCCCGTAAAATACGAATGCTCCGTAACGCATGAACCTGTCCCAGCTCTCACACGCATAACAGTCATCCGGGTTGTCCTGCACGCCGGGAAGTATCGACTCGACTCGGCCGTCCGAAAAACCTCCGACTTTTTTCAGCCTCCCACCGCTGTTTTCGTATAGTTCTATTGAAGACTTGCTCAAATAAATCGGGAACTTCACATCTTCATTAGCCGCTCTCAAATTAACTTCGAGCAAAGCATCAGCACCACCTATATCGCGCCTTTCGAGGGAGGCTTCGCACAGATTATAAGGTTTATCGGTGTCCGGGACTTCAAAAGTGAAGCTGACCGAGCGCAATTCGGGCGCAGTGTTCAGGACGTGGCTGTCCTCTTTCTCCGTTATTTCCCTAAAGAAAAGAGTAATCCGGTACAGCCCAGCTTCGGCGTTCTTGAATAATATTTCTTCCGTTCTTTCGGAGCCGGGGTCAGTATAGTGATAAAATATGCCCATGCTCTCAACGCGGTCCCAATACTCACTGTTTTTGTACCACTGCCATTCACTGCCGTCATATTTTTCTATAACGACTTCCGGCGCATCCGACTCTATCCGTTCCCTGTCTATGAACATATCCGTACAAAACGCAATCCCGTACTCGGGGCTCTTTGTTTTGAGCCTGATATCCAAAAGGTCGTAAGTTACGCCGCTGTCGCACAGGTAAACGTCAAGCAGGTCACTGTCGCCGGTCGTCTCCAAAGGGATGCCGTCTGCATGCAGCACCGTACCGCTGAGCCCGATTGTCTTGTTTTGAGTGAACAGGAGCAATGCAAGCAATACGGAAAAAACGACGACCAAAGCAGCAAGAATTACTAAAAGCCACTTTCTTGTACGCATACGTCCTGCCCCCTTTTTTATACGCACTGTTCCTCCGTCTGACGAAAATGCGACTGTCTACTTCTGCCCGTAGTAGGCGTTCGGGCCGTGCTTGCGCATGAAGTGCTTGTCCGCGACGTGCTGCGGCGCGGGCGCGGCGGCGGGGTCAATGAGCGTCGTATACAGCGCCATCCGCGCGACCTCCTCGAGAACGGCGGCGTGGTAGACCGCCTCCGCCGCGCTCTTACCCCAGGTGAACGGACCGTGGCACGCGCAGAGGACGCCCGGGACATAGTGCGGGTCTATCCCGCGCCGCTCAAAGGTCTCCGCTATGACCTTGCCGGTGTTCAGCTCGTAGCCGCCTTCGACCTCCTCCGGCGTGAGCTCGCGCGCGCAGGGCACGGAGCCGTAAAAGTAGTCTGCGTGGGTCGTGCCGAAGCATGGGATGTCCCGCCGCGCCTGCGCCCACGCGACGGCGTGGGTGCTGTGCGTGTGCGTGATGCCGCCGATTTCGGGAAAACGGCGGTAGAGCTCGAGGTGCGTCGGCGTGTCGCTCGAGGGGCGCAGAGCGCCCTCGACAACGTTTCCCTCGAGGTCGAGCAGGACGAGCTTCTCCGGCGTGAGCTCGCTGTACTCCACGCCGGAGGGCTTTATCGCGACAAGGCCACTCTCGCGGTCGATGCCGGAGACGTTTCCCCACGTGTAGAGCACAAGGCCGCGCCGCGTGAGCTCCATGTTCGCCTCGTAAACCTCTTTTCTGAGTGCTTCAAGCATCACTTTCCCGCCTCGCTTTCGATGAGGGTCCTTTCCGCCGCAAGAAGCGACTTGAAGCCCTCGAGCCACTTTGCATATCCCGCGGCTCCCGCCTCTGTCGGCTCATACCGCTTCGCGTCGGACGCGGCAAAGACCTTCTGCGCGAGGTAGCTTTCAAGCGTCTCGCCCTGCTCCCGGCGGAGCATGTACGCCGCGAGGAGCGCCATTCCCCACGGGCCGCCCTCGCCGGCGGTGCTCATCGTCGTCACCGGCGCGCGGAGCGCGTCCGCGAGTATCTGCGCGCCGACGCCCTCGGCCTTGAAGAAGCCTCCGTGGCCGGTGATGCGGTCAATTTTAACGCCCTCGCCGTCGAGTATCCTCATGCCCGTCGCAAGCGTCGCGACGGCGGAGTACGCCTGCGCGCGCATGAAGTTTGCAAGCGTCAGGCGCGAGTCGGGACTTCTCGCCGCGAGCGGACGTCCCTCCGCAAAGCCTGTGACCGGCTCGCCCGAGAGGTACCCGAGCGTGAGGACGCCGCCGCAGTCCGGCTCGCCCTCAAGCGCCGCCGAATAGAGCGCGTCGAACAGCTCACCGCGCGAGGGACTCGCGCCGAAGAGGCGCGCCGCCTCGCCGAAGAGTCCCGCCCACGCGTCGAGGTCGGAGGTGCAGTTGTTGCAGTGGACCATCGCCACCGGCGCGCCGGTGGGCGTAGTCACCATGTCTATCTCCTCGTGGACCTCCCGCAGCGGACGCTCGAGCACCACCATCGAGAATATCGAGGTCCCGGCGGAGACGTTGCCGGTCCTCTCAGCAACGGCGCAGGTCGCGGCCATGCCGGTGCCCGCGTCTCCCTCCGGCGGCGCGAGCGGAGCGCCCGGCTCGAGCTCACCCGTCGGGTCAAGGAGCCTTGCGCCCCCGGCGCTGAGGCGTCCGGCATACTCTCCCGCGCGCACAGGCTTCGGCAGGACGTCAAGTATCTTCCACGGCAGGCCGAGGTGCGCGTGGCGTTCGTCAAAGAGGCGCGCCATCCGCGCGTCGTAGCCCGAGCCGTCCGCCGCTATCGGGAACATTCCGGACGCCTCGCCCACGCCGACGACGTTCTCACCGCCGAGCAGCGTGTGGATATATCCCGCAAGCGTCTTTACCTGCGCGATGTTGCGGACGTGCGGCTCGCCCTCGAGAATGGCGCGGTCGATATGCGCGACGCTCCACCGCTGCGGGACGTTGAAACCGAAGAGCTCGGTGAGCTCCCTCGCGCTCCTTCCCGTTATCGTGTTCCGCCATGTGCGGAACTCACAGAGCTGCCGCCCGTCCCTGTCGAACGGGAGGTAGCCGTGCATCATGGCGCTGACGCCGAGCGCCGCGAGGCGCTTCAGCTCCGTGCCGTACCTTTCGCGGACGTCCCGCTTCAGGTCGGCGCAGCACTCGCGGACGCCGCGCACCGCGTCCTCAAGGGAGTAGGTCCACACGCCGTCACGGAAGTCGTTCTCCCACTCGAAGGAGCCGCCGGCTATCTGACTGTGCTCCTCGTCTATGAGAACGGCCTTGATACGGGTGGAGCCGAGCTCCAACCCGAGCACGGCTCTCCCCTCTTCAATACATTTTTTAATATTTTCGTTCACTTTTTCACCTCTTGAACGGGTTCTCGTCCGGGTACGGCAGGTTTTTGGGCTGATTGTATCCGATGTCCGTGACGCCGAGGTACTTGAACACCTCGTATATCGACGCGCCGTGGCTGCCGAACGCGACCGCCACGTGGTGCGGGAAGCGCTTCGCTATGAGGACGTGGCGGTAGAAGCGGTCCATCTCGGGTATGCCGAACGCACCGATGCCGCCGAAGCTCTCGCAGTCCATGTCGATGACCTCACCCTCGGCGACGTAGGCCTTGAGCTGCGCGTCCGCTGTGGACTGGAGGCGGTATACGGATACCTTGCCGGGCTTGATGTTGCCCTCTATCGTGCCGCGCGTGATGTCCGGCTCTGGCAGGTCAGGCTCGAGGTCGCGCTTCATTATCAGCTGGTAGCCCATGTGCGGGTTCTTCAGGAGCGCGGAGCAGGTGTTACCGCAATGGAAGCCCATGAAGGTCTCGCTGAGCTTATAGGGATACTTGCCCGCGATGTTCTTCTCGTAGAGCGAGGCGGGGACGGTGTTGTTGATGTCGAGCAGTGTCGTCGCGGAGCCGCTGACGCAGGCTCCGATGTACTCGCTGAGCGCGCCGTATACGTCCACCTCGCAGGAGACGGGTATCCCGCGCCCGGTGAGGCGGCTGTTGACGTAACACGGCACAAAGCCGAACTCGGTCTGGAACGCCGGCCAGCAC
>CANRIN010000066.1 GCA_947630675.1 uncultured Clostridia bacterium | reverse complement strand
CCCCTATGTGTGTTTTTGGCTACTTTTTGCACAAGCAAAAAGTAGCGCAGGGTGCGGGGCAGCAGGCCCCGCAAAGTACCGGTGAGGCTCAGCCTCACTTCAGGACGCGGGGCCCGCCCCGCGGATACCCGCGGGAGCTTCTCCGCTGGATGGGTGCGGTGCGGTACAGCGCACAAAAGACGGCGGCGCACATGCGCCGCCGTCCTGAGTTCACAACAGATCCAAATCGTAGGGGGTCTCCTGGTAGACGTAGTAATTGAGCCAGTTGGTATAGAGCAGCGTCGCGTGCGAGCGCCAGGTGAGAGACGGCTGCTGCGACGGGTCATCGTTCGGGAAGTAGTTTTCGGGTATATCTATCGGCAGCCCCTTCTCGAGGTCGCGGCGGTACTCTCGGGCAAGGGTGTCCGCGTCGTACTCCGAGTGGCCCGTGACGTATATCTCGCGTCCGTCCTTAGTGGCGGCGATGTAGAGCCCGGGTTTTTCGCCGGCGGCCAGAACTTCGAGCCCGGGCGTCCTTTCCACGTCCTCGAGCCTCACCTCCGTGTGGCGGGAGTGGGGGGCGAGGAAACGCGAATCGAACCCGCGAAGCAGCGGCGCCTCGGGTCGTACGGCGGTGTGCTCGAATATCCCGAAGAGCTTCCTTTCGAGCGGGTACTTCTTTATGCCGTAGTGGCGGTAGAGACCCGCCTGCGCGCCCCAGCAGATATGCAGCACCGACCAGACGTTCCGGCGGCTCCAGTCGAGTATCTCGCAGAGCTCCTTCCAGTACGCGACATCCTCAAAGGCGAGGTGCTCCACCGGCGCGCCGGTGATTATCATGCCGTCGTAGCGCAGGTGCTTTATCTCGTCAAAGCTCATGTAGAACGAGAGAAGGTGCTCCTGCGGGGTGTGGGTCGAGGTATAGCTTTTCGTCTGGAGAAGGTCGAGCTCTATCTGGAGCGGAGTGTTCGAAAGACAGCGCAGCAGCTGCGTCTCGGTCTCGAGCTTTGTGGGCATGAGATTCAGCAGCAGCACGCGGAGCGGACGGATGTCCTGCGACTCCGCGCGGCGCGTGTGCATGACGAAGATGTTCTCCCGCTCCAACGTCCTGAGCGCCGGAAGGTCAGACGGTACTTTAATCGGCATTTTGTTCTATCCTCCGAGCCTGAAAACGCGCGTCAGATTCCGAGAAGGTCGGGGTCGAAGTCGTCGTCCTTCTTCGCACGCTGGTCGCCGAGCACCTCGGCATAGCGGAACACGACGAACACGATGCCGACTATCGCGCCGAGCGCGACGACGACGGCGCCGATCGTTTTGAGAAGCTTCATGATAATTCCTCCTTTGATTTTCCTACGACCAATTATACACGATTTTTCCGGAGCGGGCAAGGGGATTTTGATGTTATCGTGCGGCGCGCGGCGCTTGAATTTGAGCCGCGCATACATTATAATTAAAGCCAGCATGGACCGCCGTCTTTTTGAAGTTCGGACGGGGAAGGAGGCAGCGCCGTGACGGTAAGGGAAATAGCCTCCGCGCTCGGCGCGGAGGTGCTGCATGAGGGAGATATGTCGCAGGAGGTCGGGGGCGTATATGTCTGCGACCTTATCGGCCGCGCCGCCGCACGGATGCGCCGCGGCGACGCGTGGATAACGATAATGAATAACCGCAACGTCGCCGCGGCGGCGAAAATAGCCGGCGCGGCGTGTGTCATTTTGGCGGACGGCGTCACGCCGGATGCGGAGCTCGCGCGGGACATGGAGAGGAGCGGCGCTTCGTTCCTCCGCTGCGGCAGCTCTGCCTATACCCTTGCGCACACTCTGCACCGCCTGACCGGACTCCGGGAGTGAGGTACGGAACGGCTTGACATAAAATGTAACTTTTGTTACAAAACGCTTGTCCGCACGGAAAAGAACGATTTTTCAGGCACAAAATGCAGGAGCAAACCTGTTGCAAAGTCGAAAAAAGTGTGCTAGAATCATATCAGATTCAAAAGCGGGAGTATGCCCGCTTGTAAATGGAGGAGGTTTTTCGATGCCCAATACAAAAACCAAGGTGGCTTTCAAAGGCACGCCCGAGCAGGAGGCGGAGCTGAAGAAGTTCATCGCCGAGATCAAGCACGAGAAGGGCGCAACGATGCCGATCCTTCAGAAGGCGCAGGAGATCTACGGATACCTGCCCGAGGAGGCTCAGGTCATCATCGCGGAGGAGACCGGCATTCCGCTCACGGAGATATACGGTATCGCCACTTTCTACGCACAGTTCGCGCTCAACCCGAAGGGCGAGACACAGATCAGCGTCTGCCTCGGTACCGCCTGCTACGTCAAGGGTTCCGGCGACGTTCTGCAGAAGGTCGTCGACACCATCGGATGTGAGGCAGGTTCCATCACCCCCGACGGAAAGTTCTCGATAGACGCTACCCGCTGCATCGGCGCGTGCGGACTTGCGCCGGTCATGACCGTCAACGGCGAGGTCTACGGACGTATGACCCCGGCCATGGTTCCGGAGATACTCAAGCAGTACATGGAGTAAGACCGTGCGGGAGATCTCCGAGAGCATCCTCGACATCCTTATGAACTCCGAAAGAGCCGGGGCGCGGAAGACGGAGCTTGAGCTGTTCTTCTCCGAGAGGGAGGACATCATAGGCTTCGAGGTCCGCGACGACGGACGCGGCATGAGCCGCGAGACGCTCAGGCACGCAGCGGACCCGTTCTTCTCAACGGGCGGGGAACGCGGAGCGGGCCTCGGACTCTCGCTTCTGAAAAGCGAGGCGGAGCAGGCGGGAGGCGGGATGAAGATCGAGAGCCGCGAGGGCTGCGGGACGCGCGTGAGGGCGTGGTACCGGGCATCGAGCCTCGATACGCCGCCGGTGGGCGACATCGGCCTCACGGCGGAGTTGTTCCTTTCGGGGAGACCGGGCATGGAATTAGTCTTTCGCTGCCGAAGCGATACGCTCTGCCGGGAATGTCGGACGGGCGCGGGAGGCGGCGAAGCGCCGGACTCACCGCAGACTGTGTGCCAGCGCGTGCGGGAGATGGCGGCGGAGATAATACATGGTAAATAAAACTTCTGAAAGATGGAGGATAGAGTTCAGATGGCAAAGAGCACAGCAGAGCTCCAGGAAATGCGGGAGCAGATGGCGGGGCAGATGAGCCTGCGCGTCGAGGACAAGAACGCCATTCGCGTAGTCGTCGGCATGGGTACCTGCGGTATCGCGGCCGGCGCGCGCGACATAATGCGTGTGATCGTCGACGAGGTCGGCGCGCACAACGCGACTCACGTCAAGGTCATCATGGACGGCAACAATAAGGACGCCGAGAACGCGCCCGTCGTCGAGATCCATGTCCTTGGCAAGGACACAGTCACCTACACCAAGGTGGATGCCGCAAAGGCAAAGCAGATAGCCGCCGAGGTCATCGGCGAAGCGAAGTAAGGAGGCGCCAGTATGAATTTCGCAAGAGCACACATCATGGTCTGCGGAGGCACCGGCTGCACTTCGTCGAAGAGCCCGGAGATAGCCGCAGAGTTCAGAAAACAGCTTGAGGCCGCCGGCCTCGCGGACGAGGTCAAGGTCGTACAGACCGGCTGCTTCGGTCTGTGCGCGCTCGGCCCGATAGTCGTCGTGTACCCCGAGGGTTCGTTCTACTCGATGGTGACTATCGACGACGTCAAGGAGATAGTGGACGAGCACCTCGTAAAGGGCCGCCCGGTCGAGCGTCTGCTTTATCACGAGGGCGCGGACCATCACGGCACCGTTCACTCCTCCCTTAACGATACCGACTTCTACCGCAAGCAGAAGCGTATAGCGCTCCGCAACTGCGGACGCATCAACCCCGAGAACATCGACGAGTACATAGCCTTTGACGGTTACAAGGCGCTTGAGAAGGTCCTCAAGACCATGCAGCCGCAGGAGGTCATCGACGTTATAAAGGCCTCCGGTCTGCGCGGCCGCGGCGGCGCGGGCTTCCCGACCGGCAACAAGTGGCAGTTCGCGGCCAACGAGAAGAACGACGTCAAGTATGTCTGCTGCAACGCCGACGAGGGCGACCCGGGCGCGTTCATGGACCGTTCGGTCCTCGAGGGCGACCCGCACAGCGTCATCGAGGCGATGGCGATAGCGGGCTTCGCTGCCGGCGCTCACGAGGGTTACGTCTATGTCCGTGCCGAGTACCCGATAGCCGTTCACCGTCTGACGATAGCCATAGAGCAGGCCCGTGAATACGGCATGCTCGGCAAGAACATCTTCGGCACCGGCTTCGACTTCGACATCACCGTCCGTCTCGGCGCAGGCGCGTTCGTCTGCGGCGAGGAGACCGCGCTCATGACCTCCATCGAGGGCCACCGCGGCGAGCCGCGTCCGCGTCCTCCGTTCCCGGCGGTCAAGGGCCTCTTCGGGCAGCCGACGCTCGAGAACAACGTCGAGACCTTCGCAAATGTCACATGGATAATCAACAACGGCCCCGAGGCCTTTGCGGCCATGGGCACCGAGCGCTCGAAGGGCACCAAGGTCTTCGCCCTCGGCGGAAAGATAACCAACACCGGCCTTGTCGAGATCCCGATGGGCACCACGCTCCGCGAAGTCGTCGAGGAGATAGGCGGCGGCGTTCCGAACGGCAAGAAGTTCAAGGCCGCTCAGACCGGCGGCCCGTCCGGCGGCTGCCTGCCCGCGAGCCTTATCGACACCCCGCTCGACTATGAGTCGATGGCGGCTGTCGGTTCGATAGTCGGCTCCGGCGGACTCATCGTCATGGACGAGGACAACTGCATGGTCGACATAGCCAAGTTCTTCCTCGAGTTCACCGTCGACGAGAGCTGCGGAAAGTGCGCGCCCTGCCGTATAGGCACCCGCCGTATGCTCGAGATACTCAACAAGATAACCTCCGGCAACGGCACCCTCGAGGATATCGACCGCCTCGAAGAGCTGTGCGAGCACGTCAAGGCCAACTCCCTGTGCGGCCTCGGCCAGACCGCTCCGAACCCGGTCCTGTCTACCCTCAAGCACTTCCGCGACGAGTATGTTGCTCACGTCGTGGACAAGAAGTGCCCCGCCGGCGTCTGCAAGGACCTGCTCAACTACAGCATCGACCCCGAGAAGTGCAAGGGCTGCACCGCCTGCGCGCGTGCGTGCCCGGTCGGCGCCATCACCGGCACCGTCAAGGAGCCTCATACGATAGATACGAGCAAGTGCATCAAGTGCGGCACCTGCATATCGAAGTGCCGTTTCGGCGCTATCACCAAGGGTTAAGCGGAGGAGAACACAAATGGATATGGTAAATGTTAAAGTTAACGGCATTCCGGTATCGGTTCCCGCCGGTTCGACCGTTCTTGAGGCGGCAAACGCCGCCGGTGTGGATATCCCCACCCTCTGCTACATGAAGGAGATCAACGCCATCGGCGCCTGCCGTATGTGCGTTACCGAGGTCACCGGCGCTCGCGGACTTGTCGCCGCCTGCGTCTACCCCGTGGCCGAGGGCATGGAGATAAACACCAACTCGAAGAAAGCGTTCGACGCGCGTAAGCGCACCCTCGAACTCATTCTTTCCAATCACCGCATGGAGTGCACCACCTGCGCCCGCAGCCACAACTGCGAGCTTCAGCAGCTTGCAAACGAGTACGGCGTCAAGGAAGTCCGCTTCGGCGACCCCGGCTCTCTCCAGCCGCAGATAGAGTGCTCGACCGCGCACCTCATCCGCGACAACAGCAAGTGCGTCCTCTGCCGCCGCTGCATGGCCGTCTGCAACCATCTGCAGAGTGTGGCCGTCATCGGCGCGAGCGAGCGCGGCTTTGCCACCCACATCGGCAGCCCGTTTGACCGCGGACTCGGCGAGGTCGGCTGCATCAGCTGCGGCCAGTGCATCGCCGTCTGCCCGACCGGCGCCCTCACCGAGGTCGACGATACCGACAAGGTCTGGGCGGCGCTTGCCGATCCCACCAAGCATGTCGTCGTCGGCACCGCTCCCGCAGTCCGCGCCGCTCTCGGCGAGGAGTTCGGCGAGAAGATAGGCACCAACGTCGAGGGCAAGATGGTCGCGGCTCTCCGCCGCCTCGGCTTCGACGGTGTGTTTGACGTCAACGCCGGCGCCGACCTCACCATCATGGAAGAGGCCAACGAGCTCGTCGAGCGCGTCAAGACCGGCGGCGTCCTGCCGATGATAACCTCCTGCTCGCCCGGATGGGTCCGCTTCTGCGAGCAGTACTTCCCGGAGTTCATCCCGAACCTTTCGACCTGCAAGAGCCCGCAGCAGATGTTCGGCGCGATGATGAAGAGCTACTACGCAAAGCAGGCCGGCATCGACCCGAAGGACATCTTCGTCGTTACCGCCATGCCCTGCACCGCGAAGAAGTACGAGATCCGCCGTCCCGACGAGGCGTCGGTCGACGGTCTGTGGGATATCGACGCGACCATCACCACCCGTGAGCTCGCGAAGATGATCCGCAAGGCCGGCATAAAGTTCGAGCGCCTGCCGGACGAGAAGTTCGACCCGGCGTTCGGCGACTTCACCGGCGCGGGCGTCATCTTCGGCGCCACCGGCGGCGTCATGGAGGCCGCTCTCCGCACAGCTGTCGAGACCCTCACCGGCGAAGAGCTCAAGAAGCTCGACTTCACCGAGGTTCGCGGCGTCGCGGGCATCAAAGAGGCCAGCTACGAGGTCGCCGGCATGACCGTCAAGGTCGCCGTTGCGAGCGGTATGGCCAACGCCAAGGAGCTGCTCGAGCGCGTCAAGCGCGGCGAGGCTACCTATCACTTCATCGAGATAATGGGCTGCCCCGGCGGCTGCGTCAACGGCGGCGGCCAGCCGATCCAGCCCGGCAGCGTCCGCAACTTCGTCGACCTGCGCGCCGAGCGTGCGAAGGCTCTCTATGCGCAGGATGCGGCCATGCCGATACGCAAGAGCCACGAGAGCCCGCTGATGAAGAAGGTCTATGCCGAGTACCTCGGCAAGCCCGGCAGCCACCTCGCGCACGAGCTGCTGCACACCAGCTATTCCAAGCGTTCGCGTTACCCCGGCCTCGAGGCCGAGAAGGCGTAAGCTCAAAATATCACGGGTTCCCTGCTCCGGACGGTATTTTTACCGTCCGGAGTTTTTTGTGTGCCGATTTCGGGAGCGGCGCCGAAAGCAGTCAAGTCGTTGTTGCATTTTGCGCGATACGGTGGTACAATGATAAAGAATTTTGCCCGAACAAATCACCGCAGGGGAGTGATGTGTGAAATGGAAATGAAGAAGTTCGGCGAGCTGCCGTATGAACGGATACCGTTTGAGACGATCCGCGAGGATATGACCGCCGTGAGCGAACGGCTCGCGAACGCCAAAAGCTATGAGGCGGCGCGGCAGGCGTTCCTCGACTATGAAAAGATAACTGCACACATTTCGACGACAATGTCGATAGCCATGAACCGCTATCAGATAGACACCCGCGACCCGTTCTATTCCGGCGAGCGCGAGTACTGGTCCTCGGTGAACCCGAGGATAGGCGAGCTCCGCACGGACGCAATGAGAGCGCTCTATGCCTCGAGATTCCGCCCGGAGTTTGAGCGGGAGTTCGGCGCGCTGATGTTTAAGAACATGGAAATACAGATGCGGAGCTTTTCGCCCGAGCTGATACCCGACCTTCAGGAGGAGAGCCGCCTCACAAACGAGTACGGAAAGCTGATAGCCTCCGCACAGATAGATTTTATGGGAGATAAGCGCACCCTCCCGCAGATGACGCCCTTCAAGACCTCGCCGGACGATGAGGTGCGCCGCGCCGCCTGGAACGCCGAGGGTGCGTGGTACAGCGAGCACGGAGAGGAACTCGACAGGATATACGACGAGCTTGTGAAGGTCCGCACGGCGATGGCAAAGAAGCTCGGGCACAATAACTTCGTTCCCCTCGGATACGACCTGATGAACCGCAACAGCTACACTGAGCAGGACGTGAAGCACTTCCGTGAGGCGGTCGTGAAGTACGTCGTTCCGGTGGCGTGCGAGGTGAAGAAAGCACAGGCTGAGCGGATAGGCGCGAAGTTCCCGATGCTTATGAACGACGAGGCACTGTTCTTCCGCAGCGGCAACGCCCGCCCCGCCGGCAGCGCGGACGACATACTCGCGCACGGCAAAAGAATGTACCATGAGATGAGCCCCGAGACGGCGGAGTTTGTGGACTTCCTCTACGGATACGAGCTGATGGACGTCCTCTCCAAGCCGGGCAAGGCCGGCGGCGGACACTGCGCGACGCTGACAGAGTACGGCGCGCCGTTCATCTTCTCGAATTTTAACGGCACTCAGGGCGATGTCGAGGTCGTCACGCACGAGGCGGGTCACGCGTTCGCTTCGTACATGGCGCGGGACATCGAGCCGATGAGCGCCCGCCATGCGACGCTCGAGAGCTGTGAGATACACTCGATGTCGATGGAATTCTTCGCCTGGAACTGGGCGGAGGGGTTCTTCGGCGCGGACACCGACAAGTTCCGCTACTCGCACCTCGCGTCCGCACTCGCATTCATACCCTACGGCACGATGGTCGACCACTTCCAGCACATAGTCTACGAGCACCCCGAGCTCACCCCGGCGGAGCGGCATGCGGAGTGGAAGAAGCTCGAGAAGATCTATCGCCCGTGGCTCGACGTGAGCGAGATACCGTTCTACGGCGACGGCCGGCGCTGGCAGGCGCAGAGCCACATCTATCAGCGCCCGTTCTACTACATAGACTACTGCCTCGCGCAGACGGTGGCGCTGCAGTTCTGGGCGCTCATGCAGGAGGACCGCGAAGACGCGTGGAACCGCTATATGGCACTTGTGCGCAAGGCCGGCACCGAGACCTTCGACGGACTGGTCGCGACGGCGGGGCTCGACACGCCGTTCGGCGAAAAGGCGCTCGAGACCGTCGCTGCCGCCGCAAAGAGGTTCCTCGACGGGTTCGACACCGGCAGCCTGAAGTGAACCCGAAAATTCAGATAGCTGTGGGAGAGTAAGAGAGATGAACAAGACCAACAAAAAGGTTCTGAATTTAGTGCTGTCCGCGCTCATAGGCGCTATATACGCGGCACTCACGCTGCTCGGCGCGGGATTCGCGTTCGGGCCGGTACAGTTCCGGTTCAGCGAAGCGCTCTGTGTCATGCCGTTCTTCATCCCCGGCTCCGCGTGGGGACTTGCAGTCGGCTGCGCCTTTGCAAACATCTTCGGCGGGTACGGCATACTCGACATAGTCTTCGGCTCGCTCGCGACGCTTGTTGCCGGGCTGATGGCGGCGCGCATCCGCGTGCGCCTGCTCGTGCCGCTCCCGGCGGTGCTGCTGAACGCGGTCATCGTCGGCGCGGTCATTGCGTACAGCATAGCCGGAGCCACAGCCGGTTTCTTCGGCGCGTGGATCTGGAACATGGTGACCGTCGGCGCCGGTCAGATAGGCGCGTGCTACGGACTCGGCATTCCGCTGCTGTACGCTCTGCCGAAGATAGCGCCGGTGAAGAAATTCCTTGGCGACAGGGCGTAAATTTTCCCGAATTTTTTTGAAATACGGTATTGACAAATCCGGCGCTTTGTTGTATTATAACTGAGCGCCGGAAAACGGAACACTTTGCGGCGCGGCGAGGACAAGTTTCTCAAAAAAGTTTTTTGGAAATTTCAAAAAACCTCTTGACAGTTGAGAGCTTCCGTGCTAAAATAAAATTCCGCGCGGGTAAGCAATGCGTGGGAACCGCACCTTGAAAATTAAACAACGTGATTTTAGAAGAAGCCAGTAAGAGATAGGGTGGGGAGCTTCGGAGCCGGAAG
>CANRIN010000065.1 GCA_947630675.1 uncultured Clostridia bacterium | reverse complement strand
CCCGCAGTCCTTCAGCGTGCGGCGGATCTGCCGGCCGAACGCGTCGTCTCCGACGCGCGCGGCGGCGGCGCTCCGAAGTCCCAGCTTTGCCGCGACGCACGCGCTGTTCGCCGGCGCGCCGCCTACCTTCGGCAGGAACGCGCCGTCCTTCGGCGTCATGTCTATCAGCGCCTCGCCCACGGCGAGAAAGTCAAGCCTTGTTTCTTCCATACTTTTCCTGTTCCTCCTTCTCAAGCAGCGAATACGCGACCTTGCCGACTCCGGTGAGCGGCAGCTCGCTCCTGAACTCTATTTCACGCGGCAGCGCGTACCGCGCGACTTCCTTACGGCAATACCCGAGGATGTCCTCCTTCAGCGCATCCGACGGCTCCGCCCCCTTCTTCGGGACGATGAACGCCTTCACCCTCTGCATCCTGTACGGGTCGGGCACGCCTATCACGCAGCAGCGCTCGACCGCCGGGTGCTTCTCGAGCACAGACTCTATCCGCGACGGGTAGACGTTGTATCCGCTCGTCACGATAACTCTCTTTAGGCGCTGGCGGAAGAATATGAAGCCGTCTCCGTCCATCATGCCGAGGTCGCCGGTGTGCAGCCACACCTCGCCGTCCTCGTGGCGGCGGAGCGCTATCGCGGTCTCCTCATCGCGGTCGATATATCCGGACATGAGCGACGGGCCGGTGATGCAGATCTCGCCCTCCTCACTGGGTGCCATCCGCTCCCCGGACTTCGGGTCGCGTATCTCGTAGAAGGTGTCCGGGAAAGGTATGCCGATGCTCCCCTCCACCTCGCGGTCTATCGGCGTGAGGCAGGACGCCGTCACACATTCGGTGAGGCCGTACCCCTCGCGCACGCGGACATGCGCGCCGTGCTCCGCGAGATAGCTGTCAAACCGCTTTTTCAGCTCCGGAGAGAGCGAGTCGCCGCCGGAAAACACTCCCTCGAGGAAATCGAGCTTCACTCCGTCTAGGAACGGGTTCCTTATCATCGCCTCGTAGAGCGTCGGGACGCCCGCGATAAACGTCGGCTTTTTCTTCTTTATGAGCGTTGCATACTCCTTTAGGACGAGGCGCGGCACGAGCAGCGTCTTTCCGCCCGCCGCGAGCAGAGTGTGGACGCACACGCCGAGCCCAAAGCCGTGGAACATCGGCATGGCGGCGAGCATGCTCATCCACTTCTCTATCGGCTTGCCGAGCATAGCGGCGGTCTGGACGGCAAGCGCGTTCATCGCAAGGTTCGAGAGGCGGACGCCCTTCGCCTCCCCGCTCGTCCCGCCGCTGAAGAGGACTACCGCCTCGTCCTCGGCGCGTCCGGCGTCCGGCGCGAGGGAGACGTCCTTCCCGAGCGCGAGAAAGTCCCGCCACTTCAGCGTCATCCCGCCCTCCGGGCGCGGATACTTCCGGCCGGAAGCGAGCGTGTACGCCGCGAGCTTCACGCGCGGCAGCTCGTCCGCGGGGGTGGTGAATACTATCCGCTCGAGCGTCGATCCGGGCGCGACGCTCAGGAACTTTCCGTACGCTCCGTCGAACGTCACCGCGACGCGGCTCTTCACCGTGCTGAGTGCGTGGCGAAGCTCCCCCTCCGCCGAGAGCGGATGGATAAGGCAGGCCACGGCGCCGATGCGGTTCAGCGCATAGAGGCAGTACACCGCCTGAGGGGTGTTAGGCAGACAGACAAGGACGCGCTCGCCGCGCGTCACGCCGAGCGCAGTGAAGCTCCGCGCCGCCTCGTCTATCCGCCGCATCAGCGTCGAATATGTGTAGTCTCTATTCATATAGCTGAGCGCCGTCCGCTCCGGCTCGCCCGCGGCCGACGACTCTATCACTGCAAACATGCTTCCCTCGGGATAGTCGAGTCCCGCCGGGACCGGGCCGTAAAAGCGCTTCCACGGCGCGGGAATGTTCTTTTCGGGAATCCTCATATTTCCTCCGCATACTACGGGATTTACAACACCTCAATTATATCACATTGTGCATCAAAAACAACACAGACTTTTCGGTTCGCCGCGCCCGACTTGCATTTGTCCCGTTCAGGTGGTATAATAGCTGCATACTTGGCCGTTGTATCGGCCTTATTGGCCGTTTTTGCTCTTTCTTTTCGGAAAAGACATAACGGCGACACATTCCCACAGGAGGTAATCACATGGACATCAATACCGCAAAACAGGCGCTCCGCGAGCTTCAGCTCAAGATGTATGCTTACAGCTACGCAAGCGCGATAGTCTATCTTGACGCCGCCACCGTCGCGCCGAAGAATACGAGCGAGGGACGCGGCGTCGCGATGAGCGTGCTGTCCGGCGAGACGCACAAGCTCTTCTGCAATGACGAGGTGGGCGCGCTCCTCACGTTCCTCACCGAGCACAAGGATGAGCTAAGCGACATAGAGCGGCGCGAGACCGAAGTCCTGAAGCGCAGCTACGACCGTCAGACGAAGATCCCGCTCGACGTCGTCATGGAGTATTCCAAGCTCGGCGTTGAGGCGGACGACGCATGGCACCGCGCCAAGGAGACCTCCGACTTCGAGCTCTTCCGTCCTTACCTCGAGAAGATAGTCGAGTACCAGAAGATGTTCGCGGGCTACTATGACCCGTCAAAGAAGCCGTATGACGCCCTGCTCGACACCTACGAGCGCGGCATGAACACCGAGATACTCGACCGCTACTTCGAGAAGGTGCGGAGCGCGATAGTCCCGCTCCTCGCCGCGACGCAGGCCGCGCCGGAGATAGACGACTCGTTCCTCTACAAGTACTACCCCGTCGAAAAGCAGAAGGAGTTCAACGACTGGCTGATGGAAGTCATGGGCATCGACCGCGGCTACTGCACGATAGGCGAGACCGAGCATCCCTTCACCACCGGCACCGACAACCGCCACGCTCGCATCACCACCCACTACTACCCCGAGGCTCCGAGCTTTGCGATGTACTCCACCATTCACGAGGGCGGCCACGCGCTGTACGAGCTCGGCGGCGACGACAAGTACCGCTACACCTGCCTCGCGGGCGGCGTGTCGATGGGCGTCCACGAGAGCCAGAGCCGCTTCTATGAGAACATAGTCGGCCGCTCGGAGGGTTTCACGAAGTTCATCTTCCCGAAGTTCAAGGAGATATTCCCCGAGCAGCTCGAGGGCGTCACGGCGGACATGTTCTACCGCGCGGTCAACAAGGCACAGCCGTCTCTGATACGCACCGAGGCGGACGAGCTCACCTACTCCCTGCACATAATGATCCGCTACGAGCTCGAGAAGCGGATAATCGCGGGCGAGCTCGCGGTGAAGGACATACCCGGCGAGTGGAACCGCATGTATAAGGAGTACCTCGGCATCGACGTTCCGAGCGATAAGGAGGGCTGCCTCCAGGACAGCCACTGGTCGGGCGGCAGCTTCGGCTACTTCCCCTCCTACTCGCTCGGCAGCGCCTACGGCGCGCAGATGCTCGCGAAGATGCGCGAGACCGTCGACGTCGACGGCGCGCTCGCGAAGGGCGACATCGCTCCGATAACCGCATGGCTCCGCGAGAGAATCCACCGCCACGCGAGCTTCCTCGAGCCGGCGGACGTCGTCCGCAATGCCTGCGAGGCGGAGTTCGACCCCACGTTCTACACCGACTACCTCACGGAGAAGTTCACAAAGCTGTATAACCTGTAAAAATATCGCGGCAAATCGCAGGAGCGGGCAAAAGCCCGCTCCTTTACCAATTTGCCGCGAGGCCGTCGGACAAGGCACAGTCTTGCCGGCGGCAAGCACTGCGCTACGCAATTCCCAAACGGTCAGTAGACCGTTTGGGAGCCCTTCCGATTGAAATGCTCAGCGGAAATGAATTCCGCCTGCGCGAAGTTGACGGCTCTGCCGTGGGCTTCAACCGCGCGAACAGGCGCGGAACCGCCTGTCGCCGCATTCGACGCACGCTCCGCGCAGTACAAAGTCGGGACGTCGGCGCGAAGTGCCGAGGTCTGATGCGCCCCGTAGATGTTGGAAGCGGCAGAGGGGTTATGGGCGCATTCTCTGCAAGGCTTTTTGCCAAGCTGAAAGGCGCCCCGAAACGATGTTTCGGGGCGCCTTTTTGTCTAAAGTCTCGCGATAAACTATTCCCACTCCTCGCCCTGTTCCCACATATACTCCCGATACTCATTCACGCCGCGGCGTATGAGGCCGCGCACGTTGAGCCCGAACCGGCAGCGGTCGGCGCAGTAGCCGCAGCCGACGCACTTCGTAGCAAGGCGCATCTTTCCGCGCGTCTCCGCATCGGTGTACGCGCCGCGCGGCGCGATGTGGACGATATACCCCGCCCGCGCCGCGAACGGTATGTCGATGCCCACGGGGCACGGCATGCACTCTCCGCAGCCGCGGCAGAGCAGGCCGGCGCTCATTTCGCGCTCGCCCTCTATCCTCTCGCGCAGGAGCTTTGTGGACCTCGGCGGCCTGCGCTCGAGAGCCGCCGTCTCGTCTATCTGCCACGGGTACTCCGCGCCCCAGAGCGGGTGGACATTCCCGACGCCCCGCAGGAACGCCATGGCACCCGCCGCAGAGCGGAGAAGCCCGCCCGCCATCGGCATGGACGCAAAGAAGTACACGCCGCATTCCTCCGCGAGCGCCGCGATCTCCAGCTCCTCCGGCGCGGAGAGGCTGTTCAGGGGATACAGGACGGCGTCAAAGAAGCCGCCGCATACCGCCTCCCGCGCCGACTCGACCGAGTCCGAGGCCAGCCCGATGGCCCTCACCCTGCGGCTCCGCTTCGCCTCCGACATAGCCTCGCGCAGTCCGTCCGATATGTCCTCCGGGCGGACGCCGCGCAGACAGAGGACGTCGACGTACTCCGTCCCGAGCGCGCGCAGGCTCTCGTCAAGGCTGCGGCGGAAGCTCTCCGCGTCGGACGCGCGGACGTCGGTAAGAAGGAGGTATTCCGAGCGCCCGATGCCCTCGAGCCCGCGCGCCGCGCGCTCCTCCGTGCCGGAATATTCGCGAGTCGCGGCGAACAGGCGGATACCCCGGTCGTAAGCTCTTCTGACAAGGGCCGCGCCCTCGCGCTCGTCGAGCCGCCCGAGCCTCTTGCAGTCGAGGCCGCCCTTTCCCCTCCTGAGCCCTTTCAGCGTCATCTCTCTTACCTCCGCTTTGTATGTGTGCAGAGAACAGCTCCGCCTCGCGGCGGAGTATTTATCTTGAACGTATTCTACCACGTTTTGGCGCGCGCTACAAGCGTTTTGGAAATTCAGCGCGCCGGGATGCACTTTTTTCCTACCGCCGTCCCCGCGCCGACGCCCTGCGCGGCCGCCGCCGCGAGGTAGCACACCGCCGCCGCGAGTACCCCTCCCGCGAGCGCCATACCGTCCGGCAGAAGCTCCCCGAGGTAGAGATACGCGAGCCGCGCGACAAGCCCCGCGAGCACCGCCGCCGTGAGCGGCGCGACGAACCATCTCCGCCACTCCGCCGCAAGCCCGCAGGTCGAGAGCACGAGCCGGAAGTTCAGCGCAAAGGTGAGCGCCGTGCTCGCGACGAACGCCGCAATGTATCCCGCCATCCTCAGCCCCGGCAGGCGCACGAGCAGCACGACCATCGCAAGCTCCACGGCGTTGCCCAGGAGGAAGTTCACCGCCGAGATGTTCTGCTTTCCGAGGCCGTTGAGGATGCTCCCGCATATCGCCATGTATATCGAGAACGCCGTGCCTATCGCGATAGGCAGGAGGTAGGCCGGGTCGACCCGCTGCCCGAACATGTACCACCCGAGCGTGTCTCCGAGCGGTACGAGCACCGCGAGCACCGGAAGTATGACAAAGCTCGTAGCAAGTATGCAGCGTGAGACCTTGTGCCGCAGGTCTGCCATATTGCCCGTGGCGAGGTTTTCCGAGAGCTTAGGCACCATCACGAGCCCGAGGCCGACGATAAGCGCGGATGGAAGGTTGAAGAGCGGCATCGCCATCCCGAAGAGCACCCCGAACTCCCCGAGCGCCTGCGACTGCGTGAGCCCGCTCCGCACGAGCATCCTCGGGATGAGTATGACGATGAGCGAGGAGATTATATTGTTTGCGAGGTTCGTGACGCTCACCGGCGCGGCGATGGCGAGTATCCTCCGCGTCATCTGCCGGTCGCCCTCGCCGCCCTGCGGCAGACGGGCGGACTTCCTGCGGTATACGAGGCGGAGAAAACCGCTGCTTGCCACCTCGCACACGAGCATCCCAGCGGCGATGAGCGCGAGCATCCGGTCGTCCGGCTGAGGCAGGAACAGGCGGAGCAGTCCCACCACCGCCGTCATGCGGACGACCTGCTCCATCAAATCGCTGAAGGCGGGCGGGTTCACCTCCTTTGTGCCGTAGAGGTAGTTCTTGTGGATGTTCTCTATGCCGGTAAAGAGTATCACCGGAATGAGGACGTACACCGCGAGGCGTGTGCGCCCGTCTCCGAGGAACTTCTCCGCTATCGGCGCGGCGAATATCCCCGCGCCCGCGCTTATCACGGCGAAGATGCCGAAGAACGCCGCGAGCGCGCGCCGGACGAGCCCGCGCAGGGCGGCGTAGTTCCTGAGCGCCATATACTCCGCCGCGAGCCGGCTCACCGCGACGCAGATACCGCTCGTCCCGAGCGCGAGCGCGAGCGAGTAGAACGGGAATATCAGCTGAAAGAGGCCCATCCCCTCCGCGCCTATCAGCCGCGAGAGCAGCATCCTGTACACGAACCCGAGGAGCTGCGAGAGGATGTTCGCCCCCGTCAATATGAAAGCGCCGTAGCGCACCGACCGCGTATCTATGCCCATACATACCTCCGCCGGATACCGATTATAGCTGCCGGGAGGCGGACCCATGGCGCTCCACGCGGGCTCTTTTCGGCGAGCGGGTTCGCGTTCGGCGGGGGAAAGGCCCGCCGGGAATACTGCCGTATTTTCAAGGGTTCCGGCGCCGCACGGGCGCAAACCCGCCGCCGAAAACCACTATGGGTCCACCTCTCGTCAGCTATATCCATCTATATTTCCGCACGGAAGAATTTAGAATTTACGCTTGAATACTCCTGCCGCCTGTGCTAATATGGATTTGGTACAATTACTGTTATGCGGGAGGTATAATGTATGAAAGCAAAGCTGACCTACAGCAAAAGTTTCCGTATCGGCTCGATAGACCCGAAGATATACGGCTCGTTTGTAGAGCACCTCGGCCGCTGCGTCTACGGCGGCATATACGAGCCGGGTCACCCCACCGCAGATGAGGACGGCTTCCGGCAGGACGTTCTCGCGCTCGTCCGCGAGCTCGGCACGCCGATAGTCCGCTATCCCGGCGGCAACTTCGTTTCCGGCTACAACTGGGAGGACGGCACCGGCCCGAAGGAGCAGCGTCCCCGCCGCGCGGAGCTCGCCTGGCACACGATAGAGACAAACGAGGTCGGCATCGACGAATTTGCAAAGTGGGCACAGAAGGCCGGCGTCGAGATAATGGAGGCCGTCAACCTCGGCACGCGCGGGCCGGACGACGCGCGGCGGCTCGTCGAATACTGCAACTTTCCCGGCGGCACCGAGCTCTCCGAGCGCCGCATAATGAACGGCCACCTCAAACCGTTCGATATAAAGACGTGGTGCCTCGGCAACGAGATGGACGGCCCCTGGCAGATAGGCGCAAAGACCGCCGACGAGTACGGCCGCGCCGCCACCGAGGCGGCAAAGGTCATGCGCGAGCTCGACCCGGACATAAAGCTCGTCGCCTGCGGCAGCTCCAACAGCGGCATGCCCACCTTCGGAAAGTGGGAGGCGACCGTCCTCGGCCACGCCTACGACTTCGTGGACTATGTGTCGCTCCACAGCTACTACGGCAACCGCGACGGCGACATACCGAAGTTCCTCGCAAGCTCGCTCAACATGGATTCGTTTATAAAGACCGTCGTGTCGATATGCGACTACGTCGCCGCCACCAAGCGCTCCTCAAAGAAGATGATGCTCTCCTTTGACGAGTGGAACGTCTGGTTCCACTCGAACGACGCGGACGCACAGATCCCGCGCTGGACCATCGCGCCGCCGCAGCTCGAGGACAAGTACGACTTTGCGGACGCGCTCGTCGTAGGCACCCTGCTCACGACGCTCATGAACAACTGCGACCGCGTGAAGATGGCCTGCATCGCGCAGCTCGTCAACGTCATCGCGCCGATAATGACACGCAAGGGCGGCGGCGCATGGCGTCAGACGATATTCTATCCGTTCTCGCTCTCCAGTAAGTACGGACGCGGCGACACGCTCCGTCCCGCGCTCGACTGCCCGAGCTACACCGTCGAGAATCCCACGCCCTTCGGCACAGTCGAGACGACCGAAGTTCCGTATCTCGAGACCGCCGGCGTCATAAACGAGGAGAAGGGCGAGCTCACCGTCTTCGTCACGAACAGGAGCATGGACGAGAGCACCGACCTCACCCTGAAGCTTGAGGGCTTCGACGCTGTCCTCACAGAGCACATTCTGCTCCAGAGCGACAGTTTCGACGCCGTCAACACCGAGGAGCACCCGGACGCCGTCGCGCCGGTGTCCACCGCGCCGGACGCCGCCACACAGAACGGCGAGCTTGCCGTAGCGATAGAGCCGCACAGCTACAACGTGCTGCGGTTCAAACTCAGGTAACAGCCGTCATTCATGATCACGGTTCACAAACACGCCGGGGCGTACAGAGTTGTCTGCACGCCCCGTTTTGCAGTCCGAAAAAATTTTTCAAAATTTTTGTCCCGAAAACGTCACGACCGGACATATACAGGCAGAATGAACAAACTACCGCAAGGAGGTCATCACCATGTCAAAGAAGAAGCTCTTTTCGGCGCTCTGCCTGATACTCGCCGCAGCGCTCATTCTTCCCGCCTGCTCTGGCGGCGAAAAGGAGCCGGACACTCTCACCTTCACCGTGCCGGAGACATTCACCTCGGGGAGCGAGGGGCAGTTTGAGGTCACCATGTTCGGGATCACGAGCAGAAGAATGATTTATAAGCCCGCCATCGGCATAGAACTCAATATACAGAGCACCGACGGTCTATACTATCTGTTTGGGGATGCTGTCTGGGAGGAAGGTTTGCTTCAAAGCGGAGAGCCCGGACGGTACGGCACGGTCGAGCGTGAGGAGAACGGCGAGTGGGTCGTCTGCGGAAGTGTTTTTGACGGAAACAACACCGGAATGACGTACATGGGATATATGTTTGAGGTTCCGCCGCTCGTGGGTGGCCGCTTTATCCGTCCCTATGAGGCGGCCCGAAACCATCAATATATGGAGGTCGAGCTCAGCGATACGCTCCCCGGCCGCTATCGCGTCCACGTCGCCGTGCGGGAATACAGCCCAAAGTGGGGCGATGACGATATACCCTTCCATCCGATAAACGGCGAGGACCCGCTGTCCTTCGGCGGCACCACGGGCGAGGCGACAGATGAGATAGTCTTTGAGTTCGACATACCCCAGTTCGACAGCGATCCGATAGACGTACTGGGATACACTCTTTACGACGAGAGCAGCACAGACTCGGAGGACGGCGGCGCCCGGGCGATAGCTCACCTCGATCTTCTGCTCCACGCCAACGGGGACATAAGGTATCTGCAAAACGACTCCGTAAAGTTTGAACGTCCTGACGGCGAGGGGTACTCGGAGGTGCCCGACGGCATAGAGTACGGTCTTGGCGGCAATGATCGCTACAACTATCAGTATCTGCAGGTCTGCGACGAAGACGGCAGAGACTACACCACTCCCGACGTTATTCCCGTCGGTTGGATAATCCTTCAAGACTGGGACAAGGAGACGACCTACCGCCTCTCGATGACCTTTGCCGAGAACGAGGACGGCTCGGGCGAGACCTACACTCTCTACCTGTATCTGAACTTTGCGGAGACAGCAAGCTAGTCGGCGTGAAACGCAAAGGCGGGTCTGAAAAGACCCGCCTTCAGTTTGTCGCACGCCTCGCAGAGTT
>CANRIN010000064.1 GCA_947630675.1 uncultured Clostridia bacterium | reverse complement strand
CACGAACTCGTGCAGCGGCGGGTCGAGGAAGCGGATGGTGACGGGGTAGCCCTCCATCGCCTCATAGATGGCCTCAAAGTCGCCCTGCTGCATCGGCTCGATCTTTGCAAGCGCGGCCTCGCGCTCCTCGGGAGTGTCCGAGCAGATCATCTCACGAATGGCGGCGATACGGTCAGCCTCGAAGAACATGTGCTCGGTGCGGCAGAGGCCGATGCCCTGCGCGCCGAAGCTGCGGGCCTTCTTCGCGTCCGCCGGGGTGTCGGCGTTGGTGCGGACCTGGAGCTTGCGGTACTTGTCCGCCCACTGCATGACGCGGTCGAACTCGCCGGCGATGGTCGCGTCGACTGTCGGGATGAGGCCGGCGTATACGCAGCCGGTCGTGCCGTCGATGGATATCGGGTCGCCCTCATGGAAGGTCTTGCCCGCGAGGACGAAGGTCTTGTTCTCCTCGTCCATGACTATGTCGCTGCAGCCGGAGACGCAGCATGCGCCCATGCCGCGCGCGACGACGGCGGCGTGGGAGGTCATGCCGCCGCGGACGGTGAGGATGCCCTGTGCGGCCTTCATGCCCTCGATGTCCTCCGGCGAGGTCTCGAGACGGACGAGGACGACCTTCTCACCGCGGGCCGCCCAAGCCTTGGCGTCCTCAGCGGTGAAGACTATCTTGCCGCTCGCGGCTCCGGGGGAGGCGGCGAGGGCGCGCGCAAGCGGCTCGCTCTTGGCGATGGCCTCTGCGTCGAACTGCGGGTGGAGCAGGGTATCGAGAGTGCGCGGCTCTATCATCAGGACCGCCTGCTTCTCGTCTATCATTCCCTCGTCAACGAGGGCGCAGGCTATCTTGAGCGCGGCGGCGGCGGTGCGCTTGCCGTTGCGGGTCTGGAGCATGAAGAGCTTGCCGTCTTCAATAGTGAACTCCATGTCCTGCATGTCGTGATAGTGGCTCTCGAGTATGTCGCAAATCTTGACGAACTCCTTGTAGCACTCGGGAAGGGTGGTCTCGAGGTCGGCTATCGGGTTCGGGGTGCGGATGCCGGCGACGACGTCCTCGCCCTGAGCGTTCGTGAGGAACTCACCGAAGAGCACCTTCTCGCCGGTGGCGGGGTTGCGGGTGAATGCGACGCCGCTTCCGGAGGTGTCGCCCATGTTGCCGAAGACCATCTCCTGCACGTTGACGGCGGTGCCCCAGGAGTAGGGTATGTCGTTGTCGCGGCGGTAGACGTTCGCGCGCGGGTTGTCCCAGGAGCGGAAGACGGCCTTTATCGCGCCCATCAGCTGCTCCTTCGGGTCGGTCGGGAAGTCCTCGCCGAGCTTGGCCTTGTACTCATTCTTGAACTGCGCGGCGAGCTCCTTGAGGTCGTCGGCGGTAAGCTCGACGTCCTGCTTGACGCCGCGAGCTTCCTTCATCTCGTCGATAAGCTGCTCAAAGTACTTCTTGCCGACCTCCATGACGACATCCGAGTACATCTGGATGAAGCGGCGGTAGCAGTCCCACGCCCAACGGGGGTTATTCGACTTCTTTGCCATGACCTCCACGACCTCTTCGTTGAGGCCGAGGTTGAGGATGGTGTCCATCATGCCGGGCATCGAAGCGCGCGCGCCGGAGCGGACCGAGACAAGGAGCGGATTGTTGAGGTCGCCGAACTTCTTGCCGGTGATGCCTTCCATCTTCTCGATGTACTCGAGGATCTGTGCCTCAATGTCGGGGCCGATGCGTTTGCCGTCCTCATAGTAGCGGGTGCAGGCCTCGGTCGTGATTGTGAAGCCCTGCGGAACGGGGAGACCGAGATTGGTCATCTCGGCAAGGTTCGCGCCCTTGCCGCCGAGCAGCTCACGCATGGAGCCGTTGCCCTCGGAGAACAGGTAAACATACTTTGTCATGTGCTTTCCTCCCAAATTTTCTTCATTACCGCGCAGCGCGGAGGCCGGGAAACCGTCCGCACACCGCGTATTTAAATAGGTATAGCGCTGTGATGCAAATATTATATCATAAACCGGCGAAAAGAAAAGGGGAAATTTCACATTTTCAGCAAAAAAATTTGAAAACGGTTTCCAGTGTAAGATAGTGAAGAAGTAATAGTGAAAAGTGAAGAGTGAAGGAGTCCGCTGCGCGGACGATGGAAATGAATATGGCAAGGAATAAAACCCGGCAAGGCTCAAAAGAGCCTTGCCGGGTTTTCGGCGGAAAAGGAGGGATTTAGCGCCTATGCAATGCCCTCACTCTCTTGCGCCCCAACCGCTCCCGCGAATCCGCGTGCATTTCCGTGTGCATTTTGTACCTCGAAACGGCTGTAAATACCTTTGCAATTTCAAAATCACTTTCGCGGCGGCGAAGCCCGAACCGTTGCGAGAGTAAGCAAAGAGCCCGAAACCCTTGCGGTTTCGGGCTCTTTCAAATAATGGCTAATGCGGGGGCGCAACCCCCTATGAACAACCGCAAACCCCTTGCGCCCCAACACTTTCAGAAATCCGTGTGAAAATCCGTGTGCATTTTGCACACCGATACACCCGTATCCCCTTTTGTGCCCCCTAAACCGATTCCGCGATTTGAAATGCCAAAGCGGATGTAAAGCAAAGAAAGCCCGAAGTCGTTGAGACTTCGGGCTCTTTCCTTTGGCGGAGAAGGAGGGATTTGAACCCTCGCGGCAGTTTCCCACCCTACGCCCTTAGCAGGGGCGCCTCTTCGGCCTCTTGAGTACTTCTCCACAGCCGAAACACAGATAGTATTGTAATCCATAGCCGGGTAATTGTCAAGGGGTGAAAACGAAAAAGTTCTTCGGCGTCCGCGCGGCATCTGCGTTCTCGCCCCGCCGCCGAGGCGTCTCTTCCGCGCCGTCGGCGGTGAAAGCGGGACGGAGCGCGTCCGTCCCGCTTTCCCGCATCCTCCTACGCAAGCCCGAGCCTTGCGAGTATAAAGCCCACTATTGCCGCCGCTACCACGGTGACCGCCTTGTCCGCTACCGACTCCCACCGCCTTGCGGGTCTTGATTCTATTGCCGTGACCTTGCCGTCGAGCCTTGTCATCGAGTCGGCCATGTCGCTCTGCTTTGTGGCCATTCTCTCGACCGAGATGGCGAGCCGGTTTATGGTCTCGGTGAGCTCCTCGAGCTTGTCGAGCCGCTTTGCGTTGCCCTTCGAGCGCGACTCTATCTCGGTTATGCGCCTTTCCAGATTGGGATCCACCCCGGCCTCCCTCCGCTCACTTGCCGTTCCCGAGCTTCGTGAGCCCGTCAATGTAGCGCTGATAACCGTCCAGATACAGCCTGTAGTCGTCGAGGTAGCGGTCGTATGCCTGCCGCTCGAGCTCCGGAACCCTGTCCGCAAGCTGCGAAGCGTAGTAGTTTCCCGCCTGCGACGCGGCGGAAACCGCGTAGGAGGACGGTATGCCTCCGCTCGCCGCGCTCGCTATGCCGAGTGTGTCTTCGGCGGAGCGGCGTCCCTCGCGGATGTACTGCTTGCGGAAGCTCCGATAGACCGGGTCGCTCTCCGGGTCGTAGCTGAAGCCGGACGGCGCCGCCGGCGCGGCGGCAAACGATCCGGCGCTTCCGCCGGTGACGCCGAGCGTACCGAACGGGTTGTACTCGCTGCCGTCCGCACCTCCGCTGTAGCTACCGTTCCACGCGCGCAGGCGCTCCGCGCCGAGGTGCGCAAGCGTCCGCGCCTCGTCAGTTGCGGCGGAGCTGTAGTCCTGCTTGTAGCAGAGCAGTCCCATCCCAACGTCCGCATTCTGCTGCGCAAGCTTCAGATCGGCGTCCGAAAAGCTGTCATAGAGCCCGGCTCCGCGCGCGGCTCTGAGAAAATCCTCATATGTGTACATTTTTCTCCTGCCCGAAAGCGGCGGGGTGCCGCCTCCGGGTCTCCTTTCCGATAAAATAGTATTGTGCGGGGCGGGAGCATCCGCCCCGCGCTGCTCTGGATGTCCGTATGCCGGGCCGTTACAGCTCGCTTCCGACATAGAACTCCCGCATAAGCGAGTGCAGCCTGTACCCGCCGTCCGCCTCGAAGCGTATCCGGAAGCTGTCCGCCCTCCTCGGTATGAGCGGTATCACGAAGCTCCGCTTTCCCTCCGCCGTGAGCTCCGCCGCCCGGCGCCACTCCCCGTCCGGACTGTCGAGCACCGACACCGTGACCCTGCTTCCCGCGTCGAGCTCCATACGGGCTATGAGCTTCATGAGTCCCTTCCTGTTCGGCTCTCCGGCGGTGAGGTCGGCAAACTCCGCCGTGCTGCGGACAGTGCCCTCAGAAACGGCGTCCTGCGGCAGGTCTCCGCCGCCCACGCTCCAGAGCCCGCCGTCCGCCGAGAGAAAGCACAGTCCGCCATGGAGCATGCAGAATCCCACCGCCTCGGTGTTGTCCTCCCGGAACCACATCCCGAGCCGCGTGTCGAACACAAAGAGAGAATACTTTCCGCTGTCCTCGCTTTGCATCGACACATAGTACTTCGTGCCGTCGCTGCCGGCGCAGGCGTTCCTGAAGCGCTCCGCGCCGAACGGCGCGGAGACGCTTCTCGGCATTCCTCCGCTGTACGCGACCACGCCGGTGCGGGAGAGGTAGTACAGCGTCTCCCCCGCGACGGCGAGGCTCCCGCCGCTGCCCTTCGCCACTCCGAGCGAGGCCGAGCCCATCACCTGGAAGTTCGACGGGCGGTCGCCGTAGACCTTGTATACCTGCTCCTCTTTAAAGAAGCACGGGTACCCCAGGTAGGCGCACGCGCCGGTGAAGTCTCCGGCGCTGCCGACCCTCACGGCGTAGCTGTCGGTCGAGATGCCGTCGAATACGTTCCAGTTGAACGGGTCTCCGAGCTTGGAGGCGTAGATGGTGTCTCCCTTGCATCCCCACAGCCGGTTCTCGTTCTCAAAGATGAAGTCCATCTCCGGTACGTCGCGCGAGACGGTGAGGCTGCCGGAATACACCGCGGAGAAGGTGTTCTCGTAGAAGCGGAGGTAGTCGCCGTCTATCTCCCGCACGACAGCCGTGACGTCTCCGCCGGGCAGTCCCTTCACCGTCACGGCGTCCCCTGCGCGGAGCTTTTCCCGCCAGTTCGCGCCGGACATATACACCGTGTTCATATTCGCCGGTTCTCCCGCGTAAGTCCCGTTCCGAACGCTCATGCTGCCGGAAACACTCACGGCAAGGCTGCCGAACCGCCCCGTTTCGCGGTCGTAGTACGCCCTGTCCGGCAGGATGACGACGTACGCGCCCAGCGATGCAAAGCGCTTTTTCGTATCGGTCACGCTCCCGCGCCGCACCCCGTCCGCGTAAAAGTCCACGCCGTCCACATGGAAAGATCCGTCCCCGCTGTACACCCCGTTCGGCGTCTCGAGCGTTCGCAGGCGCCGCCTCGGCGCACGCGGCGAGAGCAGCGGCCAGCTGTCGCCGGAGATGTTCGTCATATCCCGTATCGCCCCGTCCGACGCGCCCGCGCTCCTGTCATACCCGCCGAACTCCGTCTGAACGCTTCTGCGCGAGCCGCCGAGGTTCGGGAGTACCGGAAGTCCCGCCGTCATACCGCGCCGCCTTCCTCGGGCGAGCCGCCGGCTTCCTCCGCAAAGCTTATAAACGCGTCAAGCGCCTCGAGATGCGAGGGAAGTATTGACTTCGGCCGCGGCAGCGTGAAGCGCGGGAATTCCTCCCGCACCTCCACCTCCCCGAGCTCCGAGCGGCGGCGGGCATACTCCGGCGCGAGCGCCTTGTCCCGGAATATGAATCCCCCGTTCTCCGTGAGCTTCAGCCCGCCCGAGCCGTCCTCCTCGGCGTACTCGCGCACGAGCTTCATCTCCTCCTCGCAAAAGAATTCCGCATGCGGCTCGAGCAGCCGCTTGAGCGTCACGAGCGCGTAGGCCGTCTCATAGTCCGCTTCCTTTCTCATGAGCGCCAGCACGGCCGCATACGCAGCTACGCATTGACAAAGATACATGTAACACTTCCTTTCTCCCGCGTCCAATGCGGCGCGGGGCGTCGTCCGTCTGCCTCCGCCGCTCATCCGGCGGCGGGCGGAGTCGGTGTGATCTGCACGCCGTTCAGGTATAGGCTGCCCTGGATGTCCACCCTGCCCGAGAGCAGTACGGACGGAGCATTGACGGTCGTGCGGTCCGCCGAGTTCATGTACAACACTCCTCCCGAATCTATGCTCATGCTCCCGGCGCTCTGCAGCTTCATTGCGAACGGGATACTGCCCACGTTTGAGGTGTAGATGAACATTCTGTGCCTTGCCTCGGTCGAAGTTCCGGCGCCGAGGTCGTCAAGGCGGATGCCGCCGGCGACGAGGCGCTGGTCGATGTAGCACATCTCTATCTCACCGCTCACCGCCCCGGTCGTGCCGAGGATGCTTCGGAACGTTCTGCCGGTGATGGTGCCGGTGGTGATGTTGTCGCCGTTTATCTCGGTCTTTCCGCTGCCGGAGAGATCCTCAAAGAGCACCATCCCCTTGAACTGTACGGTCTCCGAGCTTATCGTGATATCCCCGGACGTGAGGCGGATAGAGGAGCTTCGTTCGCCATTCTCCACCGAGAGCACCAGACCGTCCGCCCACTGCTGCAGCGACGAGATGTTTCCCTCCGCGTCACCGACGCGTATGGCGAGCGGGTGCGTTATGACCTCCGACATGTCCTCAAAGGCAGCGTCGTTGATATTCTCTCTGCCGATGTTCGCGAGGGTGTACCGCAGCTGCTCAAGCAGCATATAGAGGTAATTCGTGACCGTGTCGAGCCGCTGCTCCGTACTCTCCCCCGCGCCGAAGGACGGAAAGCCTATGTCCGCCGCAAAGATGCTGCCCGGCATCCACGCACCTCCTTCCGCAGGGTACCGTCATGCTGCCGTGACAAGATATATCTGTACATTTTCTTTCCCCTCTCACTTCGCGATGAGTATCTGTGCTCTTGTCAGCCCCGTAGAGGTCACGCTCACCAACGAAATGGAAGAGCTCGATACCGTCATCTGTATCGCCTTCGGAGAGAAGTAGATCCAGATGTTATAGTTGTTCTTGCTCGATGTGTCGACAGATACGGTGTACGGTGTGAGCCACCAGGTATCGGAGCCTGTGAATGAGTTGTTGCCGTTTATCCAGAACCCCGTCTGTTTCCAGTCCTGCCTATTGAGCAGCTGCTCCTGATTTACGGGTATGCTGGGCAGGGTACAGAAGAAATGACCGTCGTTCCATACGCCCGCTATGTCCTGCCTTATATCGGCCGCTACGCCGACGAGCTTCCCGCCGGTCGAATAGTCCACGTTGAGCTGTACGCCATTATCTCTCGAGAGACTGCCTTTGGTGGCGGTCACGAATTCGAGCGTTCCGCTCCCCGCCTTGCTGTCCACATACTCCTTCGTTGCAGCGTCGTCGTTATTCTGCGGATACCCGACTCCGCCGATAACACTGTACATGGGATTTGTGCTTTCCCTGAATTTCACGCCGCCCCCTCGTCCGACGGTGAGGACGTCGCCTATTCTTCCGTCCGATATCTGAATGGGGGAGCCGCCGTGCGAGACATAGTTCCCTCGGAAGAAGCGCATGCTTTCGTCGCCGAGGCTGATGTCTCCGCTCATCGTCCCGCCCGTGAGCTTCAGATATGTCGCCGCCGCAGTTGCAGGCGTGAGGAAATCCGTGTCCGCGGCTGCTGCGAGGACATTCGACCCGTTACCTTTCAGCAGCCCGCTGAATGCCGTCTTCGTGCTCGTGCTCAGCTCGTTCGGGCCGGCGGGGCCAGTTGCACCGGGAGAACCGTCCTTTCCGGGCGCTCCCGCCGCTCCGTCATTTATCGTTGCGGTCTGCTTGCCGGAGGCGTCGGTTATCTCGACGGTCGTCACCGTGCCCGACTTGGAGACCTTGACCGTCGGCGACACGCCGTCCTTGCCCGCGGCGCCGTTTGTGCCGTTCGCTCCTGTATCTCCCTTCGGGCCCTTGATATTCACCGGGGACGGGTTCTCGAGGCTACCATTATTTGTCCACGAAAGCGTGCCGTCCGCCGCGACGGTGGGTGTGAACACCGATCCCGGGTCGCCCTTCGGACCCTGCGTGCCGCCTGCGCCGGCGGAGCCGTCCTTGCCTGCGGGACCCTGCTCGCCTCTGTCGCCCTTCTCGCCCTTCAGCTCGCCCGACTCGTACTTCTGCTGGAAGGTCTCGCCGTCCTCGAACGTCACGCCGGAGGCCTCTGCGGTCTTTGCCGCAGCCTCCGCCGCCGCGCGGACTTCCTCTATCGCCGCCTTGGTCTCCGTGTCGTCCGCCTTCGCCGCAAGCGCTGTGCGTATATCGCCGTGCGCTTCTCCGCTCGCGTCATGCTCGGAGAGCGCGGTCTCGGCGGCGGTCTTTGCCGCCTCGAGCTCGTCCCTGCCGGCCTTTCCCGCGAGCTCCTCGCGTATGTCCGCGTGCGCCTCACCGGAGGCGTCGTGTTCAGACACGGCGTCCGCTACATATTCCTTTGTCGCAAAGTCCTGCCCCACTATCTCTTCTGCGCGCACCGCCGCACGCTCGGACGCTTCTGCCGACGCGGCCGCGGCGTCTCTCGCCGCAGCGCTCTCCTTGGCTGCCGTCTCCGCGCCCTCGCGCGCAAGCTCGGCGTCGATGCGCTCCAGCTGTGCTTTTTCGTCCGCGGCCTCGGCGGCGTCCCTCGCCGCCTCCGCACTCCTTCTCGCCGTGTCCGCGGCGTTCTCGCTCTCGGCCGAGTTCTTGGCCGAGCTCTCCGAGGCCTCCGCGCTCGACTGCGCAGCCTCTGCGGACGCAGCAGCGTGCTCCTCGCTCAACCTTGCTGATTCCGCCGCGCTCTCCGCGCCGCTGCGCGCGGTCTCGGCATCCGAGACGTACCCGGAAAGCAGCTCCTCCGCGTCCTCCACGGCGTGGCGGGCGGCGTCCTCCGCCGCGGTTTCCGCCGCCGTCTCCGCGCGGACGGCACTGTCCTCCGCGTCCGCCGCCCGTGCGGCGGTGACGCGCGCGTAGTACTTGCCGTTGTCCTCGTCCTCGCCCTTGCGGACGCCGGTCTCGCCGTGCGCCCAGCTCTCCGCTTCGGCGGTGTAGCGCTCGGCGGCGGCCTCGTGCCGCTCCGCACCCTTCTCGTGCTCCTCGGCGAGGATCGCGTATCCGCGCGCTTCCTCGAGGACTGCTGTCACCATGTCCCCCTGTATGTCCTTCAGTTCGCAGAGGACACGCCACTCCTCCTCGCTCTCATACCTGTACTCCAAGCACTTGTTCTCTCCGTTGAAGCGCAGCTCCGCGCGTTCGCCGCGCTCGCCCTCGAGGGTCTTCAGCCACTCCTCCTCGCTTCCCCGGAACCCGTGCTTGACGGCTATGCCGTAAGCCGTCAGGTAGTACCCACGCCAGCCGCCGTGCGGCGGCGCTCCTATGCCCTCCGGCGCATCTCCGGGAAACCCTTTCGGCGCGCCGAGGCCGTCCAAACCGCTCATATCAAACCCTCCTTATATGCGTCCGCCGGACGCCAGTGCGTGGTGAGGTAACGCAGGAACTCCGCCCAGTGCGTGTTGAACATCGTCATCGTGTTCAAATACCTGTCATACTCACCGTTCGCAAAATCTATCATCGCCGCGAGGTACGCGGTGTACAGCTTGTCGTGCGGGGGACGCACCAGCAGCTCGGTCTCCCTGTCCGCGCCGTACTCGTACCGCACTATCTCCTCCGGCGCGAACAGCAGCGCCTCCGTCTGCACAAGTCCCTCGCACTCGTTTATCCATTCGGTCTTGCTGTCGTTTGTGAAGCCGTTAGGCTTCACGGCGTCTACTCTTTTTATTGCTTCCTCCAACGTCATCAGTTACCACCGTCCCGTATCAGCACAGTTCCCGCCCGGCAAAGTCCGGGCGGGAACCCGCTGTCAGTTATCGTTTTGCCGTGTTTTGCGAGACTATATCCCCAAAAAGTCCTTCGGACTTTTTGGGAGCCCTTTCAATTGAAATGCTCGCCCCGAATGAATCGGGGCTCCGCGATGTTGCCTTCGGCAACATCAACCGCCGGAACCGCGGCGGCGCG
>CANRIN010000063.1 GCA_947630675.1 uncultured Clostridia bacterium | reverse complement strand
CTCCGCTGGCGATACGCGCGAGCGGCGTGTCCTGCGTCATAGCGGCGAGCTTTGCGCGTATATTCTACCGCAACGCGATAAACATCGGCTTTCCCATTCTCGAGTGCCCCGAGGCCGCCGAGAAGATAACGAGCGGAGACACCGTCACGGTCGACCTCTCCACCGGCGTCATCACCGACGAGACGACGGGCGAGACCTTCAAGGCCGCAGCCTTCCCCGAGTTCATACAGGGGATAATCAAGAGCGGCGGGCTCCTGAAGTACATAAAGGCAAAGCAGACGGGGGAGAAGGACTGATGGAATACAAGGTTGCGCTCATAAAGGGCGACGGTATAGGCCCCGAGATAGTGGAGAGCGCCGTTGAAGTGCTCGAAAAGGTCGGAGAGAAGTTCGGCCATGTCTTTCACTGCACGGCGTATCCCGCCGGCGGCGAGGCGATAGACAAGTTCGGCATCCCGCTCCCCGAGGAGACGGTGAAGGGGTGCCTTGCAAGCGACAGCGTCCTGCTCGGTGCGGTCGGCGGCCCCAAGTGGGACGGGCTCTCCGGCGACATCCGTCCGGAGAAAGCGCTGCTCGGCCTCCGTGCGGCGATGGAGCTCTTTACAAATCTCCGCCCCGCAAAGATATACCCCGCGTTGAAGGACGCGTGCGTCCTTCGCGAGGACATTGTGAATAAGGGCATCGACCTTGTTATAGTGCGCGAGCTCACCGGCGGCATCTACTTCGGCGAGCGCGGCCGGCGCGACGGAAAGTACGGCCCGGAGGCATACGACACAGAGGCGTACAGCGTCTACGAGATAGAGCGTATAGCGCGCGTCGCTTTCGAGACGGCGCAGAAGCGCCGCCGCCACGTCACGAGCATCGACAAAGCGAACGTCCTCGAGACCTCGCGCCTCTGGCGCGAGACAGTCCACCGCGTGGCGGAGGAGTACCCGGACGTCACGGTTACGGATATGCTCGTGGACAACGCCGCGATGCAGCTCGTCCGCGACCCGTCGAAGTTCGACGTCATAGTGACGTCGAATATGTTCGGCGACATACTCTCCGACGAGGCGAGCCAGATAACCGGCTCGATAGGTCTGCTCGCGTCAGCCTCGCTCGGCAGCGGGACAAGGGGACTGTACGAGCCGATACACGGCTCCGCGCCGGATATCGCAGGGCAGAACAGGGCAAATCCTATCGCAACGGTGCTCTCCGCCGCGATGATGCTGCGCTACTCCTTCGGCCTCACGCAGGAGGCGGACGCCATAGAGGGAGCGGTCGGCGCGGTGCTCGAAGAGGGCCTCCGCACGGCGGACATTCTTGTCGGCGAGGGCAAGGCTCTCACCTGCACCGAAATGACCGAGGAGATAATAAAGAGACTGTAAGCAGTCCGAATTTGAGGTGATCGTTGTGCTTGACATCAAGATAGTAAAGACCGACAAGCCGAAGGAGAAGCCGCAGGGCCCGCTCGGATTCGGCAAGATATTCACCGACCACATGTTCGTCATGAACTACACCGAGGGAAAGGGCTGGCATGACCCGCGCGTCGTACCGTTTGCGGACTTCACCCTCTCCCCGGCGGCGATGGTCTTCCACTACGGCCAGGAGATGTTCGAGGGACTTAAGGCGTACCGCGGCGCGGACGGGAAGAGCTATCTCTTCCGCCCGGACATGAACGCGAAGCGTGCCAACCGTTCAAACGAGCGTCTCTGCATCCCGCTTATCCCGGAGGAGGACTTCGTCCAGGCCGTAAAGACCGTGGTGAAGGTGGACGAGGACTGGATACCCACCGAGGCGGGCACCTCGCTCTACATCCGTCCGTTCATCATAGCGACCGACCCGTTCCTCGGCGTCAAGCCGTCCGAGACCTATCTGTTCGTTATAATCCTCTCGCCGAGCGGGGCGTACTACGAGAGCGGCCTTGCGCCGGTCGGTATATGGATAGAGGACGACTTCGTGCGCGCTGTTCGCGGCGGCGTCGGCTTCACGAAGACCGGCGGCAACTACGCCGCGAGCCTTGCGGCGCAGGTCAAGGCGCACGACTCGGGCTACTCGCAGGTGCTCTGGCTCGACGGCGTGGAGCGCAAGTACATAGAGGAAGTCGGCGCGATGAATATCTTCTTCAAGATAGCCGGGAAGATAGTCACGCCTATGCTGAACGGCAGCATCCTCCCGGGAATCACGCGCGACTCGGTGCTGCACCTCTGCCGCCACTGGGGCCTTCCCACCGAGGAGAGGAAGATCTCGGTGGACGAGCTCATCGAGGCGCAGAAGTCCGGCGCGCTCGAGGAGGTCTTCGGGACCGGTACGGCGGCGGTCATCTCGCCCGTCGGCAAGCTTCGCTTCAAGGACGAGGTCATGCAGATAGGCGATGGGAACATAGGCTCTGTCAGCCAGCGCCTCTACGACACCGTGACCGGAATCCAGACCGGCGCCCTCCCGGACGAGTTCGGCTGGAGAACGACGGTGGAATAACAGACCATGTACAAGGAGACTTCGCGGCTGCTGCTCTACGGCGGCAGCCGCAGGGACGGCATACTTGAATCGCTCTGTGCCGCGCTCGAGGCAAAGAAGCGCGGTGAGGACAGATTTGCCGTCATACGCGCGATAAATGCGTGCGTGCGCGGAATGGTGGAGCTTGCCGTGCGTTACGGCCTCGAAGGTAACCTCTGGCAGGACTGCCTCGCGCTGAGGATAGCGACCGACGAGAACCCGTTCTCACTCGGCTGCGAGCGGCGCGGAGAGGTGGGCGCGGGGGGTACGGAGAGACTTGCAAAGCGCGACCTCGCCGTCTTTCTGCGCCTCTTCAGATACGATTTCTCAAAGCTCGAAAGCGAGCTCGGCCTTGACTGCTTCTCCGCCGTGTCCGACTTCCGGCTGCCTGCGGGCTGCGCGGAGCGGTGCCCGGCGGGGGAGAGGATAACCGCGCTCGCGCGCGGCATGGCTGCGGCGGAGGACGAGGAAGAAGCGTACCGGATAGTGACGGAGTTCTATCGGCAGTACGGCGCGGGGATATTCGCGCTCGACCGCGCCTTCCGCCTCGGGGACGGGGGAGAGCTCATCCCGGCGCGCGGTGACAGCTCGGCGCGCCTCAGCGACATCGTGGGCTGCGAGAGACAGAAGGCGGCGCTCGTCGAAAACACCGAGGCGTTCGTCTCGGGAAGGAGCGCGAACAACGTCCTTCTCTACGGCGACAGCGGCACCGGCAAGAGCACGAGCGTCCGCGCCGTGATAAACGAGTACGCGGAGCGCGGCCTCCGTGCCGTGGAGATATACAAGCATCAGTTCGGCGCTTTGGCGCCGCTGATGAGCCGGCTGAGAGAGCGGAACTACCGCTTCGTCGTTTTCATAGACGATCTGTCCTTTGAGGAGCACGAGGTCGAGTACAAGTTCCTCAAGGCGGTGATAGAGGGCGGCATAGCTTTGAAGCCGGAAAACGTCCTCATCTACGCCACGTCGAACCGCCGCCACCTCATAAAGGAGACGTGGAAAGACCGCAGCGATATGGAGCACGACGGCGACATCCACCGCTCGGACACCATGGAGGAGAAGCTGTCGCTTGCGGAGCGGTTCGGGATACTGATAAACTTCTCAACGCCCGCGCGCGAGGAGTTCTACGAGATAGTGAGGACTCTTGCCGCGCGGCGCGGCATAGACATGGACGAAAAGACTCTGCTGCTCGAGGCGAATCGCTGGGAGATACGCCACGGAGGCGTCTCCGGGCGGACGGCGCAGCAGTTTGTTGATATGCTCGCGGCAAAAATCTCGGATAGGGGTTAGGATATGGTGACACTGGACAAGGTGTATCAGGCGGCGTTCATGCTGAAGGAGGTCGCGCGGAAGACCGACCTCATCTACTCGGAGAAGCTCTCATCGCGCTCGCAGATGTACCTCAAGACCGAAAACCTTCAGGTGACCGGCAGCTTCAAGCTGCGCGGCGCCTACTACAAGATAAGCCGGCTCTCGGAGGAGCAGAAGCGCGCCGGGATAATCGCGTGCAGCGCGGGAAACCACGCTCAGGGCGTGGCGCTTGCCGCCACGAAGAACGGCATACGCAGCATCGTCTGCATGGCGGACGGCGCGCCGATAAGCAAGGTCGAGGCGACAAAGGCGCTCGGCGCGGAGGTGCGCCTCGTCCCCGGGACGTATGACGACGCGTATGCCGAGGCCGTCCGCCTCCGCGACGAGACCGGCATGACCTTCATCCATCCGTTTGACGATGACGAGGTTATCGCGGGGCAGGGAACCGTAGGGCTCGAGATACTCGACCAGCTTCAGGACCTGGACGCCGTGGTGGTCCCGATAGGCGGCGGCGGACTCATCTCCGGCGTGGCCTATGTGATAAAGCACCTCCGTCCGGAGGTCAAAGTGTACGGAGTGCAGGCGGAGCGGGCGGCGAGCATGCTCGAGAGCCGCCGGGCGGGAAAACCGATAACCCTCGGCACGGTAGAGACCTTTGCCGACGGTATCGCCGTCAAGCACCCGGGAGACATTACGTTTGACATGATAGGTAAGTACGTCGACGACATCGTCACCGTGAGCGAGGACGAGACGGCGGCGGCGATACTTGCGCTCATCGAGAAGCAGAAGCTCATCACCGAGGGCGCGGGCGCGGTGAGCGTCGCGGCGGCGATGTTCGACAAGCTGCCGATAGAGGGAAAGAAGGTCGTCTGCGTACTTTCAGGCGGAAATATCGACGTGAACATACTCTCACGCGTGATAACGCGCGGCCTTGTGACCTCCGGCAGGAACGCCACGCTCCAGATTGCGCTCGAGGACAAGCCGGGCCAGCTTGTCGGCGTGAGTGAGATAATATCGAGGTGCGGCGCAAACGTCGTGAGCGTCCACCACGAGCGGTCGGACGCAAACATGGCGATAGCGAGCTGCTTCCTCACCATAGGCATGGAGACACGCGACTTTGAGCAGATAGAGGAGATACGCGCCGAGCTGACAAAGGCTGGCTTCAAAATAACGGAGTAAAACTCCGTGGGAGTTGAGGGTGGCGGTGCCGCCCCACCCTCATCTAGCGGGGAAGCCCCCGCAGGAATCTGCGGGGCGGGCCCCGCGTCTCTAAGTGAGGCAGAGCCTCACCGGCACCTTTGCGGGGGCGCTGCCCCCGCACCCCTGGCGGGGCTGTGCCGCCCCACTCCTCTAGCGGGGAAGCCCCGCAAGGATTTGCGGGGCGAGACCCCGCGTCTCTAAGTGAGGCAGAGCCTCACCACTACCTTCGCGGGGCTGTGCCGCCCCACTCCCGTATAGCGGGGTAGACCCGCAGGAATCTGCGGGGCGACCCCCGCGTCCTTGGTAGAGCAGAGCTCTACCGACACCATTGCGGGGCTGTGCCGCCCCGCGCTGTTGTGTGAAGAAAATGTAGGGCATTGTCCGCAAGGCGGACAATGCTGGTGCGAGCGGTAGAAGGTATCGACGCGGAAGATGTTCGAGCTCGCACTCATTACATTTTTGCTCGCGCAAAAAGTAATCAAAAACGCGCTTAAGGGAGAGGGCTCTGCCCTCTCCCTTAATAAACCCTCTCCCGATACAGACACACAACCGCAACCCACATAATAGGACATACTCTGTATCAAACAAATCTGTCATCAGGCCGGGTGAGTTTCTGGGGAAAACATCAAACTTTCCCTAGGCATTCGGCGACATCGAACGATTTCTTAGTAGCAGATACAAAAAGTCCGGTTCTGTGAAGAAAATATAAGCGGGGAAGCTGGTAACAGCTTCCCCGCTTTTTGCGTGTGCTTGGGACCTAATATGTAGAAAGAAATGTTAAGATACAAAATTGGGGAGCCGAGCTCAGTGCTCTGCCTTGACCGTGCCGAAGCCGAACTTCGGGCCGTGCTCGAGGAATATCTCCATCAGCTCGTGGTCGAAGTTTGTATCCTGCGTGAAGGTCTTATCCATCTTCATGCAGCGCTCCTCGGCGCCGGTGCAGGGCTTCCACTCCGGGATGCCGGGGTGGCTCGGGTCACCGGTGCGGGCAAAGGACATCCAGGATTCGAAGATGTTCTCCTGCATCTTTTCGACGTCCTCGCCGCCGCTGCACACCGCGACGCGCTCCGCATTGTGGAACACGAACGGTATCTCGGAGCAGTGCCACGCGGGCTTGCCGCCGGCATACGGGAACTCGTATGTAAACATGTAGGAGTAGGCGGGCGCGCTCGAGACCTCCGCCTTCTTCATGACGTACTCCCACGAGCCCTTACGGAAGAGCCCGTCGAGCTTGGCGAGATAGGCGAGCTTCTTGCCTGGGAATGCCTTGCGGTAGAGCTCGACCGCCTTGTCGGTGTACTCGCCGAATATCTTCTTCATCTCGGCATATGTCGCATCCTCGTCGTTTTCGTTCGGGCCGGCGGGGGCAAAGCCGAGGAACTCGCACATGACGGTGCCGACCATTATCGGAACGGTCTTGGCGTGCTCGGTGAAGCCGTATATCATCGGGTCGCCGACATAGTAGTCGTCCGCTATCGGAGCGCAGCCGGTGTAGCCGCCCTTTGCGCGGATGGCCGGGGCCGCCTTGTTGTACGCGGCGGCGAGGTCGGCGTAGGGGATGGTCTCAAGCGGCTCGGGGTCGTTCTCGGGCAGGCCGAGCTCGCGGAGCATGGCGTTCACTATCTCGCGGCCGTTCTGCTCCTCGGTGCGCTCGCCGCCGCCGAGAAGGCTGCCGCTCGCGACGCCGCTCTGGATTATCCCGCGGTGGAAAAGCCCGTCCGCCGCCGGGGTCTGGAGCAGGCAGCTGACCTTTCCGCCGCCGCCGGACTGTCCGAAGACGGTGACGTTGTCCGGGTCGCCGCCGAACTGTGCGATGTTGTCGTGAACCCACTGAAGGGCCGCGACGATGTCCGCATGGCCTGCGTTGCCGGAGTTCTTGTACTTCTCGCCGAACGGGGAGAGGTCGAGGTAGCCGAGGATGTTCAGACGGTGGTTTATCGTGACGACGACGCAGTCGCCGTGGCGGCTCATGTTGTCGCCCTCATAGGCTATCTGCTCTATCGAGGAGCCGGCAGCGTACCCGCCGCCGTGCAGCCAGAAGAGGACCGGCTTCTTTGCGTCGGGGGAGAGAGACTGCGTCCAGACGTTGAGGTACTGGCAGTTCTCGTCGAGCGGCCAATAGCGGTGCGGTACGAGCAGCTCGTTCGAGGGGTTGTCCTGACCGAGCATCGGGCTGACATAGCCGTAGGCGAGAGCGGTCTTGACGCCCTCCCACGGCTCCACCGGCGTGGGCATCTGGAAACGCTTGGCGTCGGCATACTTGACGCCGTAGAAGGCGTACATGTCGTCGACCTTGAAGCCCTGGAGCAGACCGGCCTTGGTCTTTACTGTCGTCGATTCGTCACATACGAAGGTTTTTGCCATTGCGGATGATCCTCCTCTAAAAAATATTTCCTGCACTTTCGGGTGCGTGTGATACTATACTGATTATACATTCGCAAGGGGATAATTGCAAGCTGTATTTTGTCACTTCGCCGAAAAGCGCGCAAAACACGGCGGGTACGATTTCGCACCCGCCGTGTTGTGATTCTTTTATCTGTAATGTGAGTGGACCTGTCGACCCGTGCGTTATGCTCTGCGGCGCCGCTTCCCGGGGCGGACGTCCTTCTTCGGCGGAGTCTGCATGTCGCCGTCCGGAAGCTGCGGCGTGTCTGCACCCGCGCTGTTTTCGGGGGCGCCGCCGAACTTCTCCGCAAGAAAGTCCAGCCCGAAGCCCATGCCCATGAACACGAATATCTGCGGCAGATACGCGTAGCGCGGCTGTACCTCGATAAGGAGGAACACGAAAAACGCCGCGAACACCACGAAGAACGGCAGCAGCTCGTCCGCCGAACGCTTCTTTACCGCAAGGCCGAGCGCGGCGAGCGTGAACGCCGTGAAGAACAGCCCGCGGTCGAAGGCCTCGGTCAGTTCTACGAGCTCGCCGGTAACGAAGCTCGTTTTATCGAGATGCTGCGTCACCCAGTAGAGCGCCGAGGAGCCCCAGAGAAAGTCGATCTTGCCGAGCATAAAGTCGCACCACTGTGCCGCGGATCTCGGCAGATTTTCCCGCATCAGCTGTTTTTGCAGGACCGACGTCGCCGCGGTGGGACGGTACTCCTCGTCAAAGGTGGCGAGAAGCTGCTTCCACATCGTGGTAACAGACGAATTCATGTAGGCGCCTCCGGCGTTGTAGTCGAGGCCGAGCACGAATTTCCAGGCGGGATATTCGTTTGCGGTGCCGTGGAGGTTGATCCCGGAGGCGCGGACGGCGAGGTCCGTACCCTTTCCCACCGCAAAGTATACAAGAAGGAGAGCGAGCATTCCGGCAAGGACCCGCTTCCGCAGAGCCGGCTCGGAGAGGAGCTTGAAGAGCGCCCACACGAGCAGTGCGACCAGTATGATGAGTCCCTCCGGACGCATGAGGTTGCCGACGGCGGCGGAAAGCCCGGCGAGAGGGAAACGCCATATACGGAGACGTTCGGTGTCCGGCGAGATGAGAAGCCACACCGCGAGCACAAGGAAGAAAAGCGAAACTATCTGGTTTGTGAGGATGGTGGGCAGCGTCACGAAAAACGGAAATACGCAAGCGGCGAGGCTTGCGGTCTCCGCAGCAGCCGGACGGACGTAAGCACGGAGGATGCGGTAAGCGAGCACGACCGTTCCCGAGGAGAAAAGCACGTTCACGAGCTTCATCGCCATGGGGTCGTTCCATACGGCGAGGACAGCCGCCTCGAACAGCACGAACGGCGTCTGGTATGCCCAGATGAGGAAGTACTCCCTGCTCATCAGGGAGAGGTCGCCGCTGAGGATGCCCTGCGCCGCGTTATGCAGCAGAAGAAAATCGGAGGAGAGAGGTGGCGAAAGAACGAGCACGGCGAGAAGCCGCGTAAGCACACACGCCGCCGCAAGCCAGAGCGTAAAGTGCTTCGGCCTGTGCTTCAGCAGTACAATGAAGATGCAAAGCACGCTTGCCGCGGCGCAGACCCGGCTGCGGAGCAGAAGCGATGCCGCCGCTATGAGAAAAGCCGCGAGAAAGCAGCGCGAGAGCCACTTTTCGGCAGTCTGCATGGGGTCACATCCTTTCGTTCGTCCGGCGGGAGGACAAGTCCTCCCGCCGGATATTCGAGGCCGATGTCTTGCCGCTTACTTCGCGGCGTTGTATATCTCCCGGAACTGCTTTATGGTGTCGGCAAAGTCGGCTATGGCGTCCTCAATGACGGAGGGGTCGGTGAGGTCGATGCCCGCTACCTTGAGGCTGTCGAGCGGGCTCTTCGAGCCGCCGCAGCGAAGGAAGTCGAGGTAGTGCGGGATGTAGGCCTCTCCCTCGCTCTCTATGCGCTTAACTATGCTCGAGGCGGCGGAGATGCAGGTCGCGTACTGATAGACATAGAAGAACATATAGAAGTGCGGGATGCGCATCCACTCGTAGGCGATGTCCGCGTCGCAGACGACGCCCGGCCCGAAGTAGCGCTTCACTATCTCGTAGTACTTGGTGCAGAGAAGGTCTTTAGTCAAAGTCTCGCCCGCCTCGCTCATGGCGTGCATGTCGCGCTCGAACTCCGCAAACATCGTCTGGCGGAAGAGAGTGCCCTTGTAGGTCTCCATTATCTGGTTGAGAATGGAAAGCCTCTCATCGTCGCTTGACGACTCGCGGAGCTTCTTGTGGCAGAATATCAGCTCGTTGACGGTGGAGGCGACCTCTGCGACAAAGATGGTGTACCGCGAATCCTGCGGGGTGTTGCTTATCTTGGAGAAGTAGGAGTGCATCGAGTGGCCGGACTCGTGCGCGAGCGTCGACACGTCCTCGAGCGTGTCGGTGTAGTTCATCAGGATGTAGGGCTGAGTGTCGTAGCTGCCGGCGCTGTAAGCGCCGCTCTGCTTGCCCTTGTTGGGGTAGACGTCGACCCACTTGCGGTTCTTCAGACCGTCCTCTAGGGTGTCGTGATACTCGCTTCCGAGTACCTTCACCGCGTCGAGCACTTCCTCGACCGCTTCCTCATAGCTGTACTTCTTCGTGCTCGAGCCGATAAGGGGGGTATAGATGTCATAGAGGTGGTACTTCGAGAGGCCGAGGACCTCCTTCTTGAGCTTGTAGTAGTCGTAGAGGACCGGAAGGTTCTTGTTCACCGTGTCGACGAGGGTGTTGTATATGTCGGGCGTCACCTCATCGTCAAAGACCGAGCACTGGAGGCTCGAATCGTAGCCGCGCACCTTCGAGACGGTGGTGCGCTCCTTGACATACTCGTTCATCAGCGCGGCGAAGGTGTTGCCGAACTGCTTGTAGGTCTCATACATCTTCGTGAACGCGGCGCGGCGGACGCGGCGGTCGGGGCTCATCAGGAACGCGACGTAGTTGGCGTCGGTGAGGTGGGTCTTCTTTCCGTCCTCACCGCGGATATAGCCGAAGTCAAGGTCGGCGTTCGCGAAGACCGAGCGGATGCCGGAGTGACCGCCCATGCCGCGGCGGAGGTTTGCGAGCAGCCTCTCGTTCTCGTCGGAGAGGGTGTACTTCTTGTAACGGCGGCTCTCGTATATCGTCCGCTCGTAGGCGCGGAGCTCGGGCTTTTCCCCGTACCACTTCTCAAGCGTCTCGTCCGGGATGGAGATGAGGGCGGGGGAGACAAAGTACTCTGCGGCGCCCGCGCTGTTTGCAAGGTTCATCATCCTGCCGGAGAGGGCGAGGAAGGTGTAGTCGCCGGTGTCGAGGTCGGAATTGAGGCTCGCGTACTCGAAGAGCTTGCTTATAAGACGGCTGAGCGCTTGCGAG